>JAUNPZ010000001.1:0-5710 GCA_030536455.1 Lachnospiraceae bacterium | reverse complement strand
CAAACCAGCTTCTCGATTCGTTCACATGTCGTTCCTTGCTTCTGTCAGCCTGCTTTATGGCTGCGTATTGGATTTTCTAGGGATAAAGCCGGAGGGTCATATAATTGAGTGATGATATAATGGTTCAGCAGGTCTGCGCACTTGCTGTATGGGATGAGAAGATTTAAAAATTGATATTTTGGTTAATGGCAGAGGCGGGAAGGAGAATATTATGGAGCTGTATATCGGAGGCTTTGCTCAGGGAAAATTGGAGTATGTGCGGCGGCAGCATCCGGGGGAGAAATTTCGGATTTTGGATGGGGCGGATAGGAAGCTGGAGGACGGCCGGATGGACGGAGGACGGCTTCTGATCAACCATTTCCATGGCTGGGTGAAAGGGCTGATTGCGGAAGGGAAGGATGCGGAGGCTTTGACGGAGATGCTGGCGAAGGAGTATCCGGACTGCATCATCATCTGTGACGAGGTGGGAAACGGCATCGTGCCGGTGGAGCCGTTCGAACGGGAATACCGGGAGCGGCTGGGCCGGATTTTAATCGGCCTTGCGGCGAAGGCAGAACGGGTGGAACGGGTGTCCTGTGGAATCGGACTGCGGGTGAAATAGATGAGAGAGCGGCGGTGAAGGCAGAGAGCGATTGTGAGGGTGAAGGCATGGAGCCGTTGAGACAGTGAAGGCACGGAGCCGCTGCGTATGAAAAAGAAGAACAGAATGGAGTGGAAACGAGATGACCGGATATCATATCCTTGCATTTGGCGGAGGTTTTCTGCTGGATTTATTATTGGGCGACCCGGAATGGTTGCCCCATCCCATCCGGCTGATTGGCGGCCTGACTGCATATTTGGAAAAACGGCTGAACCGGGGCGGAGAAAAGGGCGGGAGCTCTGCTTCGAAGAGCCGGGAAAAGCAAAGAAATATACGTCGCTTCCATGGTGCTCTGCTGGTGCTGCTGGTGCTTTTATGCACCGGGATGGTTTCCGGCGGGCTTCTGCTTGCGGCGTACCGTCTGCATCCCTTTGCCGGATGTCTGGCAGAGGGTATAATGACGTATCAGATTCTGGCCGCAAAATGTCTGAGAACGGAAAGCATGAAGGTTTACGACCGACTGCAGCATGGCACATTGGACGAGGCGCGGAAGGCGGTCTCCATGATTGTGGGAAGGGATACTTCCGTTCTGGATGAGACCGGGGTCGCGAAGGCGGCCATCGAGACGGTGGCGGAAAATACCTCGGACGGCGTTATCGCCCCGATGCTTTACCTGGCGCTTGGAGGCCCGGTGCTTGGCTTTTTATACAAGGCAGTGAATACCATGGATTCCATGGTCGGCTACAAGAATGAGCGGTATCTGGAGTTTGGCCGGGTCGCTGCGAAGCTGGATGATGTGGTAAACTTTATTCCAGCCCGTCTCAGCGCCCTTCTGATGATTGGAGCCAGTGCTCTGCTGGGCAGTGATTTTGATGCGAAACGGGCCTGGTATATCTTTAAAAGAGACCGGAAAAAGCACGCCAGCCCCAACTCGGCCCAGACCGAGAGCGTATGCGCAGGAGCGCTGGGCATCCGCCTGGCAGGAGACGCCAGGTACTTCGGAAAGGTAGTGAAAAAGCCGTTTATCGGAGATGCGGTACGGAAGGTGGAGACAGAAGATATCCGAAGAGCCAACCGGCTTATGTACGGAACCGCATTTTTATGCGAGTTTCTTTGCCTGGCAGCGCTCCTGGCCGTCTGCTTCACGGCGTATACTTGCCATTAGAACCAACTAGGAGGAAAATAAAGATGCAGAATATACATGGCGGTGATGTCTACCGCAATCAGGTGGAGCTGGATTTCTCCGTAAATATTAATCCATACGGCATCCCGGAACGGGTAAAGGAGGCCCTTCGGGATGCCATCCTTACCTGCACCTGCTACCCGGATATGGAGGCGGAGCAGTTAAGGCAGGCCATCGGCCGCATGACCGGCGCAGCCCCGGAGGATATCATCTGCGGAAACGGGGCATCGGAGCTGTTTCTTGCCATTGTCCATGCATGGAAGCCGGAGCGGACGGTGATTCCGACGCCTTCCTTTCTGGGATACGAGAAGGCGGTCCAGGCAGCCGGAGGCGATATTCTTTATTATGAAATGAAGGAGGAGGACGGCTATACCCTGGGGCCTTCTTTTCTGGAGGCTCTGACGGAGGAGACAGACCTTCTTTTCCTGGCAAATCCCAATAACCCGACGGGAAGACGGCTGGATGCAGAGCTGTTGGAGCGGATCCTCCGGCATTGTCTGGAAAAACAGATTGTTGTGGTGCTGGATGAATGCTTTATCGAGCTTTCTGGCGGGGAGCGGGATTCCTTTCTCAACCGGACCGGAGAATTCCCGAATCTGATTGTGGTGCGGGCGTTTACGAAAAGCTTTGCCATTCCGGGAGTGCGCCTGGGCTATCTGGTGTGCGGTAATCCGGAACTGTCTGCAAAGATAAAAATGCATCTGCCGGAGTGGAGCGTGTCGGTTCTGGCTCAGCAGGCCGGAATTGCCGCTGCCGGGGAGGGGGATTACCTGGAAAAAAGCGCGGCGGCCATCGCCAAAGAGCGGAATTACCTGGCACAGGGGCTTCAGAAGGCCGGATGCCGGGTGTATCCAAGCGACGTCAATTATCTGCTGTTTCAGGCGGACCCTTCACTTTCGGAAAAACTGCTGGAGCGGCGGATTCTGATTCGGGACTGCAGCAATTTCAGGGGACTGAAGCCGGGCTTTTTCCGGACTGCAGTGAAGAGAAGAGAGGAAAATGAGCGGCTTTTAGCGGCTGTGAACGGGATTTCCAATCCGGCCGCTCCGCTGTCCGAAGAGGAGGCCGGAAAGGTGGAATTTGTCCTTCCGGGCGAGATTGAAAAGAGAAGCTTTGCCATCATCGGGGAGGAGCTTCGGCAGCGGGGAATCCTTTTGCCGAAGGACCAGGAGATGGTGACGAAGCGGGCCATCCACACCAGCGCAGATTTCGACTACGCTCATACGCTGACCTACAGCCCGGATGCCGTGGAGGTTATGAAGGAGCTGCTCCGGCAGGGGGCGGATATCGTGACCGACACCAACATGGCGCTGGCTGGAATCAACAAGAAGGTGCTGGCTGGCCTTGGCGGACAGGCCCACTGCTTTATGGCGGACGAGGAGGTGGCGGCCATCGCCAGAGAGCGGGGCGCAACACGGGCGGCGGTCAGCATGGAGCGGGCGGCGGCCATCGAAAAGCCGGTGATATTTGCCATAGGAAATGCTCCTACGGCGCTGATTCAGTTATATGAAATGCTCGAAAGCCGCAGATACCGCCCGGCATTCATCATCGGCGTTCCGGTTGGATTCGTGAATGTGGAGGCGGCCAAGGAACTGATTTTGAAAACCGATGTGCCCCATATCATCAACCGGGGCCGGAAGGGCGGAAGCAATGTGGCGGCGGCCATCTGCAATGCGGTGCTGTATGAGCTGGCGGAAAGATAGAGGTGGATATGGAACGAAAATGCGCGAGAGTTCTGATTGCCGCGGTAAAGAGCGGAAGCGGAAAGACATTCTTCACCTGCGCGCTTCTGGAGGCGCTGAAGAGAAGGGGACTGCAGGTTTCGGCCTTCAAATGCGGCCCGGATTACATTGATCCCATGTTTCACAAGACGGTTCTGGGCGTTCCGTCCCGGAATCTGGACCCGTTTTTCTCCGATGAACCGCAGCTTCGGGAATTGTTTCTGCAGGAGCCGGTTTCCCAGATTGCCGTCCTGGAGGGAGCCATGGGGCTGTATGACGGGCTGGGCGGCATCCGCCAGGAGGGCTCTGCCTACCATCTGGCGGATGCGCTGAAATGCCCGATTCTGCTGGTGGTGGATGCGCGCGGCATGGGCCGCTCCCTTATCCCCATGCTTGCCGGTTTTCTGGCCTATGACACGGGAAAATGGATAAAGGGGGTTATCTTAAACCGTACCAGCGCATCCTTTTTTTCCTCCATTGCGCCGGTTATCCGGCAGGAATTATCGATTCCGGTGGTGGGATACATTCCGGTGCAGAAGGATTTCAAGCTGGAAAGCAGACATCTGGGGCTGAAAATGCCCCATGAGATTCAGGATTTAAAGGAGCAGATCGGGCAGGCGGCCGGGATTCTGGAGGAGACGGTGAATCTGGATAAAATCCTGGAAATCGCGGAAGGCGCGGAAGCTCTGGAGACGGAGGCTCCGGAAGAATCGGAACGGAACACGGTGGATTCGGAACGGAACGCAGAAGAATCGGAAGACGCAGAAGTTTTCGCATCCGGCGGACGTGCCGTTATCGGTGTGGCCAGAGACGAGGCGTTCTGCTTTTATTATGAAGATAACCTTCATCTTCTGGAGAAAATGGGAGCGCGGCTGGTGTTCTTTTCTCCCCTTCATGATAAGGAGCTGCCGGAAGGGCTGGATGGCATTCTTCTTGGCGGCGGTTATCCGGAGCTTTACGGCGCAGAACTGGAGGCGAATGGCTCCATGCGGGAAAGCATCCGCCAGGCGATTGCAGGCGGGCTGCCTTCCGTGGCCGAGTGCGGCGGCTTTCTGTATCTCCATGAGAAGCTGAGGGACCGGGAAGGCGGGGAGTACGCCATGTGCGGCGTGATTCCGGCATCCTGCTATGACACCGGAAAACTGGTGCGGTTCGGATATGTGACGATTGAAGAAAAAACGCCTGCCTTTTTGGAAAAATCCGAAACCATCCGGGCCCATGAGTTTCATTATTATGACAGCACTGACAACGGGGCGGACTGCAGGGCGGTAAAACCGGTTACGGGGAAAGCCTGGGACTGCATTCACCGGACGCCGAAAAGCTGGTGGGGCTTTGCCCACCTGTATTATCCCTCCAATCCGTGCTTTGCAGAGCATTTTGTCAGGGAAGCGGCGCGCTATCGGAAAAAGGATGAAAACGGAAACTCACAGAATTACAAATTTTAGGAAAAGCATAGCCTCAACTATGCTTTTTCTTATGGAAAAACCATTGCTTTTGTGATACACTATCAAGTACCAATTACAATTAAGAAAATGACAAGGAAGAGAGATATGAAGACGAGTACACTGATGAAGCGGTTTGCCCCCTACTACGGCAAATACTGGAAGACCATGGTTTTTGATTTAATCTGCGCGTCGCTGACCACCGTCTGCGAGATGGTGCTGCCGATGATTCTGCGGTACATCACCAACCAGGGAATGCAGGATTTGTCGGCGATTACGGCGGGGCTGATTTTAAAGATTGCAGGTCTTTACTTTGGACTGCGGATTATCGACGGCCTGGCGGCGTATTACATGGCGTATACGGGACATGTGATGGGGGCGCAGATTGAGACTGACATGCGCCAGGATGCCTTTGAGCATCTGCAGAGGCTGTCGGACAGCTATTTTAATAACACGAAGGTGGGCCAGATCATGGCCCGGATCACCAGCGATTTATTTGATGTGACGGAATTTGCTCATCATTGTCCGGAGGAATTTTTCATCGCGTTTTTAAAGGCAGTGGTTGCCTTCGTAATCCTGGTGCGGATTAATCTGCCGCTGACCCTGATCATCTTTCTGATGATTCCGGTGATGGTGGTGTCCTGTACCATTTTCCGCATGCGGATGCGGGCGGCGTTTAAGGAGCAGCGCCACCAGATTGGCGAGCTGAATGCCAGGATTGAGGACAACCTGTTAGGAAACCGGGTGGTGCGGGCATTTGCCAATCAGGACATTGAGATTGAAA
>JAUNPZ010000219.1 GCA_030536455.1 Lachnospiraceae bacterium | reverse complement strand
AAAATCAAATGCGATAGAGTTTTAACCCTTGTCGCATTTGATTTTACAACTTACCATAAAACTGTAGAGTTTATCGATGTCCCAGATGCAGAACAGTATCGGGTTAGCATGAAAATGAAATCCAAAAAGCAATAAAAATCCCCCTGTTTTCCCACCACATGGGCGCACCTTGACAATATAATATACTTACCTGGGCAGCCGGGGGACGTGCTCCAACCCGTTCCGATATCCTGCGGAAAGGGGTGGTATTTATGAGTACATATGAAGAATTTATGATAATCATAGCAGTTGCTGGATTAATCGTTTCCATTCTGAATTATACCCATAAAAAATAGCCGTCCTGCCCTAGCCAAGCTGACGACTATTTTTTAGTTCAAGTTTCGCCGGGACGGGTGAGGTGCATTCACCTTCCGGCTGTCCTGTTAAGTATATTATATGTCAACTACACGATAATTTCAACTACAAATTGCAAAAACCGCCCGGTGCTACCAACACCGAACGGCTTTACATAGATTTTCTCTTACCAGAGATGCTCCGGTATATGATAAATCCAGCTTGACACCTGAATTATATCATTTCCGAAGCATCCTGGCAAGAGGGTGTATTTTTTATACCCTTTTTTCGTATCTTACACAAGGAGATGATATCATTATGAGTGAACAAACCTTAGAAATTGGCGCGGCCTATATCCGTGTCAGCACCGATGAACAGACGGAGTTGTCCCCGGATGCGCAGCTCCGCATGATTCTGGACGAAGCGAAGAAAGATGGCGTTATCATACCGCCGGACCTGATTTTTATGGAAGGGCGCGGCCGATCGGGCCGCCGGGCAGATAACCGGATTGAATTCCAGCGTATGATCGCCACCGCCAGGCAGAACCCTTCTCCGTTCAAATACCTGTATCTCTGGAAATTCTCACGTTTCGCCAGGAACCAGGAGGAAAGTGCCTTCTACAAGGGTATCCTCCGAAAAAAATGTAATGTTACAATCAAGAGTGTATCCGAACCAATCCCAGAAGGCATGTTCGGCCGCCTGATCGAGATGATTATCGAATGGTCTGACGAATTCTACTCTGTCAATCTGTCCGGAGAGGTCCTGCGCGGCATGGCCCAGAAGGCACTCGAACAGGGATATCAGACCACTCCCTGTCTCGGATATGATGCAGTCGGAAGCGGGAAGCCTTTCATCATTAATGAAGCACAGTACAAGATTGCCGAGTTCATCCACCAGTCTTATTTTAACGGCAAGGACATTACTGTAATCGCCAGAGAAGCCAATGCGCTCGGCTACCGCACACGGCGTGGCAATTCCTTTGATATCCGGGCAGTTAAAATTGTGCTTACCAACAGCTTTTATGTGGGAATCGTAAAATGGAAGGATATCTCATTTCAAGGCAGCCACGAATGCCGCGAATCCATCACTTCTGTCTTTGCATCCAACCAGGAACGTCTTAACCGCGAATATCACC
The DNA here is from genome assembly GCA_030536455.1 of Lachnospiraceae bacterium. GTDB lineage: Bacteria > Bacillota > Clostridia > Lachnospirales > Lachnospiraceae > Caccovicinus. Next base: position 754 of record JAUNPZ010000219.1, on the reverse strand, counting down.
CTCACCACAGGCGGGAAGCGTCTTCCTGTGCTCACTGGCTCTCCGGCCTGCTGAAGTGCTCCATCTGCGGCTCTTCGCTCGGGTATAACCGCACGAAGGACCTCACAAAGCGCGGACATTCCTTCCAGTGCTGGAAATATTCAAAAGGCATGCATCCTGGATCCTGTTCCGTATCCTCCATCAAAGCGGAAGCTGCTGTCCTGGAATCCCTGAAACTTGCTCTTGATACCGGTGATATTGAATATACCTATGAACGTCAAACTCAAAAGCAGGAGGATAGCGAAATTGCTCTTATCCATGAAGCTCTCCGCCGCCTTGACACCAAAGAGCGCAGGATCCGCGAAGCATACGAATGCGAGATTGATACACTGGAGGAATACAAGGCAAACAAGATCCGTCTACAGGAGGAACGTGAGCAGCTGCTTGCCAAGGAGACCGAGCTTGTCCAGGATGCAGCTCCGGACAATATTCCCGGAAAGGATGTACTTTTAAAACGGATTCAGAACATTTATGACCTTCTGCAGGATTCGGACGTTGACTATGTTACAAAAGGAAATGCAGTTCGAAGAATTATCAAGAAAATCGTTTATGACAAAGAATCAAAGACTTTTCGCTTCTACTATTACATATAATCAGTTTTTGCAGTAAGGCCCGCCATACTGGCTGATAATAAACTGCGCCAGCTTCGGGTTTGTCTGTGTGATTTTCACCGGGTACTGAAGTCGTTTTTCATATTTCCACATTTATCTGCATC
>JAUNPZ010000072.1 GCA_030536455.1 Lachnospiraceae bacterium | reverse complement strand
CAAATTACTCACATTATATAGTATATTTCCCAAGAATACAACTTTTTTGCACCAGGTGCCGCCATTACATCGAAATATGTTTGAATAATATGAATCCTGTGATAAAATACAATCAATATGAATTTGGGAGATGGCAATACAGCCAAAAGCGCTGTGAATCAACTTATGACGCTTCGAAATTGGGCAATCGGATATTATATTGTAGAATATGAGCAGGCTGGCAGCGATAGAGCTGATTATGGAACACAATTATTGAAAAATCTGGAAGAAAAGATTTCTCAAAAAGGTTTGAATTCTACACTGTTTAAGGTTTGTCGTAAATTTTATTTATTATATCCTCAAATAGGAGCGACAGTGTCGCACCAATTCGGTTTGCAGGATTTAGAAAAAGGTTCGACAGTGTTGCACCAATTTGAAACGAATCCGGAAGTGTTGGTAAACAATCTTTCTTTTTCGCATATAAGAGAAATTATGATAATCGAAGATGCTTTTGAAAGATTTTTCTACGAAACAGAGTGTATAAAATGTAATTGGAGCGTAAGGGAACTTCGCAGACAAATTAAAACAAATTTATATGTAAGAGCTGGCATCAGTAAAAAACCAGAATTACTATTGATGAAATCGCTAGACAATTCGACAACAAATGCGTTAACGATTAAAGATCCGTTTACCTTTGAATTTCTTGGCTTGGATGCGAAAGATGCTGTGACAGAATCTGACTTAGAACAGGCATTGATGGATCATTTACAGGAATTTATGCTTGAATTAGGTCAAGGTTTTTGTTTTGAGGCAAGACAAAAACGTATAATAATTGATGATAAATATTATTTTATCGACCTGGTGTTTTACAACAGAATATTGCATTGCAACGTTATCATAGAATTAAAAAATGATGAATTTAAGCATGAGGATCTGGGGCAGCTAAATGCATATGTGGGTTATTATAAAAAGAATGAGATGATGACAGGCGATAACCCGCCAGTTGGAATTTTACTTTGCACAGATAAAGGTTCGCAGATGGTAGAGTATGCGTTGTCGGGAATGGATAATAAACTGTTTATTTCAACATATATGCTGCATTTACCTGATAAGAAGAAATTAGAAGCATTTATACTGAAGGAAATGGAAGAGATGGGAGTGCAGGGAGTTTCTCTGAACAAATGAATATGAACTTTTACATAGCCAGGTTTTGACGGATCATCATCTGGCTATTTTTGTACCATTTTTCGGGGACAGGTAAACCGTGTTGTGTGCGGCCGGAAGGGTTCGCAGAATCAGTGTTTAGGCGGAATGGCAACCTTTTCGTGAGTACTTGACGAATAAAACCGAAATGGGGTATACTTCTTTAAAGAAATTAAAGATAGGAATCTTTTATTTTATAGAAAGGATGAAGAAAATATGTGTGACAATTGTAAAAAACCATATTACATTACCACCGCGATTGCCTATACGTCAGGCAAGCCGCATATTGGCAATACTTATGAAATCGTGCTGGCAGACAGCATCGCCCGTTTTAAGAGAGAGCAGGGCTTTGATGTGCGTTTCCAGACCGGTACCGATGAGCATGGACAGAAGATTGAGCTGAAGGCAGAGGCAGCAGGCGTGAGCCCGAAGGCATTTGTCGATGATGTGGCCGGACAGATCAAGACCATCTGGGATCTGATGAACACCTCCTACGACAAGTTCATCCGCACCACTGACGCGGACCATGAGGCCCAGGTACAGAAGATTTTTAAGAAGCTGTACGACCAGGGCGATATCTATAAGGGCTATTACGAGGGCATGTACTGTACGCCATGCGAGTCCTTCTTCACCGAGTCCCAGTTAGTGGACGGCAAATGCCCGGACTGCGGCCGCGAGGTTCAGCCGGCGAAGGAAGAGGCTTACTTCTTCAAGATGAGCAAGTACGCTCAGAGACTGATTGATTACATTAACGAGCACCCGGAGTTCATCCAGCCGGTCTCCCGTAAAAATGAGATGATGAATAACTTCCTGCTTCCGGGCTTACAGGACCTGTGCGTTTCCCGTACCTCCTTTACCTGGGGCGTTCCGGTTTCCTTCGACCCGAAGCATGTAACCTATGTGTGGCTGGATGCGCTGACCAACTACATCACCGGTCTGGGCTATGACTGCGACGGCAATCACGGCGAGCTGTACAACAAGTACTGGCCGGCTGACCTGCACTTAATCGGTAAGGATATCATCCGCTTCCATACCATCTACTGGCCGATTTTCCTGATGGCTCTGGACCTGCCGCTTCCGAAGCAGGTATTCGGTCATCCGTGGCTCTTACAGGGCGACGGCAAGATGAGCAAGTCCAAGGGAAATGTGCTTTACGCAGACGACCTGGCAGATGTATTCGGCGTGGATGCGGTCCGCTACTTCGTGCTGCATGAGATGCCGTTTGAGAATGACGGCGTGATTTCCTGGGAGCTGATGGTGGAGCGTATGAACTCCGACCTGGCAAATATCTTAGGAAATCTGGTAAACCGTACCATTTCCATGAGCAACAAGTATTTCGGCGGCATTGTGGAGAACAAGGGAACAGATAATGATACAGACGCGGCACTGGATGCAGACTTAAAGAATACGGTTCTGGCGGCAGTTCAGAAGACCGAGGACAAGATGGACCAGCTTCGTGTGGCGGATGCCATCACCGCAATCTTCGAAATCTTCCGCAGAAGCAACAAGTATATCGATGAAACCGCTCCGTGGACACTGGCAAAGGATGAGGCAAAGAAGGACCGTCTGGCAACGGTGCTTTATAATCTGGCAGAGGCCATTACCATCGGCGCGTCCCTGTTAGAGTCCTTTATGCCGGAGGCTTCCGCGAAGATTCTGACCCAGTTAAATGCAAAGAAGAGAACCTTGGAAGAGATGAAGGAGTTCGGCTTATATGAATCCGGCAGCAAGGTGACGGAGAAGCCGGAGATTCTGTTCGCCCGCCTGGACTTAAAGGAGGTTCTGGCGAAAGCGGAGGAAATCCAGAAAAAGCAGCAGGCAGCCAATGCGGCAGAGAGCGGCGCAGCCGGTGAAGCAGCCGGAGACGGTGCAGAGGATGGCGGAGAGAAGAACGATGCCGTTATCGACATCGAGGCAAAGCCGGAAATCACCTACGATGATTTTGCAAAGCTTCAGTTCCAGGTTGGCGAGATTATCGCCTGTGAGGCGGTGAAGAAGTCCAAGAAGCTTCTCTGCTCCCAGGTAAAGGTAGGCAGCCAGGTACGTCAGATTGTCAGCGGCATCAAGGCGCATTACACGCCGGAGGAGATGGTAGGCAAGAAGGTTATGGTTGTCACCAACTTAAAGCCGGCGAAGCTGGCAGGAGTGCTTTCGGAGGGTATGCTTCTCTGCGCAGAGGATGCGGAAGGAAATCTGGCCCTGATGAAGCCGGAGAAGGATATGCCTGCAGGAGCTGAGATTTGCTGATGAACAACCGGATTACGATTCAGAGTTATTCCTCCAGGCGGGGAAGAAAGGGGCCGTCCTTTGCCAGAAGCTCACGCAGAGGACGGCCGGGCATCTCCGGAAGCGGGTTAAAGCTTCTGGGGGCTGTCCTGATGCTGCTGGACCATATCTGTGTGGCGGTCATTGAGCGGGGAATCTTAAAAAGCGGAGACCCGGCGCAGATGCAGAAGATTCTGGAGACGGCAGCCGGACAGAACTGGTGGATGGCGGACCGGATATTGAGGAGCGCCGGAATGCTGGCCTTCCCTATCTTCGCCTTTCTTCTGGCGGAGGGCTTTGTCCACACCAGACATAAGCGGGATTACGGCCTGCGGCTTCTGGTCTTTGCCCTGCTGTCGGAGATTCCATTTGACCTGGCCATCTTCGGCACCTGGTTCTACCTGGATTATCAGAATGTGATTCTTACCCTGTTTATCGCCTTCCTGACCCTGTGCGGGGTGCAGCGTTTTCTGCGGAAGAGCTGGATGCAGCTTCTCTGCGTGCTGGGCGGCTGCGGCGCGGCCTTCCTCCTGCGGACGGATTACGGGGCGCTGGGCGTTCTGATGGTTGTGGTTTTATATTATGCCAGACAGACCGGGATGCAGAATATTTTCGGCGCGGTCATGGCCTTCCTGCAGAACGGAAGCATCTGGGGAGCGCTGGCATTTATCCCCATTTCCTTTTATAATGGAGAGAAGGGGCTGCGGCCGGGAAAATACTTCTTCTACATCTTTTACCCGGCACATCTGCTGGTGCTGTGGCTGATCCGGACGCTGTATCTGGGGGCCTGAAATTGATAAATAGAAAAGGATATCATTATGATTTTTGATACACATGCCCATTACGATGATGAGGCATTTGACAAAGACCGGGATGCGCTTTTGATGAGCCTGGCAGCAGCCGGAGTCGGCGCGGTGGTGGACATCGGGGCCAGCTTAGAAAGCACGAAGCGGGCGCTGGAGCTTGCCGGACGGTACCCCTTCCTGTATGCGGCCGTGGGCGTTCATCCAAGTGACAGCGGAGAACTGACGGAGGACGACATCTGGTGGCTGGAATCGGTTTCGGGCAGAGAGAAGGTGGTGGCCATCGGCGAGATCGGCCTGGACTATTACTGGGAGGATGTGGAGCATGACGTCCAAAAGCAGTGGTTTGTCCGCCAGCTTGAACTGGCCAGAAAGGTAAAGCTTCCGGTGGTCATTCACAGCCGTGATGCGGCAAAGGACACCCTGGATATTATGAAGGCGGAAAACAGCCGTGATATCGGCGGGGTTATTCATTGCTTTTCTTACGGAAAAGAGATGGCAAGAGAATACCTGGATATGGGATTTTTCCTGGGAATCGGCGGCGTTGTCACCTTTCAAAATGCGAAAAAGCTGAAGGAAGTGGTGGAGTACGCGCCCCTTGACCGTCTGGTTCTGGAAACCGACTGTCCATATCTGGCGCCGGTTCCTTACCGGGGAAAACGGAACTCCTCTTTGAATCTTTCCTATGTGGCGGAGGCCATCGGGGCGCTGAAGGGAATTTCGGCGGAGCAGGTGGAGGAAGCGACCTGGGAGAATGCAAAGAGACTGTACCGTCTGTAGAGTAGGAGGATTATATGGCGGACCTTGGAAATCCGAAACATACGATAGAAATTATTCAGAAATACCAGTTTGCCTTTCAGAAGAAATTCGGCCAGAATTTCCTGATTGATACCCATGTGCTGGAAAAAATCATCGGTGCGGCCGGAGTGACAAAGGAAGACCTGGTTCTGGAGATTGGTCCCGGAATCGGAACCATGACCCAGTATCTGGCGGAAGCGGCCCGTCAGGTTATCGCGGTGGAGATTGATACGAACCTGATACCGATTTTAAAGGAAACCCTGGCAGGCTATGAGAACGTAATCGTGATGAATCAGGATATCCTGAAGGTGGATATCGGAAAGCTGGCGGAAGAATACAACGGCGGCCGGCCGATCAAGGTGGTGGCCAATCTGCCGTATTACATCACAACCCCCATTATCATGGGGCTGTTTGAGAGCCATGTACCCATCGACAACATCACGGTCATGGTTCAGAAGGAGGTTGCGGACCGGATGCAGGTAGGACCCGGCTCCAAGGATTACGGCGCCCTGTCTCTGGCGGTTCAGTACTATGCCGAGCCTTACATCGTGGCAAATGTACCGCCCAACTGCTTTATCCCCCGGCCCAACGTAGGCTCCGCCGTGATCCGGCTGACCCGTCATCAGAAGCCGCCGGTGGAGGCGGAGGATGAGAAGCTGATGTTCCGTTTAATCCGGGCATCCTTTAACCAGAGAAGAAAGACCCTGCAGAATGGATTAAACAACTCCCCGGAGATTCCCTATACCAAGGAGCAGATTGCCGCAGCCATCGAAAGCCTGGGCGTGTCGCCGTCGGTGAGAGGCGAGGCGCTTACAGTGGCGCAGTTTGCGGAGCTGGCCAACTGGTTCAGCGGATTGGAGATAGAAAAATAAAGCGAGAAAAAAGTCAGGCCCCTCAACCGTTCGCACCGTTGAGGGGCCTGACTTTTTCACGCCTGCAACATGGGGTATTACAGGTTAAACTTGGAAAGCGCTGCTTCGTCTGCAACAACCACTACGTCCTGATGCAGCTGCAGGATGGAACCTGGCACATGAGGAGTAATCGGGCCGCACAGAGAATTGTACAGAGCCTCTGCTTTGTCTTCGCCGCTTGCAATCAACAGAATCTTGCGGGCCATCATAATGGTCTGGATGCCCATGGAATAAGCCTGCTTCGGAACATCATCAGCAGAAGCGAAGAAACGCTTATTTGCCTCGATGGTGCTTTCCTGAAGGTCTACGCAGTGGGTTCCCTTCGGGAATACCTCATCCGGCTCATTAAAGCCGATATGTCCGTTGCGTCCCAGACCTAAAAGCTGTAAATCAACACCGCCTAAATCGCGGACAACCTGGTCATAACGAGCGCCCTCGGCCTCGCCGTCCGGGTTGGTTCCGTCCGGAATGTTGGTATTTGCCATATCGATATTGATATCCTTAAAGAAATTATGATACATAAAATAATAGTAGCTCTGGTCGTTATCCTTGGTCAAGCCCTTGTATTCATCCAGGTTTGCGGTATGAACCTGAGAGAAATCCAGAAGACCTTCACGATGCCACTCGATTAACTGCTTGTAGGTTCCGATTGGAGAGGAACCGGTAGCCAGACCCAGTACGCAGTCTGGTTTCATGGTAACCTGTGCGGAAATCACGTTAGCAGCCTTGCGGCTCATGTCGTTGTAATCTGTTGCCTTGTAAATTCTCATAACTAGAAACCCTCCTGAAATGGAAAAAATTTTTTACTACTCCCTTAGAACTAGGATAGCATTTTCAGGTAATAATTTCAATGCTTATTTGCATAAAATGAAAGTAGTATAAAAGAAAAGAAAATAATATAAGAAAAATTGGGACAAATATGGAAAAATTGGAGGATGCTATGGCGGAATTTCGCAGACTGATTTCTTACATATATGAGTATGAGGGAAATACGAAAGGAAAAAATGTAGGTTTCGTAAAGCTGGAAGCCAGAAATGGCATGTGCCGGCTGAATGTGAATGTAAAAAAGCTGTATATGGGCGGCAGTGATATGGGCGTATATCTGATGACGGGCCGGCAGGAAATATTTCTGGGAAATATTTTTTTGAGGAACGGAAATGGGGATTTCCGGGCGGCGGTTCAGGTGGCGGATGTGGAATCCTCCGGGGAGACCATGGATGCGTGTTACGGGCTGACGCTTCATGAAAAGGGGGATGCCTGGCGGACGTACACTACCATCTGGGAGGATGCCGTGACCCAGGCGGCGCAGATCGTGCTGGAGCCGGTCACATCGGAGCGCGTCCTGGAAGAGGAAGTGGAAAAAAAGAGCCTGAGCGCAGTGGTTCCGGATATTCCGGAGGCGCCGGAGACGGGGCTTCCCTCCTTTGAGATGGGACGCCTGGAGCTGGAGACCGGCCAGCCGGACGAGCCGACGGCAGAAGCCCCCTGTCCGGAACAGCAGAGCACGCCGCCTGTTCAGCCGGTCATCCGGCATTTTAAGGAGCCGCCGCTGATTATCGGTGACCCGGAGGCGCTGGCAAAGCTGGATGCGGAGGAGGCGGTGGAAAAGCGGATGCCGATATGGGATTTCCTGTTGAAAACCTATCCGAAAATCCAGGCCTTTGACAGCGAGCACGGCTGTCAGGTGCTGGTGATTAAGCCCCAGGATATCGGTATGCTGCCCAGAGAGATTTGGATTTATGGAAATAACAGCTTTTTGCTCCACGGCTATTATAATTACCGGTATCTGATTCTGGCGCGGCTGGAAAATCCGGCCGGAAATCCCAGATATCTGCTGGGGGTTCCGGGTCATTACTACAGCAATGAAAAATATATGGCTTCCATGTTTGGCTTTCCGCATTTTGTGCTGTCTAAAAACCAGCCGGCCCAGGACGGCCGGTTCGGCTACTGGTATGCGGATGTCCGGCTGGATGAGGAATGACAGGGAGCGGCAGGGAAAAATCAGTCGATGCCGCGAAGGGCCGCCGTTTTTACGAAGGGCCGCACCAGCTCCAGGAAGGTAAGAAGCTCCGATTTGGAATAACTGGTAAAGCCGGGGCAGAGCACCTGCCGGGAATCCACATAATTCTGCAGGAAATAGGCGGGCGCGCCGGAAATCCAGGGGCCGATTTCTTTAAAATCCTCCGCCTGGTGAAGTTCGCGGACGACGGTAGTGCGAAATTCCCAGGGAATTTCGGATCGCTTTAAGAGGGCGATGCTTTCTTCAATCGGACGGAGAGAAAGGTTCCTGATTCCCACCGTTTCCCCGTACCGTCCGGGACTGTTTTTTATGTCCATGGCTGCATAATCCACCAGCTTTTCTGCAAGGAGCGTTTCCAGCACCTGGGGCTGGTATCCGTTGGTATCCAGCTTAATCCGATAGCCGAGGGCGCGGATTTTTCGGAGAAATGTCTCCAGGTCCGGCTGCAGGGTCGGCTCGCCGCCGGTGATGCAGACACCTTCCAGAATGTGTCTTCTTTTCTGAAGATAAGCCAGAACCTCCTCTTCCGGGAATGCAGCCGGGACATCGCCCGGAAGCAGCTCGCTGTTGTGGCAGAACGGGCAGCGGAAATTGCATCCGCCGGTAAATATGGAAGCGGCCAGATGGCCGGGATAATCCAGTAACGTTGTTTTTTGAAAACCACAGATTTTCATCGTAAGATACCTCCATGTGGATTTTGAACATCCGAGAGCGCCTGATGAGAGGAAGTGGTTGCTTCCCGGACACGGTCAGGGTATACTGTTAGGGAAAACAGAATGCTGTCATTTCAGTATACCACAGGAGAAGCCGTCCGAAAAGCAGATGGAGGCCAAAACGGCGGAGGAAAGATGGAGAAAAGATGGCGGAGAAAAAGATGACAGCGGAAAAAATGACGGCGGAAAAATGGCGGAGAAAAGGCAGCGAAAGCTGCAGCGGAGGATAACATGGCAAAGATACGGACAAGCCTTCTGACGCAGGAGGAAAAATATATGAAGGAGGCCATCCGGCAGGCAGGGAAGGCCCAGAGCCTGGGGGAGGTGCCCATCGGCTGCGTGATTGTCTATGAAGGGAAAATCATCGGCAGAGGCTACAACCGGAGGATGATTGACCACACGACCCTGGCTCATGCAGAGATGATTGCCATAAAAAAAGCCTGCAGAAAGCTGGGGGACTGGCGGCTGGAAAACTGCCGGATTTACATTACCCTGGAGCCATGCCCCATGTGCGCGGGCGCAATCGTCCAGGCCAGGATTCCGGAGGTTGTCATCGGCTGCATGAATCCGAAGGCGGGCTGCGCCGGATCGGTTCTTGACCTTCTTCATCAGGAGGGCTTTAACCATCAGTGCCAGGTGGAAATCGGCGTGATGGGAGAGGAGTGCTCTCAGATGATGAAGACGTTTTTTAAGGAGCTGAGAGAGGCCGGGAAGCGAAAGAAGGAGGAGCAGAAAAATCAGACCGAGTAGACGGCTTCTGAGGAAAAATCAGGATGTTACTTGACAAAACCGGGTCTGCACGTTATACTTAACAAGCTAACTCGAAAAGAAATTATCTGAAAAAGACGATTTTCACATTTTTCGGGGATGCCTTACAATGTCATAAAGCTTCCACGCAGCCGGGGAGATAGCGGTGCCCTGTACTTGCAATCCGCTCCAGCAAGGGTGATGCCTTGCCTCGGGCTTGTATGATGCGGAGCTGCCTTTGGTAAGTGGCGTTGACGTTTGGGTCTTATGCAACAGGAATCTGTGAACCGTGTCAGGGCAGGAATGCAGCAGCACTAAGCAGAACCTTCTGTGTGACATGAGGCAGCCTGGACCGAGCTAACTGCCAGAGTAACGTCTGTGTCTGCAGTTCAAAGCAAGGCGCGTGGATAAAATTAAGGAATGGTAGAGATACCATTCCTATTTTAGTTGCTTCGCAAGATAAGCTGGTGTATAATTACAAAATGGGTATAGTATGACCTTTTGGCGGAAAATGAAGGGGCGGCGCGGAAAAAACGTTACATTTCGCAGAGAAACTGCGGATGGAGGATTTCCGAAAAGCGGCCGCCTGAAACCGGAATAGACAAATGCAGAGAACGAGAAAGGATGGCATATTGCATGAGAAGAATTGGAATGTTAACCAGCGGCGGAGACTGCCAGTGCCTGAACGCAACCATGCGGGGCGTAGCAAAAGCATTGTATAACATGTATGATGATGTGGAAATCGTAGGTTTTGAGGACGGATACAAGGGATTGATGTATGCGGATTATCATATTATGAAGCCGTCTGATTTTTCCGGAATCCTGACCAAGGGCGGAACGATTTTAGGAACATCTAGACAGCCGTTTAAGCTGATGCGGGTTCCGGATGAGAACGGCCTGGATAAGGTGGAATCCATGAAGCACACCTACCGGAAGCTGAAGCTGGAGTGCCTGGTGGTGCTGGGAGGCAATGGAAGCCAGAAGACGGCGAACCTTCTCCGGGAGGAGGGCTTAAATATTGTATCCCTTCCGAAGACCATTGATAATGACCTGTGGGGAACGGAGATGACCTTCGGCTTCCACAGTGCGGTCAACATTGCCACGGAGGCTATTGACTGCATTCACACCACCGCATCCTCCCACGGACGCATTTTCATCGTGGAGGTCATGGGACATAAGGTCGGCTGGGTTACTTTATATGCGGGAATCGCAGGCGGCGCAGATATTATCCTTCTTCCGGAGATTCCTTACGATATCCGGGTGGTCAGCGATGCGATTAACCGGCGGGCGAAGGCCGGAAAGCGTTTTTCTATCCTGGCGGTGGCGGAGGGCGCCATCTCCATGGAGGATGCCAGCCTGAGCAAGAAGGAATTAAAGAAAAAGAAGGAGAGCGGTATGGTTTATCCATCTGCTTCCTATGAGATTGGAGCAAGGCTTCAGGAGCTGACCGGCCAGGAGGTTCGTGTCACGGTTCCGGGCCACACCCAGAGAGGCGGGGAGCCCTGTCCGTATGACCGCGTTCTTTCCACCCAGCTTGGAGCGGCTGCGGCAGAGCTGATCCGGAATCAGGAATATGGATATATGGTCTGCGTAAAGAACGGCGAGATTGACAAGGTTCCGCTGGAAGAGGTGGCTGGAAAGTTAAAGTATGTGGACCCGGACAGCGCCATCATCCGCCAGGCCAAGTCCGTAGGCATCAGCTTTGGTGATGAATAATAAAACCAGGCAATATATAAAATCTAAGAACAGAGGTTGAGACATGTCATACACTGCATTGTACCGCAAATGGCGTCCGGCTGTTTTCGATGACGTGAAGGGCCAGGACCATATCGTACAGACCTTAAAAAATCAGATTGTATCAGGCAGGGTCGGCCATGCGTATCTGTTCTGCGGAACCAGGGGTACGGGAAAAACCAGTATTGCCAAGATTTTTGCAAAAGCGGTAAACTGTGAGCATCCGGTGGACGGAAGTCCCTGCGGGGAATGTCCGGTGTGCCGGGCCATTGCCGGGGGAGCCTCCATGAATGTGGTGGAAATCGATGCGGCCTCCAACAATGGCGTGGAAAACATCCGCGACATCCGGGAGCAGGTTCAGTATCCGCCAACCGACGGCCGGTACCGGGTTTATATCATTGACGAGGTGCATATGCTTTCAATCGGAGCCTTTAACGCACTGTTAAAGACTCTGGAGGAGCCGCCGTCCTATGTGATTTTTATCCTGGCGACTACGGAGGTGCACAAGATTCCCGTCACAATCCTGTCCCGGTGTCAGCGGTATGATTTTAAGCGGATTCCGGCGGAAACCATCGCGGCAAGGCTGCGGGAGGTAACGCAGGCGGAACAGATTGAGATTGAAGAGAAGGCGGTTTTATATCTGGCGAAAGCGGCGGACGGGGCATTCCGTGATGCCTTAAGCCTTCTGGACCAGTGCATTGCCTTTCATTTTGGGGAGACCCTGACCTATGATAATGTGCTGGATATCCTGGGAGCGGTGGATCAGACCCTGTTTTCCAGGATGTTCCAGGCGATTATGGATAAGCGGACGAAGGACTGCATCCTGATTCTGGAGGAGATGGTGGTTCAGGGCCGGGAGCTGGGCCAGTTCGTGAATGATTTTATCTGGTATCTGCGGAACCTCCTTCTGGTTCAGACGGCAGAGGATGCGGCCGGGCTGGTGGATATGTCAGAGGACAATTTAAAGCAGCTTTTGGAGGATGGAAAGCGAACCGACGGGAATACCTTGATTCGTCAGATTCGTGTGCTGTCCGAGCTGTCCAATCAGCTTCGATATGCCAGTCAGAAGCGGATTCTTATTGAAATTGCCCTGATAAAGTTGACAAAGCCGGAGATGGAGGTTAATATAGATTCTTTATTAGAACGGGTTGCCAGTCTGGAAGCCCGGTTCGAGGAAGGTCTTCCGGTACGTCCGGGCGGATATGAAGCCCAGGCAGCCGGATACGGCCAGGTGGCCGCAGTACCGGAGGCGTTAGGAGGACAGCCGGAAGAAGCCGGTTCATCCGGTGCAGCCATTCCGCCGAAGGAGGTGGCGATTCCGCCGGCTCAGCTGGAGGATTTAAAACTGATTCGGAATGAATGGGGCAATATCGTCCGGCAGATGGGCATGTCCATCCGTCCAAGCTTCCGGGATACGGTAGTGGAGCCAAGCGGCGACAGCTGCCTGTGCATCGTTTTTTCGGACCCCATTAACTATGCCATCGGAAACCGTCCCAGCGTCATCGGAAGCCTGGAGCGGTATGTGGCAGAAAAATATGGCAAGTCCATTTATTTTAAGACCCGGCAGCGGGAAACCGGCGAGCGGGCGAATACGATTTATGTCAGCGATGAAGAATTAAGAGAAAAGATTCATATGGATATATCAATAGAGGAGGATTAATTTATTATGGCAAAGAGAGGCGGATTTCCAGGCGGCGGTATTCCTGGAAACATGAATAATCTGATGAAGCAGGCGCAGCGGATGCAGCGCCAGATGGAGGAGACCACCAAGGAGCTGGAGGAGAAGGAATATACCGCTTCTGCAGGCGGCGGAGCGGTTACGGTTACGGTATCCGGAAAGAAGGAAGTGGTTTCCGTAAAGCTTTCCGAGGAGGTCGTGGACCCGGATGATATCGAGATGCTGGAAGACCTGATTGTGGCAGCGACCAATGAGGCGTTCCGTCAGATGGAGGAGGCCAGTTCTCAGGCGATGTCCAAGCTGACCGGAGGTCTGGGAGGCTTAGGCGGCGGTTTAGGCGGCGGGTTTCCGTTCTAATGGATTACTACAGCAGTCAGATCACAAAATTGATTGAAGAATTATCGAAGCTTCCCGGAGTGGGTGCAAAGTCTGCTCAGCGGCTGGCGTTTCACATTATCAATATGCCGAAGGAGCAGGTGGAGCGTCTGTCTTCTGCTATGACGGATGCAAAGAATAATGTGCGCTACTGCAGGGAATGCTTTACCCTGACGGACCAGGAGCTCTGCCCCATCTGCGCCAATCCCGGTCGGGACCACGGCGTGATCATGGTGGTGGAGAATACCAGAGACCTGGCGGCATATGAGAAAACAGGAAAATTCGAGGGCGTTTACCACGTCCTTCACGGGGCAATCTCCCCCATGCTTGGAATCGGGCCGAATGACATCAAGCTGAAGGAATTAATGCAGCGGCTGCAGGGTGACGTAAAGGAAGTCATCATCGCAACCAATTCCAGCCTGGAAGGAGAGACCACGGCTATGTACATCAGCAAATTAATCAAGCCTACAGGCATAAAGGTAAGCCGGATTGCCAGCGGTGTTCCGGTAGGCGGCGATTTGGAATATATTGATGAGGTTACCCTTCTGCGTGCACTGGAGGGCAGAATCGAGCTATAGGCTTAGGAGATGCGAAAGAAATGGATAAATACGAGTTTAATATTAAGGTGGAGCAGATTAAAAAGCTGGTGAATAAGGGCGATTTTGAGACCGCTATGAAAATCGCGGACACCATCGACTGGAGACGTGTCCGGAACGCCAACCTGCTTTCCATGATTGCTTCTGTATATGAAAAAAATGAGGAATATCAGGAGGCCAAGGATATTCTTCTGATTGCCTTTGAGCGGGCGCCCATCGGAAAACGTCTGCTGTATAAGCTGACCCAGCTTGCGTTAAAGCAGGGAAATGTCCAGGAAGCGGAAAGTTATTACCGGGAATTCTGTGAACTGGCCGGGGATGATTCCAGACAGGATATCCTGCGTTTCCTGATTTTAAAGGCAAAGGGCGCGCCGATCGAGCAGCTGATCCATTCCCTGGAAAGCTATACCAGCACAGAACTGGATGAGAGATGGCTGTACGAGTTGGCAGAGCTTTATCATCAGGCCGGCATGGAAAATGAGTGCGTGAAGACCTGTGATAAGATTATGCTGATGTTCGGCCTCGGTCAGTATGTAGACCGGGCGATGGAGTTAAAGCTCCAGTATGCTCCTCTGACCAAGTATCAGATGGACCTGGTGGAGAACCGGGATAAATACGAGGCAAAATTAAAGCAGGTGGAATTAAACAGCGGAAGCGTAATCGGCGCATCCGGGGAATACGAGCAGGCTCCGGCGAAGGCGCAGGCAGACACAGCCGTTTTGCCGGCAGAGGCATCCCGTGAGGAGGAAGCGCCGGAGGCACAGACAGAGGCGGAGAACGGCGGCGATTCCACCGTACAGGCGGAGAATGCGGCACGGGAAGAGCAGGACGACGTGGTGCGGAAGAATGACCCGGCTCCGATTCCGGTCCCGGCTCCGGACCCGGAGCTTCTGCGGGCGATTGCCTCCGGGCGGAGTGTTTCTCCGGCAGTAAAAACGGCTCCGGTATCAGACCCTTCCGAGGAGATGGTATCCGGCATCAGTGCATCCTTTGCGGAAGGCACGGCAGGAAATGACGGAGTGGATGTATCTCCGGAGGAAAGACTGGAGGCCAGCGTGAAGGAAGCGGAGGTGGAGGCCAGCCTGGCAAAGGAAATGTCCAGAATCTCCATCGAAAGCCAGCCGGAGGAACCGGTCAAGACGCAGACACGGGTATTAAGAAATGTGAAGGATTTAAAGCAGGGCGGCGGTCTGAAGGATAAGACCAGAATCCTGGACGATATCCGTCATATTCAGGCAGTGAAGGCCGCAGAGGTGGAGAATCCATCGGATGCGGCCGGCGAGGTAAAGGCGGCCGGCTTCCATCACATGATGGCAGAGGCCAGAACACCGGAGCGGGGGCTGGAAATTGCGGTAGATGCATTAAAGACGGCGCATCGTGTGCTGGGAAGCAAGCACCCGGCGGCAAAGATTTCCGGCGAGAAGCTGAACCAGAAGGGCGTGCTGGCCAGTGCGCCGAAGCTGGCCGGAAAGGACCT
>JAUNPZ010000071.1 GCA_030536455.1 Lachnospiraceae bacterium | reverse complement strand
GGGTATGCGGGGAGGAACGGGGCAATCTGGCCGCATTTCTGGGATTACGCTGAATGGATTATTGAAAGCAAAAAGGACTCCAGCCGCCAGGCCGGAGTCCCCGCAATATACACATTTTCACCTTACCGGATGGTCTGGAAATAATCATATCCATCCGCATGATACCGCTGAATCAGCTTTTGAATTTTCTCCGTCGGAGACAGGGAGCGTCCGATGGAAACATCATGGTTAAAGGAATTGATAATCGCCGCCATATACTTGCTCATATCCGCCTCGATGTACCAGGAACGGTTTAAAAGCTCGGCCGGGCGGTAGTTTAAGTTGGTGGTAATTACATAATCCAGATAACCCTTCTCATAGAACTCATCAAACTTCTCCAGGCCGCTGGTGAACAGACCGAAGGTACAGCACACGATTACCTTCTCTGCCTTCCGCTCCTTTAACTCTCTGGCGGTATCCAGCATGCTCTCGCCGGAAGAAATCATATCGTCAATGATCAGAACGGTTTTACCTTCTACGGAAGTTCCTAAAAACTCATGGGCCACGATCGGATTGCGTCCGTTTACGACTCTGGAGTAGTCGCGGCGCTTGTAGAACATGCCCATGTCCACGCCCAGGTTGTTGGCCAGATAAACGGCGCGGTTCATGGCGCCCTCGTCCGGGCTGATGATCATCAGGTGGTCCTTGTCAATCTTTAAATTCTGGTCATGGCGGAATAAGGCTTTTACGAACTGGTAGGTGGGCATGAAGTTGTCAAATCCGCTTAATGGAATCGCGTTCTGCACTCTGGGGTCGTGGGCATCGAAGGTGATGATGTTGCTGACACCCATATTTACCAGCTCCTGAAGCGCCATGGCGCAGTCTAAGGATTCCCGCTTGGAACGCTTGTGCTGACGGCCTTCATAAAGGAAAGGCATAATTACATTTACCCGGTGGGCAGTCGCAGCGGTAGCTCCGATTAAACGCTTTAAGTCCTGATAGTGGTCATCGGGAGACATGTGGTTGACATTCCCGCTTACCTTGTAGGTCAGACTGTAGTTGGTCACATCGACCATGGCGAAGATATCGGCTCCACGGACCGATTCGTTGATGACAGCCTTTGCCTCGCCGCTTCCGAACCGCGGACAGGAGCAGTCTAACAGATAGGAGTCCACATCGTAGCCGCGGTAATGAAGGTCCGCTTTCCTGCGGATTAATTCCTCCGTATCATTCCGGCGGAAATTCACGATATAATCGTTTACCTTCTGAGCCAGGGGCTTAATACCTTCCAGCGCTGCAATCTTTAACGGCGCAACGGGAAGAGAATCGTTAAAAACATAATTATTTGCCATGATGGCGGTTCCTCCGTTCATTGAATAAAAACTTTTTCGAAATGAGCACAAAACTACCCTTTACCTTCTTTTTATAACATTTTCCGATAATTGCCGTCAATAGATTTCCGGTATTTCACGAAAAAAAACAAAAATCAGCTTTTGACAGATAAATCAAGTGTTTCTTTACAAAGAAGGTTAATGTTGGTATGATAAGAAAAGGAGAGCAGCGGCGCCGGAACCGGAGCGGCTGCGGCACAGAAAGAAAGGGTATAAGATTTATGAGCAAAGAGATAACAGGACACAAAATCGCATCCGTTGACCCCGGTTCCATCGCGGAGGAGCTGGAGCTGGAGCCGGGCGATGTGCTTTTAACCATAAACGGGCAGGAGCTGGAGGACATCTTCGACTACGAATATTATGTGGACAGTCCTTCCCTTCTGATGGTGGTCCGGAAGGCCAACGGCGAGGAGTGGGAGCTGGATATCGAGAATGAATATGAGGATTTGGGCATTACCTTTGAGAACGGGCTGATGAGCGATTACCGCTCCTGCTCCAACCAGTGCATTTTCTGCTTCATTGACCAGATGCCGCCGGGAATGCGGGAGACCCTGTATTTCAAGGACGACGATTCCAGATTGTCCTTTCTGCAGGGGAATTACATCACCTTAACCAACATGAAGGAGAAGGACATCGACCGGATCATCCGGTTCCATCTTTCACCAATCAACATTTCCGTCCACACCACGAACCCGGAGCTGCGCTGCAGGATGCTTCACAACCGGTTCGCGGGAAAGGCGCTGTCCATGATGGACCGGCTCTATGAGGCGGGAACCCCGATGAACGGCCAGATCGTGCTGTGTCCGGGCATCAATGACGGGGAGGAGTTAGAGCGCACCATCGGGGATTTGTCCAGATACATTCCGTGCATGGAAAGCCTTTCTGTGGTTCCGGTGGGACTCACGAAGTACCGGGAGGGGCTGTATCCGCTGGAGCTGTTTGACCAGGAGACGGCCGGACGGGCCATCGACCAGATTGAGCGGTGGCAGAAAAAAATCTATGCAGAGCACGGCATCCATTTTGTCCATGCAAGCGATGAGTTCTATCTGCTGGCAGGACGTCCTCTGCCGGAGGAAGAGCGGTATGACGGATATATCCAGTTAGAGAACGGGGTTGGCATGACCCGCCTTCTGGCCGAGGAGATAAAGGCGGCCCTGGAGGATATGGAGGATGACGGAAAGGAAGAGGAGATCTCCATCGCCACCGGACTTCTTCCTGCTGCTTTTATAAAAGAATACATCGGCTGGGTGACGGACCGTTTTCCGGGAAGGAAGGTTCATCTGTATCCGATTGTGAATGAGTTCTTCGGGGAGAAGATTACCGTAGCCGGTCTGCTCACCGGACAGGATATCTTAAAGCAGCTAAAGGGGAAGAAGCTTGGCTCCAGGCTGCTGCTTCCGGTCAGCTGCTTCCGCAGCGGGGAGGAGGTATTCCTGGACGATATGACAAGAAGTGAACTGGAAAAGGCTTTACAAGTTCCGGTGAATATTGTAAAATCAAGCGGATGTGATTTTGTCAATGCGATTCTGGCCCCGGTGGAGGATGAGGGACCGGCAGAGCACAGCCCGTATGAGCTGGAAAAAGGCAATGAATCAGAAAGCTATGATTCATAGAAAGACGAATCGAAAGATTGATATATGGAGGAAATCAAATGAGTAAACCAGTAGTAGCCATCGTGGGACGTCCCAACGTGGGAAAGTCCACCTTGTTTAATGTTCTGGCAGGAGAGCCAATCTCCATCGTAAAGGATACGCCGGGTGTTACCAGAGACCGTATCTATGCGGACTGTACCTGGCTGAACCGGAACTTTACCCTGATTGATACCGGCGGCATCGAGCCGGATACGAAAGATATTATCCTGTCCCAGATGCGGGAGCAGGCGGAGATTGCCATTGCGACGGCAGATGTCATCATTTTTATCGTGGATGTGCGCCAGGGCATGGTGGATTCTGACACCAAGGTAGCGGATATGTTGAGAAAGTCCAGAAAGCCGGTGGTTCTGGCGGTGAATAAGGTGGACAGCATCCAGAAGTTCGGCAATGACGTATATGAATTCTATAACCTGGGAATCGGAGACCCGATTCCGGTTTCCGCAGCTTCCCGTCTGGGGGTAGGTGACCTGCTGGATGCGGTGATTCAGCATTTCGGCCCGGCTACGGAGGAGGAAGAGGAGGATGAGCGTCCGCGCATCGCCATTGTCGGAAAACCGAATGTGGGAAAATCTTCTATTATTAATAAGCTTTGCGGAGAAAACCGCGTGATCGTATCCAACATCGCAGGCACCACCAGAGACGCGGTGGATACCGAGGTGGTACGAAAGGGCACCGAGTACGTCTTCATCGATACGGCGGGACTGCGCCGCAAGAATAAGATTAAAGAGGAGTTGGAGCAGTACAGCATCATCCGCACCGTAACGGCGGTGGACCGGGCCGATGTGGTGATCGTGGTAATCGACGCGGTGGAGGGCATTACCGAGCAGGATGCTAAGATTGCGGGAATCGCTCACGAAAGAGGAAAGGGCATCATCGTGGCCGTGAACAAGTGGGATGCAATCGTAAAGAACGATAAGACCATCTACGAGTACACGAACAAATTAAAGGAAACCCTGTCCTTCATGCCGTATGCGGAGTATATCTTTATCTCCGCCCAGACCGGGCAGCGTCTGGAAAAGCTGTTTGATTTAATTGATGTAGTCCGGGAGAATCAGACGCTCCGGGTATCGACCGGCGTGCTGAATGAGATTATGACGGAAGCGGTAGCCATGAAGCAGCCGCCGTCCGACAAGGGCAAACGTCTGAGACTTTACTATATCACCCAGGTAGCGGTGAAGCCGCCTACCTTTGTTATCTTCATCAACGATAAGGAGCTGACCCATTTCTCCTACACCCGTTATCTGGAAAACCAGATTCGGAATGCGTTCGGTTTCCGGGGCACCTCTTTAAAATTCATTTACCGTGAGAGGAAGGAAAAGGAACAGTAGGATGGGAGGCGCGCATAAGGCGCGCAGGGAATGGAGGAACGTATGGAACGAATCATCTGTCTGGCAGCCGGTTATGTGTTTGGTCTTTTTCAGACCGGATTTATCTATGGGAAAATGCATGGGATCGATATCCGCAGGCACGGAAGCGGCAATTCCGGCGCCACCAATACGCTGCGGGTGTTAGGAAAAAAAGCAGGAGCAATCGTATTCTTCGGGGACGCACTGAAGGCGCTGATTCCCTGTACCGTGCTCCGGATTGTATTAAGCGGCAGCGCGGAGTATGCCGGTATGGCCTATCTTCTGATGCTGTATCTGGGCTTCGGTGTGATTCTGGGACACAATTTTCCGTTTTATATGAACTTTAAAGGCGGAAAGGGAATCGCGGCCACCGCAGGCCTTGTGGCCAGCATGGACTGGCGGCTGACGCTGGTGTGCGCCGTGGTATTCTTAGGGGCGGTGATTCTCACCCGTTTTGTATCTCTGGGCTCCATTCTGGTGGCTGTGGCATTCTTTGCCGTGAACCTCTTCCTGTCCTGGAAGGGGGAGTATGGGCTGGATGCCGGGCTTCTGCCGGAGTTCTGGGTACTGCTGGGCGCGGTGTCCCTGATGGCCATCTGGCGTCATAAAGCGAATATCAAGCGGCTTCTGGCCGGAAATGAAAATAAATTGTGGGGAAAGAAGGAATAGCAATGGCAGCAATCGGTGTAATCGGTTCCGGTACCTGGGGAACCGCTCTGGCTCTTCTGCTTCAGGCGAAGGGCCATCAGGTAACCATCTGGTCAGCAATTGAAAAAGAAGTGGAAAGCTTATCAAAGGAGCGGAAGCATCCGAATCTTCCGGGAATGAGCATTCCGGAGGAGATTGAAATTACCGGAAACCTGGAGACTGCCATGAAGGAGAAGGAACTGCTGGTTATGGCAGTCCCTTCTGTTTATGTGCGGCAGACGGCGGCAAAGATGAAGCCCTGGTGCAAGGATGGGCAGATTATCGTGGATGTGGCGAAGGGAATCGAGGAAAGCACTCTGATGACCCTTTCCCAGATTATCGAGGAGGAGCTTCCCATGGCCGATGTGGCGGTCCTGTCCGGGCCAAGCCACGCGGAGGAGGTAAGCCGGGGACTGCCCACCACCTGCGTGGCAGGGGCGCACAGCCGGAAGACGGCGGAATTTATCCAGGATACCTTTATGAATGAGGTGTTCCGCGTCTATACCAGCCCGGACATGCTGGGGATTGAGCTGGGCGGCTCCTTAAAGAACGTGATTGCCCTGGCGGCGGGAATCGCCGACGGACTGGGCTACGGCGACAACACGAAGGCGGCCCTGATTACCAGAGGCATCACGGAGATTGCAAGACTGGGAACCGCTATGGGCGGGGATTTCCGCACCTTCTGCGGGCTGACGGGAATCGGCGACCTGATTGTAACCTGTGCCAGCATGCACAGCCGGAACCGGAGAGCCGGAATCCTGATCGGACAGGGCAAAACCATGGAGGAAGCCATGGCGGAGGTCCATATGGTCGTGGAGGGCGTCTACTCGGCAAAGGCGGCGCTAAAGCTTTCCCGGAAATATCAGGAAGCCATGCCGATCATCGAGCAGGTCAATCAGGTGCTGTTCGAGGGCAAGCCGGCCAGAGAAGCGGTAAATGACCTGATGCTTCGTGACAAACGGATTGAATCTCAGGAGCTTTCCGAGGCGGATGGATGGGCAGATTAGGCTGAAAATCGGGTTTTGTTGAAAAATTTCGCCAAGAATGCGAAAAATAGTTGACTTTTTCGTGTGGTAAAACTATAATGAGGAAAGATTTTACCTCGGCTACAACTTCACAGTGATGAATTGATGAAGCTTCCGGCATGAGGGGAAAAAGAGGAGGAAACTATTATGAAAAAAGCATTAAGTCTTGGATTGGCTGTTGTAATGGCAGCATCTTTAACCGCATGTGGCGGCGGAAACGCAGAAACCACAGCAGCTGCAAAGGAAGACGCAGCACCGGCAGCAAGTGAAGCAGCACCGGCAGGTGACGCAGCAAGCGAAGCAGCACCGGCAGGCGATGCAGGTTCATTTAAGATTGGCGTGATCGGACCGTTAACCGGTGATGCAGCAACCTATGGCCTGGCTGTACAGCACGGCGCAGAGCTGGCTGCAAAGGAAATCAACGCAGCAGGCGGCATCAACGGCGCTATGGTCGAGGTTCAGGCTCAGGATGACGAGGCTGACCCGGAGAAGAGCGTAAACGCATACAACACCTTAAAGGACTGGGGTATGCAGATGTTAGTAGGAAGCACCACCTCCGGCGCATGTATCGCAGTTGCAGCCGAGACCGTGAATGACAATATGTTCCAGATTACCCCATCCGGCTCCGCAGTTGAGTGTGTGGCGAATCCGAACGCATTCCGTGTATGCTTCTCTGACCCGGATCAGGGTACCGCTTCTGCAAAGTACATCGGTGAGAACAAGCTGGCAACCAAGGTTGCAATCATCTATGACAGCTCCAGCGTATACTCCGACGGTATCCGCGAGAAGTTCGTAGAGGAAGCAGCAAACCAGGGCATCGAGGTTGTAGCAAGCGAAGCATTTACCGCAGATAATAAGACCGATTTCTCGGTTCAGTTAGATAAAGCAAAAGAAGCAGGCGCTGAGATGGTATTCCTGCCAATCTACTATCAGGAGGCTTCCATCATCTTAAAGCAGGCTGCTGATAAGGAATTCGCACCAATCTTCTTCGGATGTGACGGTATGGATGGTATCTTATCCGTAGAGAACTTTGATACCTCTCTGGCAGAGGGCCTGATGCTGTTAACTCCATTCGCTGCTGACGCAGAAGAGGCAAAGGCATTTACCACGGCTTACACCGAAGCATACGGCGATACGCCAAACCAGTTCGCGGCTGACTCCTATGACGCAGTTTACGCAGTAAAGGCTGCAGCAGAGAAGTCCGGAATCACTGCTGATATGGATGCTTCCGCCATCTGTGACGCAATGGTACCTGCTATGACCCAGATTACCGTAGACGGTTTAACCGGTACCGGTATGACCTGGAACGAGGCCGGTGAGCCGGAGAAGGCTCCAAAGGCAGTTAAGATTGTAGGCGGAAAGTACGAGATGCAGTAATTTTCAGCTGACAGATACAAGAAGAAACCCGGCAGGGGGCCGTCCTTGGGGACAGCCCTCTGTTTTGTAAAAGAAAAAGTAAAGAGGTGTGTTTATGAGCTTCCTGTCTTATTTAATTAATGGAATCAGTCTTGGCAGCATTTACGCGATTATCGCCCTTGGCTATACGATGGTATACGGAATCGCAAAGATGCTGAATTTCGCCCACGGCGACATTATCATGGTGGGCGGTTTTGCTGCGTTCACTGTGGTCAGCACCTTGGGAGGCAATCCGATCGTAGGAGTCTTGACGGCAGTGGTAATCTGCACAGTCCTCGGCGTTACCATTGAGCGGATTGCTTATAAGCCTCTGAGAGGCGCTTCCCCTCTGGCGGTTCTGATTACCGCGATCGGCGTCAGCTATCTGCTCCAGAATGTGGCGCTTTTAATCTTCGGCTCCAATGCCAGACAGTTTACGTCTGTTGTCAATGTCCCGGCGTTAAAGCTGGCGGACGGACAGCTTTCGATTTCCGGTGTTACCATCGTGACCATCATCTCCTGTATCCTGGTTATGGTGGTGCTTACCACCTTCATCAACCGGACGAAGATGGGACAGGCCATGCTGGCCGTATCGGAGGACAAGGGCGCCGCTACCCTGATGGGCATCGACGTAAACCGTACCATCGCCGTGACCTTCGCGATCGGCTCTGCCCTGGCGGCTGTGGCAGGTGTGCTGCTTTGCTCGGCTTATCCGTCCCTGACTCCTTATACCGGCTCCATGCCGGGCATCAAGGCATTCGTGGCAGCGGTATTCGGCGGCATCGGCTCCATTCCGGGCGCGATGATCGGCGGAATCATCCTGGGCGTGATTGAAAACCTGTCCAAGGCCTACATCTCCTCCCAGCTTTCCGACGCAATCGTATTCTCGGTCCTGATCATTGTACTTTTAGTCCGCCCGACCGGCATTTTAGGCAAGACGATTCACGAGAAAGTGTAGGTGCAGAAGATGAAAATGAAAAGTGTAAAAAACAAAGCTGCATTTCAGAACATCATCACATATGCTATCGTAATTGCAGCCTGGGTGTTCATACAGATTTTAGGCGGAACCGGTCATATGACCAGCCTGTTAAAGGGCCTTCTGGTTCCCATTTGTACTTATGTGATTTTAGCGGTTTCCTTAAACCTGACCGTAGGCATCCTGGGTGAGCTGAGCCTGGGACATGCCGGATTCATGTGCGTAGGCGCATTCTCCGGCGCATTCTTTACCAAAGTCATGGCAGACGCGATTCCAAGCGTCGGCGTAAGATTTTTCTTTGCCCTGCTGGTGGGTGCGGCGGCGGCCGCCGTATTCGGCGTGCTGATCGGCATCCCGGTTCTTCGTCTGAAGGGCGATTACCTGGCTATCGTAACCCTGGCTTTCGGTGAGATCATCAAAAACCTGATTAATGTATTTTACGTTGGAAAGGACAGCAGGGGACTGCACTTTTCCATGAAGGATGTGGCATCCTTAAAATTGGAAAAGGAAGGCGAGGTCATCATCAAGGGCGCACAGGGTATCACCGGCACGCCGAAGGCCGCTACCTTCACCATCGGAATCATCCTGATTCTGATTGCCCTGTTTATCATTTTAAATCTGATTCATTCCCGAACCGGCCGTGCAATCATGGCAATCCGTGACAACCGGATTGCGGCAGAGTCGGTAGGTATTAATATCACCAAATACAAGCTGCTGGCATTCTCCATCTCCGCATCCATCGCCGGAGTGGCCGGCGTGCTTTACGCCCACAACTTATCCAGCCTTGCGGCCACCCCGAAGAATTTCGGCTACAACATGTCCATCATGATTCTGGTATTCGTGGTGCTGGGCGGCATCGGCAACATCCGCGGCTCCATTATCGCGGCGGTGGTGCTGACTGCACTTCCGGAGCTTCTCCGCGGCTTAAACAGCTATCGTATGCTGATTTATGCCATCGTGCTGATTGTGATGATGCTGTTCAACTCGGCGCCGAAGGCCATCGAGATGAGGAAGCGGGTAATTGAGAAATTGAAAAAACACCACGGGAAGGAGGAAGCTTAAATGGCTATGCTGGAAGTAAAGAATTTAAGTATCTCCTTCGGAGGCTTAAAGGCAGTAAATAAATTTCAGATTTCCATCGAAAAGGGACAGATGTACGGTTTAATCGGGCCGAACGGCGCCGGAAAAACCACGGTATTCAATCTGCTGACCGGCGTGTATAAGCCGGATACGGGAAGCATTACCCTGGATGGAAAGAATATCACCGGAAAGAAGACCACGGAAATCAACCAGTCCGGTATCGCAAGAACCTTCCAGAACATCCGTCTGTTCAAGGACATGTCGGTTCTGGATAATGTAAAGGTGGGCCTTCACAATCATCACCGGTATTCCACTCTGGACGGCATCTTAAGGACGCCGAAGTACTTCAAGGTGGAGAAGGAGATGAATGAGCGGGCCATGGAGCTTTTACAGGTTTTCGACCTGGAGAAGGAGGCCGGATACAAGGCGTCCAACCTTCCCTACGGCAAGCAGAGAAAGCTGGAAATCGCCCGCGCCCTTGCCACGGACCCGAAGCTGCTTCTGTTAGATGAGCCGGCAGCCGGCATGAATCCCAATGAGACGAAGGAGCTGATGGACACCATCCGCTTTGTCCGCGACCATTTTGATATGACCATCCTGCTGATTGAGCATGATATGAAGCTGGTGTCGGGAATCTGCGAGAGGCTGACGGTATTAAACTTCGGCCAGGTGCTGGCAGAAGGCGAGACGGCAGAGGTATTAAACAATCCGCAGGTTATCACGGCATACCTGGGAGAATAGGAGGAGAGATATGGCATTAATGGAAGTAACGGGCCTGGAAGTCTATTACGGCGTGATTCAGGCCATTAAAGGAATCTCCTTCGATGTAAACCAGGGAGAAATCATCGCGTTGATCGGCGCAAACGGCGCCGGAAAAACCACCACTCTTCAGACCATCACCGGCCTGATCCCGTCCAAGGCAGGAAAGATTGTCTATGACGGAAAGGATATCACCAAGCTTCCCGGCCACAAGCTGGTTCCCATGGGCATCGCCCATGTTCCGGAGGGACGCCGGGTGTTCGCGCAGCTTTCGGTTCTGCAGAATTTAAAGCTGGGCGCTTATACCAGAAATGATAAGAATGAGCTGGAAGAGACCTTAAAGATGGTGTACGAACGTTTCCCACGTCTGGAGGAGCGGAAAAACCAGCTTGCCGGAACCCTGTCCGGCGGCGAGCAGCAGATGCTTGCCATGGGACGCGCTCTGATGAGCCATCCGAAGCTGATTGTCATGGATGAGCCCTCCATGGGACTTTCCCCGATTTATGTGAATGAAATCTTTGACATCATCCAGAAGATCAACAAGGACGGCACCACCGTTCTTCTGGTGGAGCAGAACGCCAAGAAGGCCCTCTCCATCGCAGACCGGGCCTATGTTCTGGAGACCGGAAAAATCGTTCTTTCCGGCGACGCAAAGGAACTGATGAATGATGATTCGGTGAAGAAGGCTTATTTAAGCGAATAGAAGCCGTGAATAACGGATAAAGAAATACCCTCCTGCATATACTGTATCAGCATAGCAAGGGGGTATTTTTATGGACAATTTTCATGTATATAAGGATATGGAGGCCAGAACGAAGGGAGAAATCTTCATCGGGGTGGTCGGTCCGGTGCGGACGGGAAAATCGACCTTCATCAAACGGTTTATGGAGCTTCTGGTTCTTCCGTCCATCGAGGACGAGAACAGCCGGACCATCAGCCGGGATGAGCTCCCCCAGAGCGCAGCCGGAAAGACGGTGATGACCACAGAGCCCAAGTTCATCCCCAAGGAGGCGGCGCAGATTCAGGTGGGGGACGGGATTTCGGTGAAAATCCGGCTGATTGACTGCGTGGGCTTTATGGTGGAGGGGGCGGCCGGACATATCGAAAACGAAGCAGAGCGGATGGTGAAAACGCCCTGGTTCGATGGAGAGATTCCCTTCACGAAGGCGGCGGAAATCGGCACCCGGAAGGTAATCTGCGACCATTCCACCATCGGCATCGTGGTGACCTGCGACGGCTCATTCGGAGAGCTGAAGCGGCCGAATTACATAGAAGCAGAGAAGACAGCGGTCCATGAGCTGAAGGCCTTAAAGAAGCCGTTTGTGGTGCTGTTAAATTCGGTGCGGCCATTCTCCGAGGAGACCATCGCATTAGGGGAAGCGATGGAACGGGAGTATGGGGTGGCGGTAATGCCGGTGAACTGCGAGCAGTTAAAAAAGGAGGATATCTGCCGCATCCTGGAGCGGGTGCTGGAGGAATTTCCGGTGGTCCGCATGGATTTTGTGATTCCCAGATGGCTGGAAATCCTTCCTGCCGCTCATCCGGTAAAGGCGCAGGTAATCCAGTCGGCGGGAAAGGTGCTGGAGCAGGTAACGGAGATGAAGGATGTGGCGGCCGGGACAGCCGGGGCAGAATGTGACGGCATGAAGGAAATCCGGATTGGAAAGCTGGATATGGCGGACGGCTGCGTGACGCTGGAGATTCTTATGGAGGAAAGCTGCTATTATCAGATATTAAGCGATGTGGCCGGAATTCCCATCGAAGGCGAATACCAGCTGATGGAGACCCTTAAGACGCTGTCCGGCATGCAGCGGGAGTACGAGAAGGTACAGGATGCGCTGAGCCAGGTCCGGTTGAAGGGCTACGGGGCCGTGAGCCCGGAGCGGCCGGAGATTCTTCTGGATGAACCCCAGGTAATCCGCCATGGGAATAAGTACGGGGTAAAGATTAAGGCGGAGGCTCCCTCCATCCATATGATTAAGGCTCAGATTCAGACGGAGATTGCCCCGATCGTAGGCAGCGAGCAGCAGGCACAGGATCTGATTTCCTATATCAAGACAAGCGCCAGAGACAACCCGGACGGAATCTGGGAGGCCAATATCTTCGGAAAATCCATTGAGCAGATTGTGGAGGACGGAATCCATGCAAAGATTTCCCAGCTGACAGAGGAAAGCCAGATGAAGCTGCAGGAGTCGATGCAGAAGATTATCAATGACAGCAGCGGAGGGATGATTTGCATTATAATATGATGGATTTCTGGATGGTCTCGTGATATAATTTCATTAAACAGATGGAAATTAATGGCGTGAATCTTACAAGAGGATTTTGTACATCGAGGAGGTGTTTGGATGAAACTGGAATTTATCGGGGCGAATCATGAGGTGACAGGGAGCTGTCATTATCTGGAGGCCGGAGGGACCCGGCTGTTTGTGGACTGCGGCATGGAGCAGGGGCAGAATGTATATGAGAATGTGGAACCGCCCGTGAGCTGCAGCCAGATTGATTTTGTGCTTTTGACCCACGCGCACATCGACCATGCGGGGTATCTGCCGCTCATCTATGCCAGAGGCTTCCGGGGAAGGGTGATTACCACGGAGGCGACGGCAGATCTGTGCGATATCATGCTTCGTGACAGCGCCCATATCCAGGAGATGGAGGCAGAGTGGAAGAACCGGAAGGCCAGACGTGCCGGAAAGGAAGAGGTGGCGCCCCTCTACGAGATGAAGGACGCGCTGGGTGTTATCAGTCTGATTGAGTCCTATCCCTACGGGGAACTGGTGAAGCTGAATGAGGATATTACTGTCCGCTTTACCGATGCGGGTCATCTTCTGGGCTCGGCTTCCATCGAGGTATGGGCGACGGAGGAGGAGATTACCAAAAAACTGGTATTCTCCGGCGATATCGGAAACAAGCACAAGCCGCTGATTCAGGACCCCCACTATATCGACACAGCCGATTATGTGATCATGGAGTGTACCTACGGGGACCGGTATCACAAAAAGGTGGTAAATTATGAGCAGGACCTGGCCCGGATCATCCAGGAAACCCTGGACCGGGGAGGCAATGTGGTCATCCCTGCCTTTGCGGTAGGGCGTACCCAGGAGCTTCTCTACTTCATCCGCCAGATTAAGGCGGACGGTCTGGTGACGGGACATGACGGCTTTGAGGTCTATGTGGACAGTCCGCTGGCGGTGGAGGCCACCCATGTGTTCAAGCAGAACATGATGGAATGCTTTGATGAGGAGACCAAGGCGCTGGTGGCGCAGGGAATCAACCCCATCGAATTTCCGGGACTCCGGCTTTCGGTCACCAGTGAGGAATCCAAGAACATTAACTTTGAGACGACGCCGAAGGTAATCATCTCGGCAGCCGGCATGTGTGATGCAGGCCGTATCCGCCATCATTTAAAGCATAATCTGTGGCGGCGGGAGTGCAGCGTGATTTTTGCCGGATACCAGGCGGAGGGAACCCTGGGGCGGAGCCTTCTGGAGGGAGCAAAGGAGGTAAAGCTGTTTGGCGAGTCAATCGATGTGGAGGCTCACATAGAGCTGATTGACGGCATCAGCGGCCACGCGGACCGGGACGGCCTTCTGGAATGGATTCATGCCTTCAAGGAGAAGCCGGCCCATGTGTTTATGGTTCACGGGGAGGATGAGGTCTGCAGCTCCTTTGCGGAAGGATTAAAGACGGATATGGGGCTGGAGGCATCGGCGCCCTTCTCCGGCTCGGTGTTTGATTTAATTGCCGGAGCCTGGATTCGTGAGGCGGCCGGAATCCCGATTGTGAAGGCGGCCGCCGCAAAGAAGAAGGCAAGCTCGGTTTACAGCCGCCTGCTGGCAGCCGGAGAGCGTCTCCTTCAGGTAATCCGCCGGAACGAGGGCGGAGCCAACAAGGACCTGGCCCGGTTTACCGACCAGATCATGTCGCTGTGCGACAAGTGGGACCGGTAAGAATCATTACAGAGACAGAAAGGACACGATACCCATGGGAAAAGTACAGATTTATACTGACGGTTCCGCCAGAGGAAATCCGGACGGACCGGGAGGCTACGGAACCGTCCTCCACTTTGTGGACCAGAAGGGAACGCTTCACGAAAAGACGATGAGCGGCGGATTTAAGCGGACAACCAATAACCGGATGGAGCTGCTGGCCGCGATTATGGGACTGGAAGCGTTAAACCGTCCCTGCCAGGTGGAGCTGTATTCCGATTCCAAGTATCTGATCGACGCCTTCAACCAGCACTGGATTGAAAAATGGGTGGCAAACAACTGGCAGCGAGGCAAGAGCGGGCCGGTTAAGAACATTGATCTATGGGAACGTCTGTTAAAGGCGAAGGAGCCGCACCAGGTTACGTTCATCTGGGTGAAGGGACATGCCGGACATCCGCAGAATGAACGGTGTGATAAGCTTGCAACGGCGGCCGCAGATGGGAGCGGACTGCAGGATGATCCGGGAATAGTATGAATAGTTACGAAAAGTTTACAAATCATTACGTCTTCCTTCCTGGTATTTTCTTTCTTGTTCTTTTGTGATATCTTGTAATCAGGAAGGCGAAAATCTGCGTTCCGGATGGCTGTGTCAGACAGCGAAAAAACGGCAAAGAGACAGCACAGAGACGAGAGAATAAAGGAAGATTTGTATGAAGAATAATCTGAAGATATGGATGGTGATTCTGGGGATTGTAGTCTCCGGGCTTCTGATTACCAGCTTTACCAGCCTGTATGTATCAAAGCAGAGAGAAAAACTGAATATCCGTCCGATGACTGCTTCCTTTTCTGCTTCTTCTGCGGCGCAGGATGCAGGAGCGGGAAGGACAGCGCTTTCGGATAAGGCGGATACGGCGGCGCGTCCGGGAGTCCAGTCTTCCCGGACGGCAGCGCCGGGAGAAGCCGCGGCGGGCGGAGAAGCCGGAACGGGCGGCGCGGAAGCAGCGAGAACGGCGGATGAAGGTCCGGCCGGCCTGGCGCCTGCATCCGCCATGCCGGAGATGGCTCTGGCAGAGACGGAAGCCGAAGCG
>JAUNPZ010000070.1:12621-15586 GCA_030536455.1 Lachnospiraceae bacterium | reverse complement strand
TTCAGGCTGCCGAAGCTGCTGCAAAAATCCCGTTTACAGAACGGGATTTTTAGCGGACTCTGTTTGAGGGAATGTACATCCGGTACATTCCTGAGTTGTCCGCGGCAGCTGCACAGGCAGAATGAATGCTTAGCAGCTTCCGATGAGTAAACCGGAGTGACGGCTTCTGTCAGTCTGTTTCATGGCGTATGGATTGTCCTTTGAAACAATAAGGCTGAACTGCGGGCGGGCTTTTCATTTACAGTGTCAAACTGACCACACTGCACGGCGGCATGGTAAAGGAAACGTTCTTTCCCTTCACTTCCACCCCGTCAAGCGCCTTCACCTTCACCTGCGGCTCCTGGTCAAACCGGTTATAATCGTCCATCTTTCCGGTCAGAAGCTGCCCATTCACCGTTCCCGGCTGGAAATCGGCAAACTGAAGCTCCACCTTCTCCGACTCCTCTGCCGAAAGGTTGACCACCGTCACCGTTATGCTTCCATCCTGGCTGCGGGAAGCTGACTCGTAAATCTGCGCCACCTGGCAGGCTCCCGTTCCGGTCTGCTTCGTATTTTCGATGCTGCTGGATAACAACTCTCCGCCCTGATGTCCCTTATACAGGTCAAACACATGATAGGTAGGCGTCAGCACCATCTTCTCCCCGTCCGTCAGGATCACCGACTGGAGCACATTCACCACCTGGGCGATGTTGGCCATCTTCACACGGCGGCACTGCTTGTTAAAGATATTTAACGTCATGGCCGCCACCATGGCATCCCGCATGGTATTCTGCTGATACAAGAATCCCGGATTGGTTCCCGGCTCTACATCATGCCAGCAGCCCCACTCGTCTACAAACAGGCCGATGTGTCCCTCCGGGTCAAACTCCTCGATAATCCGGCTGTGCCGTTTTACCATCTCCTCCATCCGGGCCGCCTTCTGAAGCGTCGTATAGTAGGCCTGCAGGTCAAAATCCACGGCGCTTCCCTTATGCTGCCAGTCCGGTCCCGGAACCGTATAATAATGCAGGGCAATGGCATCCATATATCCGTGCACATGGGCCGGAGCCATATAAAATGCAGTCTCCAGCACCTTCCTGGTCCACGCGTAATCATCGGAATTCGGCCCGCAGGCAACCCGGCAGATTGGCTTCTTCTCATCGTAAACCCGCACATAGGTCTGATAATGGCGGTAAAGGTTGGCATAATACTCCGGCGTCATGCAGCCGCCTCCGCCCCAGTTCTCATTTCCCACACCAAAATAATTTACCCGCCACGGCTCCTCCTGCCCGTTTTTCCGGCGTAACAGGGACATGGAGGACTCCCCGTCAAAGGTCATGTACTCCACCCATTCGCTCATCTCCCGGACCGTCCCGCTGCCCAGATTTCCATTGATATAAGTTTTGCAGCCAAGCTGACGGCACAGTTCGAAATACTCATGGGTGCCAAAGGAATTATCCTCCACCTCGCCGCCCCAGTTGGTATTAATCATCCGCTTCCGGTTCTCCTTCGGCCCGATTCCGTCCATCCAGTGATACTCGTCCGCAAAGCAACCTCCCGGCCAGCGAAGCACCGGAACCTGAATCTGCTTCAGCGCTTCCACCACATCCGTCCGCATGCCGTTCACATTCGGAATCTCCGAGTTCTCCCCTACATAGATACCGCCGTAAATGCAGTGCCCCAGATGTTCGGAAAAATGTCCGTAAATCTCCGGGTTAATATGTCCTTCTGTCTTTCTTTCATCGATGATAATATTCGTCATAGCTGTCTCTCCCTTCCTGCCCTTTCCGGCAGTTTCGTCTGCTTCATTGTAGCCTATGTTTTTTTCGTTTGTAAACAATCATTTTCCAACCCCTTCCAGGCATAAAAAAGCCCTGCAAAGCCCGGTATTATCGGACTCTGCAGAGCATTTTAAAAAGTTATCATTTTATAACCTGGGGTTTTCCCTTTTCTGCAGCCGTGCAGCCGGCGCGCCGTCCTACTGAACCGTTATCATAATCGTTTCATAAGGCTCCATCTGTCCGGTTACCGTTCCCTGTTCGGTCTGAACCGAAGCGGTCTGGGGCTGTCCGCTGTTATTAATCATCACCAGCTTATGGCTGCCCGGATAATATGCGCACTCAGTGTACAAATTGTCCGTCTGATACATCGGTGTAAGAGACTGTCCTGCGCCGTACTGGATCAGGCTGCTTAACAGACGGGTGTTGGCATCATTCACCTGGAAACTGCCCAGATAGATTCCCATTCCCTTTCCATACTTGTGAAGCGTCATGGAAGGCACGCCGTCCTCCTCCTTCAGAACCTGTACCGTCTCATCGGTCAGATAAATCCGGGACAGCGGCTTTACCTGCGCCTCTGCCGGAATCAGGCCTTCCACTTGCTCCGCTTCCTTCTGCCATTTTCCGTGACAGACACGCTCTCCCATATCCCGGTCCACGCCCAGCACATGAGACATGCGGAAGCGGGTGCCAAAGCCATCCACCGCAGACGGCTCCTTGATGCCGAGGAAGGTTCCGCCCTCATAAACCCAGCGGGTCAGGCATTCCACCAGCTTTGCATCCTTCCAGTTCTCGCCGCCGCTCCATGCGCTGCCGGCATCTCCCGCATTGATTACCACATCCACATCCTTTAAGGCGCCGTCCTTCACATCCTGGAAGTCGATAAAACGAACCTCATAAGGCAGACCGGACAGGGCTTCATTTACCTGAATCAAATCATGCATCCAGGTTTCATGGAAATGACCGGACAGTGTCCAGGAACGCAGAGCGCCCCAGCTATGAAGCACCGCCACCTTCACCGGCATGGTGTAAACCGCCCCATTTTCATGGAAGGTTTTGATGGTGCGGAATTCATCCGCCACCTTCTCCATGTATTCACAGAAATCCGGGTAATCCTGAACCAGATGCAGGTAGCCGCCCAGACCAATCCGGTCAATCTTCTGGCGCAGCAGCGCACGGCGCACCTGCTTCCAGTATACCTTGGCATC
>JAUNPZ010000070.1:10952-12521 GCA_030536455.1 Lachnospiraceae bacterium | reverse complement strand
CATGTAATCCTTCTGCTTTTTGCTTGGCGGCATATGAGTTACATGAAGCTTGCCCTGATTGATGAAATCCTCCGCCGTCAGCCCATAGCCATATGCCTTCTCAAACTCCTCCAGCGCCAGCGGACTCACCGTAAAGTCATAGGAACCCCAGTCGGAGAACAGGTTCCGATTCTCCTCATGGCTGCCCCAAATCCATACAAAGTTATAGAATAAGGAAGTAAACCGCACCACGGTGGTCGCCGGATGGGTCTCACACCAGTTCTTCAGCCATCCCTTCAGATACGCTCTGGTTTCTGGATATCTTGGGTCCACCGGCATCAGATGCTCCGCATTCCAGTGGTTGGTCACATGGTTGTACATGGAAATCTCTTCCCAGATACGATATGCCAGGAAGCTGACCGTGTACTCGTGAAACAGCGGAACTCCCTGCAACACCACATTGCCGCACTCCCGGTCATAGGTCCAGCATAAGGAGCTGACCTCCCGCTCCTCCGTCCGGTCATAAACCTGCCAGTATTTCATGGCATCTCTGGAATCATTTACCCGGAACTGCTGATCAAAAAAATCCTCCATCAGATGAATCACCAGCGTTTCCTCCACGGCCGTCTTCGGAGACGTCATCAAGAAGGTCTGCTGAAGCTGCTCCGGATGCGCCTTGGCCCACTCATTGTGGCCACGAATGATGCAGATTGTCGAATAAATGCCGTAACCGGCCTCCGTAATCTCCGGAGACAGCTCCGTTCCGTCGCTGTCCCGGATCACATCCGCGCCCCAGCGCTCTGCTAATTCCAACGTCAGTTTCTCATAGCCTGCCTCGCCCGGCAGGGTAAAACTTCCCTTTGTCTTTCCCATATGCTTTCCCGCTTTCTTTGTTTTTTGATATCGGATTGGATATCTATTTTCGATATCGTCATTATAGCGTTCAAGCCCTTCCTTTTCTATTCGAAACTGCGTAAAAAGTATGCAGTTTCGACCATTAATGATTGAAACCGCGCGGAATCCGCCGTATAATCATTACCATAGGCAGCATACATTCCAAGTTCCCATTCCCAAATATCAAAGTACGTCAAAAAGGAGTCCCATGCCCAGAAAAAAACAAACCGTCATTGAATTTCGAAACTACGAGCTTTCCCCGCATTTTCCCATTCTCCTTCTGTCCGGAGAGCACTGGAAGATATCCGATGTGCCGTCGGGAAAGCTTCACATCCACAACTGCCTGGAAATCGGCCTCTGCCTGTCCGACAGCGGCTTCATGGAGCTGGAGGGCAGCCGCCGTCCCTTCAAAGAAGGCGATATCACCATCATCTCCTCCAGTGTTCCCCACACCACCTACAGCAGTCCCGGCTGCGCCAGCCAGTGGGCTTACCTGTTTGCCGACCCCGGCGAGCTGCTCCACCCCTTCTTCTCCGGAACAGATTCCGAAAATCCCCGGATTTTGTCCGCTGCAGAAGGACATCTCAGCATGATTCTCGAAAAGGAGAAATATCCCAGGCTGTATCTGCTGATCCGGGAGCTGATTCAGGAGATGGAAGGAGCAAAGGAATATAAGGAGCTGGCCGTGCGTGGATT
>JAUNPZ010000070.1:4495-10852 GCA_030536455.1 Lachnospiraceae bacterium | reverse complement strand
CTCCGCTGCTGTATGCCTATGCACAGCCCAATGCATTTTATTTTGGACAGTTTGAAAGAAACGTCTGGTAGTCTTTGCATCTTTATCATAATCAAAGGCCGTGGCATATAAATCCGTAATTTTCTGATAAAACTTTCTCTCAGAGAGACGAATTTCACGGATATTTTGCAACTGACGTTCAAAATATTCATCCGTAAACATATGGCCTTTTTTCAATCGCTCTTTGTCCATTGTCCAACCCTGAATCGTGTAATCCTTTACAATTTGGCCAGACCATTTACGAAACCGAACTGCTCTTTCATTATTAACCTTAAAGCCGACTGCAATTATCATCTGCAAATTGTAATGAACAACTGCCCGTGAAACCTCACGTCCGCCTTCATTTTGAACGATAAAGAATTTCTTTATAGTTGCTTCCTCTGTTAATTCACCATCTCCCAGTATCTTTTTAATGTGCTGCCCAATATTCTGAACCGACACATCATACAATGTTGCCATCATTTTCTGCGTCAGCCATATATTTTCATCTTCATAGCGCATTTCCATGCTGTCCGCATTATCACCAACTGCTGCAACATAGGTCAGATATTCCGCTGCTGAGCTGTGAATGGTTATTTCATCCTTTTTCTTATTTGTCATACTCTTTCCTCAAATATATCCTGACATTGCGACTTTACGAACTATTTCTTTTTAACACCGCCATATGTCATCACAACCACCGTCTCCACATGCTCCTCCGTTCCCGGAAACATATCGAAGGGCCATGCGCCTACCGCGCGATATCCCAGCGTCCGGAAGAACTTCAAATCTATGGCCAGCGTCTGCGGACCGCAGGAAATGTAAACCACTCTGGACGGGCCCAGCTTCCGGACGGCCCGCATAAACTCCTCCGTGCTTCCGCTTCTTGGCGGGTCCATAAATACCACATCCGCGTGCTCCCCGGCATCGGCCATCTCCGTCATAAAACGTCCGGCATCGTTGCAGTAGAAACGGATATTTTCCACTCGATTCGCTTTCGCATTGCTCACCGCATCCCGGACCGCATCCTGGTTTAATTCCACGCCGATTACCTTTCCGGCATCGGCAGCGGCAATCATACCGATGGTTCCGATGCCGCAGTACGCATCAATCACCGTCTCCGTTCCGGTCAGCCCGGCTTCCTTCATCGCCTTTCGGTACAGCTTTTCAGTCTGGACCGGATTAATCTGGTAAAAGGATTTCGAGGAAATCCGGAAGGTGCGGCCGCATAAGGTATCCTCGATATAACCCTTCCCGTAAAGCACATGCTCCCGGTCCCCCAGGACCATGCTGGTGGCCCGGTCATTCACATTCTGAACAATGGTGGTAATCTCCGGGTGCTTTTCTAAAAGTGCCTTCACAAAATGATTCTTCGATGGGAATACCGGGGAAGCCGTCACCAGAACCACCATAATCTGACCGCTTGCAAAGCCTCTGCGGATTAATACATGGCGCAGCAGGCCGTAGCCGCTGTCCTCATCGTAAGTCCGAATCTTGAAGGATTTTAACATACCGCGAATGGTGCCGATAATCTCATCTGCCTTCTCATCCTCGATCAGGCACTTTTCCACCGGAACCACCCGATGGCTCTTCGCCTCGTAAACACCGGAAATCGGATTGCCGAACTTGTCATGGTCGAATACGGCATGTACCTTGTTCCGGTAATGCCACGGATTCTCCATACCGGTAATCGGATGGACCGGACAGATTCCCTTTAACAGTTCTTCCATCAACTGCTGCTTCTGCTTTAACTGCTTCTCATACGGAAGGTGGAGAAGCTGGCAGCCGCCGCACTTGTGGGAAATCGGGCATGGATTTTTCGTGTTGCGCTTTGGCTGTGCGGATGGTTTTCCGACTGGTTTTCCCTCGTCTGCTTTTTTGCTTCTTGTATCCATGTTCCGGTTCTTTGCAGCAGCGGTCCGGTTCTTCGCACCAAAGCTTTCGTTTTTCGCCCCAGGCCCGCTCTTTCTGTTCGTTTTTCCGCCGGTTGTCCTTGGCGCGCTGGTTGTTTTCTTACCGTTCACATCGATGGTAACTTTTCCGCCGTTCTTATAAAAATCGGAAATCCACTGCTCCAACTCCTTGTCCAGATTATCCTGACCGGACTTTTTCCCTGTATTCTTTCCTGTATTTTTCTCTGCCATATCGCTGCATCTCTCCCATTTGTTTATTTTTTTGTAATCCCACAGTGGACATCATGGCAGATGTTTTCCAATCCAATCTATCCCATAGAGTTTTTTTAATATTTCCGACTCCCTAAGCAATGTTTCTATCTTATACTGTGCACTTACTTTGTTATCGTAAAAGCCGCATTTCCAGGCTGCTGCCTGCTGAATACTCATACTGCCATTGCTGAAAAGGCATTTTTCCTCTTCCATACAATCACAAAGCCAACAATCGCTTCTCCCGCTTTTGACATCCTTCGTATAAAATGTCGTATGCATTTGCACCCTTAGTAACATACGTCCAGCCAATGTTTCCTTGGATATATGCTCTTCTTTCCTTATCCAGCCCAGTTCTATCAGGCATGACCGCAATTCAGAATCAATATTTTCCCATGCAGTTCCCCCTCCGTTATCTTCCAGGCCAACATAATGCCTCCAAGCATGAAACGTTCTCGTTGCCATCGCGGTACTTCTTCTGTGTATGCAAAAAAGCCAATCCGGAAGCTTCTGAAACCGCAATAACATATCTTCATAACAATAATGATTCATAACATCAACATGTGTCCCATCCGCCTCAAACCGTTCCACATACTCACCAAGGTTCCTTTTTACCAATCTTACTAACTGAGGCAAAGCGGTCGTATCATAACATATCAGCATATTCTCATACTTTTCATCACTATTTAACAAGTCTCTCAACGTATTCCCGATATTTGTCGCTCCCCGCATACTAACAAGTACGGTATCATTCAAAAAATCGCCTATAAGTTCAGACCAGAAAGAATACTCACTGCCTTGTTCATTCCCTTCAATTATTATTATATCCATTCCACATTCCTCCAGGCACACTTCATTTAGTCAAAATACCTGGCACTTACCGTAATATTCTTACCACTGCCCTGTCTGATAAATTCACATATGCCCGTCTCATGAATCCCATATTTTTCCGGCATCCGCGTAAAAATAATATACTGATTGCTGTTATCATCCTCAAACTGTTTTCTCCAGTAGGGCACATCCCGCAAAACAATATCTGCATTATCAATAAAAATTACTTTTCCATGCTGCAGGGAAACCAATACTTTCGCTGCATTTTCGTTTAATTTCCAGTCAATAAACGCGTACTGCTCCGACTCCCCCGAGCCTCCTGCCTGCCTGGCTAACAATGCCGCCGTTAACTGTGTTTTTCCGGAACCACTATTTCCAAGAACTGCCGTTACCGGTTCCCGCAGCCTCACGTCAAAATGAATGTTTCCCCGCCGTGCCGTAATAACTTTCTTTATTAATCTTGCCATATTGTACCTCCCGCTGCCTCAAACAGTTCATGATAGCTATAAAACTGTTGTTTCCGGCCGGGTGTCGTGTAGCTCATATCAAAACGGATATCCTGCTCCAATGGAAGTACCCACGGCAGATAGATGGAGCCCCTGTTCATCCTTAAAATCTGTTCCAATGCATTTTCTCCGACTTCTATACAGGAAATTACATAATCCTCCGGAAGAAGCTGTATAAGCAAAGCGGCCTTACATCCGGTAGACAATTTTTCAATGCCTATGGTTTCTCCTGAGATGGCTTCCACATTCAGACTATTCAATAATTTTGACCCATCAATTGCTTGAATCAGGTATGCCGATTTCTTGTTGAGCGTTACGGCCCGCTCCCCTATTACCAGGTCTTCAAAAGCCGCATCTACATTTCTTTTGAATAATGCCTTATTCGGAATCGCAGATTCCGTAGAATATGCATGAATCATCGCAAACTCCTTTTCTGTTCCATTTATCTAAAAAGAAGAACCCTTCTCCCATTATAACCTTGTACCGCCTGCCTGTAAATCTTTTATTCCTTGCATTTTTCCTCCATCCCGCTATAATAAACTGTAAAAAGACTTATCACGAACAAAAACAGAACCCAAACACGGAGGAACTACCTATGGATACCTTACATACCACCCGCCTGAATCATTTATGCCAGGAACTAACCAGGGACGGCCTTTCCCAGATGATCATCTGTGACCCCTTAAGCATCTGGTATTTTACCGGTGTACGCGTCAGTCCCGGAGAACGGCTCTATGCACTTTATGTCAATACAAATGGAAATCACAAGCTGATTTTAAACCGGCTGTTCACGGTACCCCATACCGGTCTCACAGAAATCTGGATGAGTGATACGGATGACGGTATGGAGATTCTGGCTGCGGAAGTGGATGGCACGGCCGATATGGGAATCGATAAGAACTGGCCGGCCCGTTTCCTGCTGGCCCTGATGGAGAAGCACCCGGATGTCCGCTACCAGAACGCCTCCTGCTGTGTTGACCGCATCCGTGCCATCAAGGATTCCGATGAGCGGGACAAGATGCGGGCGGCATCCAGAATCAACGATGCCTGTATGGAAAAAGCGTCCGCATTCTTAAAGGAAGGAAAGACAGAAAAAGAGGTGGCGGCTTATATTGACCATCTGTACCAGGAAGCAGGCTGTGAAGGCAATTCCTTCCCCACCATCGTCTCCTATGGCGCCCACGCCGCCGACCCGCATCACGAACCGGATGACACCCCGCTAAAAGCAGGGGACTGCATCGTGATTGATATGGGCTGCATCAAGGACGGCTACTGTTCGGATATGACCCGGACCTTTTTCTGTCAGGCCGCCGATGAGAAATATGCTGCCATCCACGACCTGGTACGGGAGGCCAACGAAAAGGCCGAGTCCATAATCCGTCCGGGAGTCCGCTTCTGCGACATCGACCGCACGGCCAGAGAGCATATCGCAGCGGGCGGCTATGGGGAATATTTTACCCACCGTCTGGGCCACTCCATCGGTCTGGAAGACCATGAATTCGGTGATGTCAGCTCGGTAAATACCGACTGTGTTCAGGCCGGTATGACCTTCTCCATCGAGCCGGGCGTTTATCTGCCGGGTAAATTCGGGGTGCGTGTGGAGGACCTGGTTTTCGTAACTGAAGATGGATGTGAGATTTTGAACCAGGTGGAAAAGAAATGGAGGATTGTATAATGTGCCGCTTAACCCCCACCCTCTTCTCCGGCCGCCCCGCCGACTGCTCCGGCCGGTTAGAAAAGGAAATCCGCACCTACGACCTGCTAGACCAGCTTCACATTCCCTACCAGCGGCTGGACCATGACGCCCTCCCCACTATGGAAGCCTGCCATGAAGCGGACCGGATTCTGGGAATTGAGGTTTGCAAAAACTTGTTCTTAACCAATGCCCAGAAGACAAAGTTTTATCTGCTTCTGATGCCCGGCGCAAAAAAGTTCCGGACAAAGGACTTATCCCGGCAGATTAACAGTGCCCGCCTCTCCTTTGCCGGACCGGAATATATGGAAAAATTTCTGGATATCACGCCTGGCTCCGTAAGTATCCTGGGCCTGATGAATGATAAAGAGAATCAGGTTAAGCTGCTGATTGACCAAGATGTGCTTAACGGCCATCCCTACATCGGCTGCCACCCCTGCATCAACACCTCCAGTCTGCGGATCAAAACCTCCGATATCCTGGAACGTTTTCTCCCGGCAGTCCGGCATGATTATGTGCTGGTGAATCTGCCGGATGAAGAAGCCGAAGCAGGCATTGTTGAAGAAGCTGCTCCATAACCAGTGAAAAACGGACGCCCCTGCATCTTACTGCAGAAGCGTCCGTTTTTTTGAATCAATCCATGTAACGATTCAGCAGGTCTGCGCACTTGCTGTGCTGACCGTAAGAAAACATGGGATTGCATGCAAAAATCACGGATGATTCCCGGTCTCATAACACCAGGCCGCGATTTCCGCAATCAAATCCAGCGGCAGCGGCTCTTTATATGGAATCTGGATGCTTCCCTTGCTCGTTTTATATGGTTTCAGCGCCTCGGCAAATGCAAGAACGGCTTCTTCCCCGGCATAAATACCGATATGCTTTTTATTCGCGGCAAAATGAATGATATTATGTCCGTTCCAAAAAGTCGGCATACTCCACGAAATGCGTTCCTGCGCTTCTGGAACCGCATCCCGTATTGCTTTTCGAACCTCCAGCAGATAGGGCTGAGCCTCCTCTGGCTGTGCTTCGATATACTGTCCGATTGTCTCCGGCGCTTTTCCGCAGTAATGGGACTGATTTTCCTTTTTAAACGTTCTTCCGCATTTCGGGCAGACCCACATCTCAAATTCCTCCATTCTATCCTTCA
>JAUNPZ010000070.1:0-4395 GCA_030536455.1 Lachnospiraceae bacterium | reverse complement strand
CCGGAGCCATTCCCGAAAGCGCCCTAAATCGCTCTGGTTGCTTCCTTCAGCCACTCCTTCTCCTCGCCTTCCAGGTAAGGAGAAATCTTCTCATAAACCTGTTTGTGATACGCATTTAACAGCTCCACATCCCGCTCGCTCATCATGGACTTTTCCACGCCATCCAGATCAATCGGCGCAAAGGTCAGATTTTCGAAGCGCAGGAACTGGCCGTATTCATTCTTTTCATCCTCCACTACCAGCATCAGGTTCTCGGTACGGATGCCGTGGCTTCCCTCGATGTAGATGCCGGGCTCGTTGGAGGAAATCATGCCAGGCTCCAGGATGCAGCTGTCCATCCGCTCCGGAACCAGCTTCCAGCGGATTCCCACCGGGCGCTCATGGACATTTAACAGGTAGCCCACGCCGTGGCCGGTGCCATGGTTAAAGTTTAAGCCTCTGTCCCAGAATACCTGGCGGGCCGCATAATCCAGGGTCACGCCTCTGGAGCCATACGGGAATTTCACCGCGCCGAGACGCAGCATGCTCATGAGAACCAGCGTGTAATGCTCCTTCTCCTCCTTCGTCAGCGGGCCGGCCGCAATGGTTCTGGTAATGTCCGTGGTTCCCTCGTAGTACTGGCCGCCGGAATCCACCAGGTAAAAACCCTTCTGCTGAATCGGGGTATTGCTCTCCTCCGTGGCGGAATAATGGCACA
This sequence comes from Lachnospiraceae bacterium, assembly GCA_030536455.1. Taxonomy (GTDB): domain Bacteria; phylum Bacillota; class Clostridia; order Lachnospirales; family Lachnospiraceae; genus Caccovicinus. The sequence goes on along the minus strand of JAUNPZ010000070.1, from coordinate 3,698 downwards.
TCGCCGCATTGGGGCCGTAGGCGGAAATAGTGGTAAAGCTCAATCCCAGATTTCCTTCCATCTCTTCCCGCATGCCGTCCAGCTTCTTCTGGAGCGATATCTCGTCCATCGGAATCTTTCCCACATTCTTCTTAAACCAGCAGGTAAAGCGGGCCATCACCACGCCGTCCTTGATGTGGGCCTTCTTCATGTTCTCCACTTCAACCGGATTCTTCACTGCCTTAGCCAGCACGGTGGGATTCATCTGGTTGATGACCTCGTTGGAGGCATCCAGTCCCCGGATAATCGCATAATTGGCCCGGCTGCTTTCCAGAAGAACAGACTCATTCCGCAGGTTCTTTACATATTCATAAATATCGTTGTACGGGCGGACCGTAACCGAAAGATCGGCCAGATATGCCTTCACCTCGTCATCTAACACCGCCGGATTCACGAACAGGAAGGCATCCTCCATGGTCACTGCCAGATAGGACAATACCACCGGATTGCACTCCACGTCATTTCCGCGGATATTTAACAGCCACACGATATCATCCAGAGTGGTCAGCACATGGACCGCCGCCCCGGCCTCCTTCATGGCGCTCCGAAGGTCAGCAAGTTTTTCTTCTGCGCTCTTTCCCGCATATTCCTGCTTTAAAATCCATACCGGCTCCGCCGACATGGCCGGACGGTCCGTCCACACGGCATCCACCAGGTCTTCCTCGTACTGGATTCCGGCATGCTTTCTGGCAAGCATTTTCTCCAGCTTCTTTCCGGTAAAGCTGTCTACCACGCGGCCGTCAAAGCCCAGGCAGCCGCCCTCCGGCACTGCTTCTGCGATAAAATCCTCTATCTCCGGCACACCTTCCTCGCCCATCTTCATCATGCGGATGGTGCTGCCCTTTAACTGCTCGCCGGCCTGGACAAAATATCTCCCGTCCACCCACAAGGCCGCGTCATCCAGCGTCACCACCAGCGTGCCGGCCGAACCGGTAAAGCCGGAAAGGAAGCACCTGCATTTGAAATAATCGCCTACATATTCCGACTCATGGAAGTCAGCGGTGGGAACCAGATAGGCATCCATGCCCCGCTCCCTCATCAAAGCCCGCAATTGATTTAAACGTTCTGGTATCATCTTGAAACATCTCCTTCTGTCACATCATTTCTGTATGTTTAACAGCCGGCACAGACGCGCGCCGGCCTGTAAAACCATTATCGCTCTGCCGGACCTTCCTCTTTTTTCGTCCGCATGGCATCCTGGATGGCCGCCTTGATTCCCTCGCTGTAGGTCGGGTGGGCCCGCATCGCCAGGGAAAGCTGCTCGGCAGTCAGGCCGTTTGCAATGGCAGTGGCCATCTCTCCAATCATGTCCGTTGCTCTCGGACATATCATCTGCGCCCCTACGATGGTATTGGAATAGGCTTCAAATACCAGGCGGATAAAGCCGCCGTCCACGCGGGTAATGATGGATTTTCCATTTTCATTCATGGAATAATGGCCGACCCGGATCTTCATGCCATAAGATTTCGCCGTCTCCTCGGTGATTCCGACGGTGGCAATCTCCGGTGTGGTGTAGATACAGCTTGGGATAATCGGGAGCCGGACAAACATGCCGTTTGGAACCACCTCCAGACGGACGCTGTGCTCCCGGCCCGCCAGATGCTCCACTACAAAGGTTCCCTGAGCCGCCGCCACATGGGCAAGCTGCACATCCGCCGCCAAATCTCCGATGGCATAGACGCCCGGCTCGCTGGTCTGGAAATTCCCATCCACCACCAGTCTTCCGTCCTGAAGCTCCGGATGCACATCCTCGCCAAACAATCCGGTGATATCCGGCTTTCTTCCGGTGGCAATCAGCACAAGGCCCGTCTTTCTCTGCAAAATCAGGCCGTCCGCCGTCCGGATCCTGCAGATTAAGCTGTCCTCCTTTTCGATGGACACCGTCTCCGCGCTGCAGTAGATGTTTATGCCCTTCTCACGAAGAATCCCCTCCAGCTCTCCGGCCACCTCCCGGTCCATCGGCCCAAGCAGATGGTCGCGCCGCTCCACAATGGTCACCTGACTGCAAAGGTTATTAAAAATCGTTGCCATCTCCACTCCGATTACACCGCCGCCGATAATGACCACCCGGTTATAATTCCAGTCGTGTCCGTTTAATACCCGGTCGCTGGTCACCACACCCGGCAGCTCCACGCCCGGAATCGGCGGAACCGACGCCCTAGCGCCTGCCGCCAGCAGCACATACCGGCCCTGAAGATATTCCTTCCCCTCTCGGCCTGCGACCTCCACGGTCCGCTCCCGGCGGAGAATCCCCTTCCCGCAGATCAAATCAATCTGCTTCTCCTCGAACATCCGCTGAATCTCCTGACGGTAGATGCAGACGGATTTATCCTTATACTTCTGCATTTTCCCATAATCAAAGGTTACCTGGTCCGTAAAAATGCCGAACTCATCGCTGCTCTGCATCTGGGAAAAAAGGCCGGATGCATAAAGCAGAGCCTTCGTCGGGATGCAGCCCCGGTTCACGCACACTCCGCCCAGTTCCCTTTCCTCCACAACCGCTACCTTCATTCCCAGGTCAGCCGCCTCCAGCGCCGCCGTATAACCGCCCGGACCTGCGCCTACAATTACCAGATCATACTGTTTCGCCATTCTTTCCCTGTCCTTTCCCTGCAAAATTCTCCGGCCTCATCCGTCTCTACCGAACATCCGAAGAAGCCATGTAAAACTTTTCAAACCACGAAAAATGCTCGCAGGCCTTCCGCACGCCGTCCTCCCGGATATCCGCGGTCACATAATCCGCCGCATCCTTTAATTCCGGTATGCCATTTCCCATGGCAATCCCGATACCGGCCTCCTGTAAAATCTCCATATCATTCATGCTGTCTCCGAAAGCCGCCGTATTCCGGATGTCAATCCCCCAATACTCACACAGGCGTTTTAATCCTTCCGCCTTGGAGGCCTCCTTCTCCACCGCGTCCGCGCCTACCTTCCCAGCAAACATGGGAAACTTCATCTGGGGAAAAGCTTCCTCCAAAAGCTTCACGCCATCCTCGCCGCCGATATAAGCCAGCGTCCGCACCGGCATGTCAAGAAGCGCGTCCGCATCCCCGAAACGCCTTCCCACGTCACCCCATTTTTTCCTGTCATGAGCCCGCACCGTATCCGGGCAGGTGTAATAATCCTTCCCGTCGATGGTAGCTCCGAGACTCAATTCATGGGCCTTTGCAAACTGAAGCAGTTCTGTCAGAAGCTCCTTCTGCATAAAATGATTATATATGGATTCCTCCCCGACCGTAACCTTGGTGCCGTTCATATGGATAATCCCATCCGGCTTTAGCTGGTCGCGGAACTGGAAGCTGAAATAATTGTCCATATCCCGGCCGGATGCCACTACAATCCGGTGATGCTTCCGCAGCCGCTCCACCGCCTCCATGGCCGACTCTGTAATCTGATAGGTGGCATGGTCCAAAAGGGTCATGTCCAGATCAAAACTGATAATTGATTTTCGTTCCAAATGTATGTCCTCCAAAGAAAATATAGCAGTTTTTGTCTCTTTCCGAAAATAATTTTAAAAAATATGCGGATATTTACAAAAAGTGCTTTGCAAAACTCTCACTTTCTGTTATAATAGTCCTTCGAACGGAGTATGGCGTAGCTTGGTAGCGCGCTCGGCTGGGGGCCGAGAGGTCGCAGGTTCAAATCCTGTTACTCCGATA
>JAUNPZ010000218.1 GCA_030536455.1 Lachnospiraceae bacterium | reverse complement strand
CCCCGGCGATTTCCTTCCGCCGTCCCTCCGGGTCCTCCATAATCAGCATGGCATCTCCGAAGGAGAAGAAACGGTATTTCTCTCGAATGGCTTCCTGGTACGCATTCAGCACATGCTCCCGCCCTGCCAGAGCGGAAACCAGCATCACCAGTGTGGACTCCGGCAGATGGAAATTGGTAATCAAGGCATCCAGAAGCTTAAACCGATAGCCGGGATAGATAAATATCTCCGTCCATCCGCTGCAGGCTGTCAGCGTTCCATCCTCGCGTGCCGCCGATTCGATGGTTCGGCAGCTTGTGGTTCCCACACAGATGACCCGTCCGCCGGAGGCCTTCGTCTCATTAATTTTAGCAGCCGCATCCTCATCCACCATGTAAAACTCCGAATGCATATGGTGGTCTAACACATTTTCCACCTTCACCGGCCGGAAGGTTCCAAGCCCCACATGAAGGGTCACTCTCGCTATCTTGATTCCCCGCTCTTCAATCTGCGCCAGAAGCTCCTTCGTAAAATGAAGCCCCGCCGTAGGCGCCGCCGCAGAGCCTTCATGCTTTGCGTATACCGTCTGATAACGGTTCTTATCCTGAAGCTGGTGGGTGATGTACGGCGGCAGCGGCATCTGTCCAAGCTGGTCCAGAATCTCCTCAAAAATGCCGTCATAATGGAACTGAATCAGCCGGTTTCCATCATCCACCGTATCGATAATCGTACCGGTGAGAAGTCCGTCTCCAAACACGATTTCCGTTCCCGGCTTCGCCTTTTTCCCCGGCTTTACCAGCGTTTCCCAGACATCGTTCTCCCGGCGCTTCAGCAGAAGCAGTTCAATCTTTGCCTGCGTGTCCTTCTTAACGCCGAACAGCCGGGCCGGGATTACCTTCGTATCATTGATTACCAGGCAATCGCCCGGCTTTAAGTACTCGGTAATGTTCTTAAATATTCGGTGCTGCACTGCCCCGGTTTCCTTATCCAGTACCAGCAGCCGGGATGCCGAACGGTCCTCCAATGGGTCCTGGGCAATCAGCTCCTGAGGCAAATCAAAATAAAAATCCTTTACATCCATCTCTATCTCCTCCAAATCAACCGGCTAGTCATTTCCAATCTGAACATCGGCCTCGTGCTTCGTCTCCGCCTGCTTTGCACCGGCCGCTCCGCCCTGCTTTTCCAGGATTCCATAGCCTTCCGCAAGCTGCGCATCATCCTCCAGAGCCTGACGAAGCTTCGCATAAATCTGCGTCTTTAACAGTCCGATTTCCTCTGCCTTCTCCGCCTCCGAGACGAAAGCAAGTTCCACCTCATCCAGCGTCTCCACATCCGTCAGATGCCAGGCCCCATCCTCGCCCTGCTTCACATAATTCCACAAAAGTCCCGGAGCCAGCGTCAGGGAATTCTTAAATTTCAAATCATAGCTGACATATACCAGATACGAGCCTTCCGAAACCCCAGGCTTGGTGTAGCATACGATATTCCGGTATCCGTCCGTGTAACGCGCATCGTACTGAAGCTGACGCTTCAGGCTGTCCGCTCCGGTCTGGTCGCTCCATCCAAACAGGCTGTAAATCGTTTCCACATCCGCATTCTGCTTGGCCGTAAAATAGCGGCTCATCAAATCCACAATCTCCGGGACCTCATTTACCGCAAAATCATGTCCCTCGGAAACCGCTTCCGTCTCCGCAGACTGGCTCTCCCCGTCAGAAGCCTGGGAAGAAGCGTTCTCCCCTTCGGAAGCGCCATCATCTGCTGTCGGATTACCCTCTCCTTCTTTCGTCGCGCTGCTGTCCGCAGTCTGTCCTGCCGCCGGATTGCCCTCTCCGGGATCCGGATTCTGACTGCCCGGCTGGCTTCCATCCGCCATCAAGCTTTCCGTTTTCGCCCCATCTGCCTGTTGTCCGTCCGCATTCTTCTTATTTACAATAAAAAATGCTGCCGCCAGCACTACGAGCAGAACCACCAGCGCGCCAATCACGCCAAAACGCTTCAGTTCCGCATCCGACCAGGCGCTGTATCCATATTTATTATCTCTGACTCTCCGCATTCCATGTCCTCCCTGTCAAGTTCTATCTTGTATCTTTGCCTATTTTAACAAAAACCAGTTCAAAAATCAATCACGACGCCCAAAGGAACGAAAATTTTTTCAAAAAAGTTCCGTTTTTTTCGAAATACCTCTTGCTTTTTTTTTACTTTTATTATAAAATAATGGAGATGCGTCTGTAGCTCAGTGGATAGAGCAGTGGCCTCCGGAGCCGCGTGCGGAGGTTCGATTCCTCTCAGACGCATTTTTTTATTGCC
>JAUNPZ010000069.1:11388-15711 GCA_030536455.1 Lachnospiraceae bacterium | reverse complement strand
ATGTGGAATCAGGATGCCCTTAAGCTTCCGGCAGACTGGAGCATCTACCAGCAGGTGACGATTCTGGACGGCTCTACCTTAAATCTTTACATTACAAACATGAAGCCCCTTCTGGGCGCGATGCTCCGCAATTCCGAGCTGGTGATCTGCAACCGCTGCGATGGGGTATCCGATGAGATGCTGACCAGCTACCGCCGCACCATCCGTGCGATGTGTCAGAACGGACAGCTTGTTCTGGAGGATAAGGAAGGGGAGATTCAGCAGGAGATGCTGGAGGAGGACCTGCCTTATGACCTTCATGCAGATGTGATTCAGATAAAACCGGAGGATTATGGAATCTGGTATTTTGATTGTATGGATGTGCCGGAGCGCTATGAGGGAAAGACGGTGGAATTTACCGGCATGGTATTAAAATCCCCGGATTTTCCGAAAAATTATTTTGTGCCGGGACGTATGGCCATGACCTGCTGCGAGGCGGATACGACCTTTATCGGTTATGTATGCAAGGCCAGAGAGGCAAGAAATCTGGAGACGAAGCAGTGGGTCCGCGTGAGAGCAAGGGTGGCCTATGAATACTGGAAGGATTACGGGGACAAGGGACCGGTCCTTTACGCAGAAAGCGTGGAGCCTGCGGAAGAAATCAAGGGATATGTGCAGTTCTAAAATGAAATAAAAAATGCAGCGGCTCTGAGACGCCTGGCAACAGGTGTTTTGGAGCTTTTGCTTGTCTTATAATATTTGACGGAAATTTGTAAGGAAAATCATGTGCGGGGAAGGGACGTTCTGTGTTATACTGAAACTGTCTCAAACAGATAAAACGTACAGTCAGACAGGGGAAATTAAGATGGGTGAAACCAATTATAACGATATTTTAAGGCGCCGCCAGGAACGGCGGCAGCAGGAACGGAAACGTCGGAGACGCAGGGTGCTGCTGCTTTACAGCGGGATTCTGATTCTTATTCTGGCCGCTGCAGTGGCCGGATACGGCGTGATGAAAAACCGCAGGCAGGGAGAAAGTCCGGAAAGCAGCAAGGCGGAGGTAATCTCCGCGGAAAGCAGGGGGGAAGACAGTCCTGGGGCCAGTCTTGAAGCAAATGCGCCTTCTGGAGAGGACGGAGAATCCGGCTGGGCCGGAAAGCTTTTTCAGGGCATTAAAAAGCTGTTTGGCCGGGGCGAAAAGGGGCTGGCACTTCATGATGGTTCGATTGTGACTCCGGAGGCGGAGAAAGATTCCAACACCAATCCCGACGGTGCAGGTAAAGACGTTCAGAATCCGGACAGCGGCCAGGCGGGGGATTCCGGAAGTGAAACCGGAACCGGCGGCCCGGAGGGGACGGACGGCTCCGGAGCGGGGAATGGCATCTCCAATCCGTCTTCTGTCTCGTCCGGGGCAGATTTGACCACGCCGGAAGGCCGTCTGGCGGACCTTTTATTCCGGGCAGACCGGCTGGCGGCCGGATACGATTATGATGGAGCGATAGAACTTTTGAAGACGGATGCGGAGTTTTCCGGCAGCGCGGAAGCCGCAGCCGCCATTACGGAATATGAAGGAGTAAAATCCACGCTGGTGGAGCAGAATGTAAATGAGATTACCCATGTCTTTTTCCATACTCTGGTGATGGACACGGCCAAGGCATTTGACGGGGACCGGGAGGAAAAGGGATATAATCAGGTTATGACCACCAAAAGTGAATTTGACAAGATATTAAATGAGATGTATAACCGGGGCTTTGTCCTGGTGCGGCTTCATGACATTGCCCATGAGGAAACCGATGAGAATGGGAATACCCGGATGGTAAAGGGAAAAATCATGCTTCCGGAGGGAAAGAAGGCATTTGTCATGTCCCAGGATGATGTCTGCTATTATCCATACATGGAGGATGACGGCTTTGCCAGAAGAATCGTAATCGGGGAGGACGGAAAGCCGACCTGCGAGATGGTGCAGGAGGACGGCTCGGTGGCAACCGGCTCTTACGACCTGGTGCCGATTCTGGAGGATTTCATCCAGGAGCATCCGGATTTTTCCTATCAGGGAGCAAGAGCGGTGCTTGCATTTACCGGATATGAGGGTATCCTGGGCTACCGCACGGCGGCTTCCTATCAGGAGTCCAACCCGAATTATGAGGCAGACCGGCAGGCGGCCGCCGCAGTGGCTCAGTGCCTGAAGGACAACGGCTGGGAGCTGGCTTCCCACAGCTGGGGCCACCGCTATCTGGGACAGATTGAATATGAAAGCTTTAAGACGGACACGGATAAATGGGAGGCGGAGGTGGAATCCTTAATTGGCCCCACCGATATCATCCTGTATCCGTTCGGAGACGATATCTCCGACTGGCATGGCTATACCAGTGAGAATGACCGCTTTAACTACCTGTATGGAAAGGGATTCCGCTATTTCTGCAATGTGGATTCCAGCCAGTACTGGGTGCAGATTGGCGATGATTATGTGCGCCAGGGACGGCGGAATCTGGACGGCTACCGGATGTGGCAGGATATTGCGGCATCGCAGGAGGGCGGAAGCGGAAAACGCAGACTGGATGATTTGTTCCGGGCGGAGGATGTATTTGACCCGGCACGGCCTACGCCGGTGGAGTGGGAGTAATCATCCACACCTCCACCAGCCTCTTAAAGTAATCAGAGAATACGGCCTTCTCCACATCGGTTTGAAACCGGACCGGAATCTGGCCGATGTCTGCGCCGTTTAAACGGTATTTCAGCCACCCGGCCTGGTCACCGGCCTTTACCGGGGCTTCGGCGGCTTCTGGAAGGACGAGCGCCCTTTCAATTGCAGAGAAATCCTCCCCCTTCAGGCTCAGATAGGAGAAGGAGCCCTCCAGGACAAGGGAAACGGAGTCTTCCTTTCCGTTCTTCACCGGAAGGTCCGGAAGGGAAATGGGGTCGGTATCCTGATACAGGCGGCAGTTGGCAAAGCCGTAGTTTAACAGGGTCAGGGCGTCTGCAAAGCGGGCTTTGAAATCGGGAGCGGCCATGATGGCTGCGATCAGGCGGATACCGTCTTTTTCAGCGGTGCCGGAAAAGCAGTATTTGGCCATGGAGGTGGAGCCGGTTTTCAGTCCGGTGACAGTGAAATTCGTGGCCATTTTCAGCATTTTGTTGGTGTTGGAAAGACCGAATTCCTTGGTCCCCTGCCGGGTCGTATGGGTGATGGTGTCCATCCAGATGGTAGAATAATTGTGAATCTGGGGATAACGGTTAATCAGCTCCCGGCTCATAATGGCTATGTCACGGGCCGTGGTCACATGGCTGGGGGAGTCGGTCAGACCGCAGCAGTCTTCAAAATGGGTATTGCTCATGCCAAGTCCGGCTGCCCGCTGGTTCATCTGATTGATAAATTCGGCTTCACTTCCGGCTATGTATTCGGCCATGGCGACAGAGGCATCATTGCCGGATGCGATGACGATGCACTTAATCAGGGTTTCCACAGTCTGCACCTCCCCCTCTTCCAGAAAGACCTGGGAGCCGCCCATGGATTTGGCGTAGGCGCTGGTGGTAACCTGGTCCGTCAGCTTGATTTTTCCAGATTCCAGGGCATCAAATATAAGAATCAGGGTCATGATTTTCGTAATGCTGGCAGGCCGCCTGGGCTCGTCGGCATTTTTTTCGTACAGCACCTGTCCGGTGGAGGCTTCCATCAGGAGAGCGGAGGGAGCACTGATTTCCGGTCCCTGAAGAGCGGTTTCTCCGGCCGGAGGGAGAGCCGGTCCGGAGTCATTTTCTGCCTGGACCGTGGCATTTACCAGGACGGCATCGCCCGGCTGGCCGGAGAGGTCCGGGGAGGTGCCGGCGACTCCTCCGAAGGACGAAAGGGTGGTATGGAAAAGAAAGAGGATGGAGAGAAGAAGGGAAAACCAGGGTTTCATAGCAAATCCCCAATCAAAGATTCTCTTTTTAATGTATGGGAAAATTTCGGATTTATGAAAAGGAGCTGTGAATCTGCGGAAAAACGGCATAGAATCGTCAGAAAATCGTAAGCAGATTCTATGAACAAAATTTGGGTTTTATGCTATAATTTTCATAGCTGTAAGTACAAAACATTTGATAAAGATGGAGGATTCCCATGAAAAAAGGAAAACGTCTGCTCTGTTTCGGAGCAGTACTTAGCATATTCTGTACCAATGTGGTTTTTGCCGCGGAGTTTATTCCGCCGAATCCCCTGACGGGAGGCGGCAGCCTTTCCACGGAAATCATCAGCCGGGGGCCGGGATTCGGGATACAAAATCCGGGAAATGGACAAGACGGCTCAGAATTAATCGGACCGGGCGGAAAAAATGAAAATCATGCCGGAAATGAAGGCAGCGGAAC
>JAUNPZ010000069.1:0-11288 GCA_030536455.1 Lachnospiraceae bacterium | reverse complement strand
TCCGGTTCCTCTCTGGAGGGAACCGTGTTTGCCGGTTCGGATCAGGTGGCGGCGCCTGTGGTTCAGGCGGAGGGAGCTGTTCTGTTAAACTGCGGAACCGGTCAGATTTTATTTGGAAAGAATGCAGACCAGCAGTTTTATCCGGCCAGCATTACGAAGGTGATGACGGCCCTGCTTACCATTGAAAACTGCAGTCTCAGCGATATTGTCACCTTTTCGGAGGCGGCAACCACCAATCTGGAGTCCGGAGCCGTTACCATCAACCTGACGGCCGGTGACCAGCTTACCGTAGAACAGTCTCTTCATGCGCTTTTATTAAAGTCGGCAAATGAGGTGGCAAACGGGCTTGCGGAGCATATTTCCGGCAGTGTCAGTGCATTTGCTGATAAGATGAATCAGCGGGCCGCCCAGCTTGGCTGCAAGAATACGCATTTTGCGAATCCAAACGGACTGAACAACAGCACCCATAAAACCACGCCTTATGATATGGCGCTGATTGCCAGAGCGGCTTATGCCAATCCGGATATTTCCCGGATTTCCACGACTCTGACCTATCAAATGCCGGCCACGAAGAACGGCGCGGCAAAGACCATTACCATGGGACATAAGATGAATTACTCCACAGATTCCCGCTATTATCCGGGCATGGTGGGCGGAAAGACCGGGTACACCTCGAAGGCCGGAAATACGCTGGTAACCTGCGTGGAACGCGACGGAGTGCGTCTGGCAGCCGTGGTCATGAAGGCCAGCGGAACCCATTATACGGATACGAAGGCGATGCTGGACTATGGATTTGCGCTGGCAGCGGCAGGCGAGCTGGAGCGCGGAGCCGGAAGCCAGAGCGAGCCGGGAAGCCAGGGGACGGCAGGCGGCTCGACGCAGGAAACCGGAGTCAATCCTTCGGAACCGGCAGCCCCGGCGCAGACCGGCTGGGTCCAGGAGGGAAACGTTTGGTCCTATCGGAAGGCCGACGGCTCCAAAGCGGCTGGTGAATGGCTGACGATAAACGGGGAAGCTTATTATTTTCATTCCTCCGGCCAGATGGCTGCGAATACCTGGGTGAGAGACGGGGAAAAGTGGCTTTATGCAGGCAGCAGCGGGAAAATGCTGAAAAATACGGTGACGCCGGACGGATACCAGGTGGGAACCGACGGGGTGTGGATTCCCTAGAATGGCGTAAAAGACATGGCAGAAGAAAAACGAAAAAAGCTTCTGCCATGTTTTTTCTTCTTTTAAAATGGGAAGAAAAATTGTATAGTATACGATAGAGGGATAACTGGACCGGCTGGCCGGACTTTAAAGGAAAATAGGACGATATGGTGTATCAGGGAGGAAGGCGATGGAAAAAAGGCGAAGGCGGGAACGAATCGGATTTCTTTTGGCGGCTGCGTTCTTCATAGCTGCCGGACTTTTCTTTTCGTACACCTGCACTCTGAAGCACCCGGTTTTTCTGAGGATGGACTGGGAGGTGAGGCTTCAGGAGATGGAGTCAGAAAAGGAGCTGCAGGCGGAATTCTGGCTGCATTATATTCAGGACCGGGATGATAAGTCTCAGATAAGCGAAATCCGATTCCCGGAGCTGGAGGAAGCGGGCGGAAAATTTTTGCTGAACGGAGACGGGTATACCGGATTTTATTTTGGCGGGAATGGATTCCGGACGGAGGATTCCCAGCGTGAAAAATATGAACTGCATGAGATTGCAGGGCGTTTTTACGTTCCAAAGGAGGCCGTTTCCGGAGAGGGCCTCACCCTGACCCGGATGCTGGTGAAGGATCAGGACGGCAGGGAGGATGAGGTGGAAATCGGGAGCATTCACCTGGAATGCTTTTCAAATCATGGTTTTTTCCAGATGGAATCCGGTTTTTCCAGCTCGGACGGAACTTCCGGAGAGGAATACCAGGTGATGAAGGACTGCAGGCTGGAGGAAATTCAGGTGCATAACCCGGAAAAAATCCGGGAGGAATATACCATCCGGATAAATGATGCCGTGGATTTATGGGACTGGAAACCGACGGATTTAAAGAAAGGGGACCGGATCACGATAGATGCGAAGTGGCACGGAAGGGAAGAGCTGGCCGAGCCGATGAATCGGTTCCTTCGCTGGCAGTGTTCTGCCGGGGAGGAGGAAGGCTGCGCCATGGTGACGGAGCTTCACCGCCCCTTTTATTCCGGGTGGGCAGACCAGCGGGAGCTGTTTTCTTATCTGAGAGAAAGGGGGGCGTTCCGTGAATAAACCGATGAAAAGGATTGTCTGGGGCATTGTCCTTGCGACCTTCTCCATCAATCTGTTCGGAATCCCGATTTTTCCGAAAATCGTGGGATATGGCCTGTGGCTGTGGGGAATCTGCGGACTGATTCCGGAACCGGAGCAGACAGAAGAAAAGTGGACGAAGGGGGCCGGGATTCTGATGACGGCTGCCTGCGGAATCGGTATGGCAGTGGGATGGACACCGTTGGGAGACGGGCTGTGGGTCCGGCAGATTGGAGCCATTTTGATGGTTTCCGAGACGGTCTGCGGCTTTGGCCTGATGAATATGCAGGAAGACAGAGGCTGGATGCCGGAGTGGTACCTTTCGTGTTCGCTTGCCGCGCTGTTTTGTTATGAGTATGTGATAACAATAGGAGGCGGGATGGCGGGCTTCTGGGGCGGGGCGGCCGGGATAGCGGCCAGAATTCTTTTAATAGTGAAATTGCAGCCGAATCAAAAAAGGGAAGGGGAACCAGAATAAGATGAAGGAAAAATTATATACCATAGAGGTAATGGATGCGTTAAAGGCGGGGGACGAATGCCCTTGCTGTTATCTGGAGCGGAAAATCGAGCAGGACACCATCAGCTTTGTGCTGGGAGCGTCTTACATGGAGGATGATATCCGGGCGGCAACGGATCAGGCCGGCTTCTGCCGCCATCACACGAAGATGATGTATGATTACGGCAATTCCCTGGGAAATGCCTGGATTTTGAAGACCAGAATGGTGCATATCCGCAAACAGCTTGCCGCCCAGGCGCAGGGAAAGATGACGGCTGCCGTGGACAGGAACGGCCCGATTGCCGGAATCCCAGGCGGAAAGCAGTCCATTTTCTCAAAGTTTTTGGGAACGGGCGGCTCCGGGAAGGCAGGAGCAAGGAGCGGAAGCGGAAAAACCGGAAACGGAAAGTCAGACTGGATGAAGGCATCGGAGGAAACCTGTTATGTGTGCCGGAAATTCGAAGATACCTATGGGCGGATTATCCGCACCTTTCTCCATCTGATTCAGACGGAGCCGGATTTTCTGAACCAGCTGAAGGCGTCGAAGGGCTTCTGCCTGCCTCATTTTGCAGACCTTTTAAGCGCCTGTGAGGAGACCTTTACCGGAAAAGAGGCAGAGGCGGTGATTCCTCAGTTATATCAGTTAATGGAGGAAAATCTGGACCGGATTCAGGCGGATATCGACTGGTTTGTGGATAAATTTGATTACCGGAATCAGGATGCGGACTGGAAGACCTCAAAGGATGCGATACCGAGGACCATGCAGAAGCTGGTGGGAAGCTATCCATCTGACCCGGTATTTAAGCAGAAATAATCACGACCTGGAGCGGAAATAATCACGGTTTGGAATGGAGAATGGAAGCGATGTGGAAAGCGTTCGCGGCGGGAGCAGCGGCAGCAGGAATCGGATGCCTGCTGCGGTCGGAATATGAAAAAAATCATTTTGTGGTGGAGGAGACAGTGGTTTCCTCCACGAAGATACAGCGGGAGAAACGGTTCGTCTTTCTGACCGATGTTCACGATAAGGAATTCGGGCCGGGGAATGAAAAGCTTTTAAAGGCCGTGGCGGAGGCGGAGCCGGACGGAATCCTGATTGGCGGAGATTTGATGGTCAGCAAGGGGAATGGGGATTTAAGCGCTTCCTTCCGGCTGATGGAGGGGCTTGCCAAGCTGGGGCCGGTATTCTACAGTCTGGGAAACCATGAGATGCGGCTTGGGCTGGAGCGGGAAACCTACGGCGGAAAATACGAGGAGCTGATGAAGCGGGCAGAGGAGCTTGGGATCACCATGCTGGTGGACCGGACGGCGCCCTTTTCCGAGGATGTGTGGATAACCGGAGTGGACCTGCATCCTTCCTTTTATAAAAAGCTGTTTCTGGAGAGGCCGGTCAGGATGCCGGAGCATTATCTGGAAGATAAGCTGGGAACCTGCGAGAAAAGCCGGTTTCAGATTCTCCTGATTCATTCCCCGCTGTATCTGAAGGAATGTGCCGGATGGGGGGCGGACCTGTCCCTGTGCGGCCATTTCCACGGCGGAACGGTGCAGATTCCGGGCCTGGGCGGCCTGATGACGCCCCAGTACCAGTTTTTCCTTCCATGGTGCGCCGGAACCTTTGAGGAGCAGGGAAAGAAGATGATCGTAGGACGGGGCGTGGGAACCCATTCCATTAACATCCGGTTTAATGATAAGCCCCAGATACTGGTTATCCGTCTGACTCCGGAGAAGGGAAGCGGTGGACGGCCTGCATGAGGCCCATTTCGAAAGGCTTTGGCTCTGCAAGTTTTGGATTTACAGGGAAGCCGCTTTCTGGTATACTAAATACCATGTTTTAAGGAGAAGGAAATGGAGATTTCGTACAAGCTGGAGCATTTCGAGGGACCGCTGGATCTGCTTCTGCACCTGATTGAAAAGAATAAAGTAAATATTTATGACATTCCCATTGTGGAGATCACCAGTCAGTATCTGGATTATGTCAGCCATATGGACAAAGAGGATTTGAACCTGGTCAGTGATTTCCTGGTCATGGCGGCTACCCTGATTGATATCAAATCCCGGATGCTTCTTCCCAGGGAGGAAGAAGAGGAGGATGAGGAAGGGGACCCAAGAGCGGAGCTGGTGGCCCGTCTTCTGGAATATAAGAAGTATAAGCTGATTTCCCAGGAGCTGGCGGAGCTGGAGGACGCGGCGGGCCTTCATCTGTACAAGCCTTCCACGGTGCCGCCGGAGGTTGCAAAATATGAGCCGCCGGTGGATCTGGACCAGCTTTTGGACGGACTGACCCTGGCCAGGCTGCAGAGCATCTTCCAGCAGGTGATGAAGCGGAAGGAAGATAAGATTGACCGGGTGAGAAGCTCCTTTGGAACGATTAAGCGGGAGCCGGTGAGCCTGGAGGAGAAGATCGGGGCCGTGATGACCTATGCCAGAAAGCACCGGAACTTCCGGTTCCGCCAGATGCTGGAGACCGGAGCGGATAAGCTGGATGTGGTGGTCACCTTCCTGGCGATTCTGGAGCTGATGAAGATTGGAAAGATCCATCTGACCCAGGAGCATATTTTTGATGATATGGTAATCGAGACGCTGGAGCCGGAGGGCCAGGAGGAAGAGCTTGACCTGGAGGGCCTGGATGACTTTATGGAGTAGTGTCTCCGGCGCAGAAGGAAAGGATTTTGGATAGAGATGGAAACAGATAGAAAGGAAGCGCTGCTGAATGCGGCGGAAGGGGAGGACAGGAGCCGTTTTCTGGTGAAAAAAAAGCCCCCTGCCTATCAGCAGCTTGCATTGGAATTTCCGCCTACCGAGGATGAGCTGGAGCAGGAGGCGGTGGTGGAAGCGGTGCTGTTTACCATGGGACAGTCCGTGGAGGTGCGTCAGCTTGCGGCGGCCATCGGCATGAACGAGGACTGCGCCAGAGCGGCGGCGCTCCGCCTTCAGAAGCGGTATCAGAAGGGGAAGCGGGGCGTCCAGGTCATTGAACTGGAGAATGCGTTCCAGATGTGCACCCGTGCGGAATATTATGAGAATTTAATCCGGGTTGCGGCCACGCCGAAGAAGCAGGTGCTGACGGAGGTGGTTCTGGAAACCCTGTCCATCATCGCCTACCGCCAGCCGGTGACGAAGATGGAGATTGAGAAAATCCGCGGGGTGAAGTCGGACCATGCGGTGAATAAATTAGTGGAATATAATCTTGTGTGTGAGGTAGGCCGCCTGGATGCTCCGGGAAGACCTGCTTTATTTGCCACAACGGAGGAATTCCTGCGCCGTTTCGGAATCGGTTCTACGGTGGACCTTCCCGGACTGAATCCGGAGCAGGAGGAGGAGATCCGGTCCCAGGTGGAGGAGGAACTTCGGGTGAAGCTGGAAGAGGAGAACCTGGAAGAAGAGAATTCGGAAGAGAATCAAAAAGAAGGAGAAGAAATATTTGAAGTGCAGTCAGATTAAAGTTGTAAAAAAGGATGGTACGAGAGAGGATTTTAATGTCCGGAAGGTAGTCGTTGCCGTGAATAAATCGGCAGACCGTGCGATGATTCAGTTTACCAATGCGGAAATCCAGTTCATCTGCCAGTTTGTGGAGGAGAAGGCGGAATCTCTCGGTGTGCCGGAGATCGCCATTTCCCAGATGCATAATCTGGTGGAGGGAGCTCTGGAACGGGTGAATCCGCTGGTGGCAAAAAGCTACCGGGATTACCGGAATTACAAGCAGGATTTCGTGCAGATGCTGGACGAGGTCTATTTAAAGAGCCAGTCCATCATGTACATCGGCGACAAGGAGAATTCCAACACGGACAGCGCCCTGGTATCCACCAAGCGGAGCCTGATTTTTAATGAGCTGAACAAGTCTCTGTACCAGAAGTTTTTTATGACGGTGGAGGAGCTGCAGGCCTGCCGGGAGGGCTATATCTACATTCACGATATGTCTGCCCGCCGGGATACCATGAACTGCTGCCTGTTTGATGTGGAGCATGTGCTGACCGGCGGCTTTGAGATGGGAAATCTCTGGTACAATGAGCCGAAGTCCCTGGACGTGGCCTTTGATGTCATCGGCGATATCGTCCTCAGCGCAGCCAGCCAGCAGTACGGCGGGTTTACGGTGCCCAGTGTGGAGAATATCCTGGCGCCTTATGCGGAAAAGTCCTATGCCAGATATCTGGAAAAATACGAAAGCCTGGGCCTTTCCAAAGAGAAGGCAGAGGAGACTGCCTGGAAGGATGTGGAGAAGGAGATGGAGCAGGGCTTTCAGGGCTGGGAGTATAAGTTTAACTCCGTTTCCTCCAGCCGGGGCGATTATCCCTTCATCACTGTGACGGCCGGAACGGGAACCAGCCGTTTTGCGAAGATGGCCACTATCACCATGCTGAAGGTGAGGCGGAACGGCCAGGGAAAGAAGGAATGCAGAAAGCCGGTCCTGTTCCCGAAGATTGTATTTTTATACGATGAGAACCTTCACGGGCCGGGAAAGGAGCTGGAGGATGTATTTGAGGCGGGTATTGAGTGCTCGGCGAAAACCATGTATCCGGACTGGCTCTCCCTGACCGGAAAGGGCTATATTGCCAGCATGTATAAGCAGTATGGAAAGATTATCTCCCCGATGGGCTGCCGGGCTTTTTTAAGTCCCTGGTATGAGCGGGGCGGTATGAATCCGGCCGATGAGAAGGATTTTCCGGTATTTGTGGGCCGGTTTAACATCGGCGTGGTCAGCCTCCATCTTCCCATGATTCTGGCCAAGGCCCGCCATGACAGCCGTGATTTCTATGAGGTCCTGGATTATTATCTGGAGCTGATTCGGAAGATCCACATCCGGACCTACGCCTATCTGGGAGAGCTGAAGGCCTCCACGAATCCGCTGGCCTACTGTGAGGGCGGTTTTTACGGCGGTCATCTGGGGCTTCACGATAAGATTAAGCCGCTGCTTAAGACGGCTACGGCGTCCTTCGGCATCACGGCCTTCAATGAGCTGCAGCGTTTGTATAATGGAAAGTCTCTGGCGGAGGACGGTCAGTTTGCGCTGGAGGTTCTGGAGCACATTAATAAAAAAATCGAAGAATTTAAGAAGGAAGACGGGAATCTTTATGCTATCTACGCCACCCCGGCGGAGAATCTCTGCGGCCTTCAGGTGAAGCAGTTCCGGGAAAAATACGGAATTGTGGAAAATGTTTCCGACCGGGCCTATGTAAGCAATGGCTTCCACTGTCATGTGACCGAGGAGATTACGCCCATTGAAAAGCAGGACCTGGAATACCGGTTCTGGGAGCTGTCCAACGGCGGAAAGATTCAGTATGTAAAATATCCGGTGGATTATAACCGGGAAGCCATCCGCACGCTGGTCCGCCGGGCCATGGATATGGGCTTTTACGAGGGCGTGAATCTGTCCCTGTCCTATTGTGATGACTGCGGCCATCAGGAGCTGGATATGGATGTATGCCCCAAGTGCGGAAGCCGGAATCTGACCAAGATTGACCGGATGAACGGGTATTTAAGCTATTCCAGAGTGAAGGGCGATACCCGGTTAAACGATGCGAAGATGGCGGAAATCAAAGAACGAAAATCGATGTAAGGAACAGAAAAAATTCATGCGTTACCATAATATTACGAAAGACGATATGTTAAATGGAGAAGGACTCCGGGCCGTGCTGTGGGTGGCCGGGTGCAGCCACAACTGCCGGGAGTGCCACAATCCTATTACCTGGGATATCCGGGGCGGACTTTATTTTGACCAGGCGGCAAAGGAGGAGCTGTTTGCAGCTCTGGACCACGACTATATATCCGGCGTCACCTTAAGCGGCGGCGACCCGCTTCACCCGGACAACCGGGAGGAGATTGGGAAGCTGATGGTAGAAATCCGGGAACGCTTCCCCAATAAGACCATCTGGCTGTATACCGGCTATCAGTGGGAGGAGATTAACCGGCTTCCTTACATCGGAAAGGCCGATGTGGTAGTGGACGGCGAATTTGTGGCGGCCTTAAAGGATGGGAAGCTTCCCTGGAGAGGAAGCGCAAACCAGCGGGTGATTGACGTGCAGCGCTCCCTGATGCTGGGAGAAGCGGTCCTCTATGAGAGCCGGTAAAGTGCGGACTTATGACAGAAAAAACAGCAGGAAAAGGAAAAGGATATGAAACGAATAGCAAAATTCCATAAAGTAAGTGAAGAACAGTTTATCAACGACTGGAGGGACAGCTTTGGCGAGGAGATTGAAACGGAGGAAATTCATAAAATCTACGAGTCCATCAAGCTTCCCCGCCGCGCGACCGCAGGCAGCGCAGGTTATGATTTCTTCCTGACGCTCCCGGTAAAGCTGGAGCCGGGCCAGGCCGTGAAGGTGCCCACCGGAATCCGGGCAGAGATGTGCGACGAGTGGGTGCTGCAGATTTATCCCAGAAGTGGTCTGGGATTTAAGTACCGCCTTCAGATGAACAATACGGTGGGCATCATTGACAGCGATTACTTCTATTCCGATAATGAGGGACATATCTTTATTAAGATGTTAAATGACGGACGGGAAGGAAAAACCGTGGAGCTGGCTGCCGGCTGTGCATTTGCACAGGGTATCTTTATGGAGTACGGCATTACCGAGGACGATGATGTGACGGATTCCAGAAACGGCGGTTTCGGAAGCACGGACCGGGCATAAGAGCCGCAGGGCCGGAAAAAAATGGTCAGAAGCGGAAGAAAACCGGGCAGGAACGGAAGAAAGGAAGGCCGGAGGATGAGATACAGAAGAAATGGGATTCGGGCAGCGGCGGTTTGCAGCGCGGCGCTGATGAGCGCAGCCATCCTGCTGTCCGGCTGTGAGAAAGGGGCGGATAAGCTTGCGCTCCGCATGTCGGGCATTGAAAAACTGGATGCAGGAGATTACGCCGGAGCTGTGACGGATTTTGAAGCGGCGATTCAGGCGTCCCGCGGCCGTGTGGGAGAGTTTGAAACCGATGTATTAAAATACCGGGCCGAAGCAGAATATATGCTGGAGGATTATCCGGCGGCAGCCCATACCTATGATGTGCTGGTTCAGGTGGATGGGGCAGATACGGAGTATCTGTATCGGGCGGCGCTGATGAAGGCACTGTCCGGGGACGCCCAGGGAGCTCTTTCGGACTATGAGGAGGGTGTAGAGCTGGAGCAGAAGGCGACCGGGAAAAAGGCAGCCGGAAAGAAAGCGGACGAGAAAAACGGGGACAAGAAGCCGGAGCCGGGACAAAAAACGGAGGAAACGGAAGCATCGGAGGATGTGGACCGTTTCGGCCGTGGGGATGTTCTTGCGGCCGTGGGCGAGGCCTGTATTGCGGCAGGACGCCGGGAGGATGCGGACCGTCTTTATGAAGCGGCGGTTCAGGACGGTACGGCAGGACCGGAGGTGCTGAACGAGATGGGACTTTCCCTGATGGAGATGGGGCAGTATGAGGAAGCGCTGGGCTTTTTTGAGCAGGCCGTTCAAAGCCAGAGCGCAGATGCTTCGGTCCGTGAGGCGGCCTTTAACCGGGGAGCGGCTCTCGAATACCTGGGAAAGTACAAGGACGCGCTTCAGGCCTTTGAGGAATATGTTTCCCAATACGGGCCGGATGAGGCAGCACAGAAGGAAATCACATTTTTAAAGAGCCGGTAGGAGTGGAAAAGAATGGCGGAGTTATTTGAGAACAAAGAAGTAGAGGAGCGTGTCCTCTTAATCGGCATCAGCACCAGGGACGGGGATGATACGGAAGCCTCCCTGTCAGAACTTAAGGAGCTGGTGAAGACTGCGGGGGCAGAGACGATCGGCACGGTGATTCAGAACCGGGAGGCCGTGCATCCGGGAACCTATCTGGGAAAGGGAAAGATAGACGAGGTAAAGTGGCAGATCTGGGAAATGGGAGCCACCGGCGTGGTCTGTGACGATGAGCTTTCCCCGGCCCAGCTGCGGAACCTGGAGGAAGCGCTGGATACCAAGGTGATGGACCGTACCATGGTGATTCTGGATATTTTTGCGTCCAGGGCCAATACCAGAGAAGGAAAAATCCAGGTGGAGCTGGCCCAGCTCCGTTTCCGGGCAGCCCGTCTGGTAGGCATGCGGAATTCCCTTTCCCGTCTGGGAGGCGGAATCGGAACCAGAGGACCGGGCGAGACGAAGCTGGAGTCCGACCGCCGTCTGATCCACCAGCGGATCGGACAGTTAAAATCGGAGCTGGAGGATGTGAAGCGGCACCGGGATGTGGCCAGACAGCAGCGGACCAGAAACCATATGCCGGTAGCGGCGATTGTCGGTTATACCAATGCGGGCAAATCCACTCTGCTGAACCGGCTGACGGACGCCGGAATCCTGGCAGAGGATAAGCTGTTTGCGACCCTGGACCCGACTACCCGGAATTTAAAGCTTCAAAGCGGGCAGGAGATTCTTCTGACGGACACCGTAGGCTTTATCCGGAAGCTTCCCCATCATCTGATTGAGGCATTTAAAAGCACCCTGGAGGAGGCGAAGTACAGCGATATCATCCTTCATGTGGTGGACTGTTCTAATCCGCAGATGGAGATGCAGATGTATGTGGTGTATGAAACCTTAAAGCAGCTTGAGGTGC
>JAUNPZ010000068.1 GCA_030536455.1 Lachnospiraceae bacterium | reverse complement strand
GAGAAGATTATCGCAGGCGTTACCGGCGGCGGTGTGAAGGGTTAAAACTGAAAAATTGGGTCTGATGTGAGGCCGCTTTCGTTGTCTGAGTTTTTTGAGGCTGCGAAGGCGGCCTTTTTGTGTGCTTTTTTAACCGCTTCTCCACCACGCCCCCCTTTTGATAAAGGGGAAACTATCAAGATTTGTCCGAAATACGGCGCTTTGCGTGGTTTTTGGAAGAACTACGAGTTGCGGAAGGCGGGGAAACTGTGGAATAATCGGGGCAGAACGACAGAGATGTCCGGCACTGGAAAAAGCGCAGAGCAAAAAGCGGAACACAGCCTGCGAAACGCCAGGGCAGAGAAAAAGAAAAGGAGAGAGGAACGTTGAAAGAGACAGGAAAAGCGATGACAGCTCCAACGGCTCCGGTGCGGAGAACCCGGTGGGAGGATGTTATATGGAAGCTGAAAAAGAACTGGCAGCTGTATGTAATCATAGCGCTTCCGGTGCTGCTGATATTCATATTCAGTTACGGTCCCATGTATGGACTGCAGATTGCATTTAAGGATTTTGTGCCGACGAAGGGATTTTCCGGAAGCCAGTGGGTGGGGCTTAAGCATTTTAAAGCATTCATCACCTCCTATCAGTTCGGAAGACTGATTAAGAATACGCTGATGATCAGTCTGTATTCGTTGATTGCAAACTTTCCGGCAGCCATCATCCTGGCAGTGGCGGTAAATGAGTGCCGGTGCGGATGGTATAAAAAGACCGTACAGATGATTACTTATGCACCTCATTTCATCTCTACGGTGGTTATGGCCGGTATCGTGCTGATGGTGTTGTCTCCGTATTCCGGCATCATCAACAATATCATCCAGGCATTTGGCGGAGAGCGGATTGATTTTATGGCGAAGCCGGAATACTTCAAAAACATCTATGTATGGTCCGGTGTATGGCAGACCATGGGATTTAACTCCATCATCTACATATCGGCCCTGGCCGGAATCGACCCCACCCTTCATGAGGCGGCGGTGGTGGATGGAGCCAGCCGGTGGCAGAGAATCCTGCATGTGGACCTGCCGGGAATTGCGCCGACCATCATCATCATGCTGATCATGAACTGCGGCAAGATTATGACCGTAGGCTATGAGAAGATTCTGCTTCTGCAGAACTCAGTGAACATGTCGGCGTCTGACGTGATTTCCACCTATGTATACCGGGTGGGTCTGGAAAATGCCCAGTACAGCTTCTCCACAGCGGTGGGACTGTTCAATGCGGTGATTAACTGTATCCTGCTGATTACGGTGAACCAGATTGCGAAGCGTGTCAGCGAGACGAGCTTGTGGTAAGGAGGAGAGAAAGATGACTGCAGCAGTTCGAAAGAAAAGAAAGCCCTTTAATGGGGACAGCGTATTTTCCATCCTGGTTTACGCTCTGCTTACCATGGTTCTGGTTCTTATCGCATTTCCGCTGATTTATCTGGTGAGCGCGTCCTTCAGTGACCCTCAGGCGGTAATTTCCGGCAAGGTATGGCTTCTGCCGGTGGATTTTACACTGAAAGGGTATGATGCGATTTTTAAGGACAAGAGTCTGGTGAGAGGATTTTTAAATTCCGTCTTTATCACGGTGGCGGGAACGGCGATTAATATCGTGGTGACGGTGATGATGGCCTATCCGCTTTCCAGAAAAAGGTTCTACGGAAGAAAGTTTTTTACCATGTTTATGATGATTACCATGTTCTTTAACGGAGGTCTGGTACCTACCTTCCTTCTGATTAACCAGTTGTCTCTGTACAACTCCTACTGGTCCATCCTCCTGCCTGGCTGTGTGGGCGTGACCAATGTCATTATCTGCAGGACGTATTTTGAATCCAGTATCCCGGAGGAGCTTTACGAGGCTGCCTCGCTGGATGGCTGTGATGACTTCAATTTCCTGTTCCGGGTGGCTCTGCCTCTGGCGAAGCCGGTGCTGGCAGTGCTGGTGCTGTATTACGCGGTAGGACACTGGAATTCTTACTTTAAAGAAATGATTTACCTGGAGGATAAGATAAAATATCCGCTTCAGGTGGTGCTGAGACAGATTATCGTAATGAGCCAGATTGCGGATGAGATGATGCTGGATTTCTCCACCGCAGAGCGTGTGCAGGGTATGGCGGATTTGTTAAAATACTCTACCATCGTGGTGTCCAGCCTGCCGATGCTGATCCTGTATCCGTTCATCCAGAAGTATTTTGTGAAGGGCGTTATGATTGGGTCGGTAAAAGGCTGATTGCGTCGGCATTTTAAATCAAGTATAATATAAAAACAGCCCGGATATCCGGGCGGAAAGAGGGATATATGAAGAAGAACAGAATCATGGCAGCAGCGCTGTCAGGAGCAATGGCGGTATCCATGCTGACCGGATGCGGAGGAACCAATTCCATGGCGCCGAAGGAGACCAACGTGAAGGCGGAGGCAGGAAACACAGGAGAAACAACAGGAGCTGCCGCTGAGGCAGAGGCGAGTGTAACACCGGCAGGGGAATTCCCGATTGTGAAGGAACCGCTTACCTTAACGGTGGCTGCCATTGACGAAACTTATGTAGGTGCCCTTGGCGATGTGGATTTTATCAAGTGGTATGAGGAAAAGACAGGAATCCATATTGAGTGGAATGAGATTCCGAGAGACGGCTATAAAGAGAAACTGAACCTGATGTTAAGCACCGGAAACCTGCCGGATATTATCTTAGGCATGAAGGTGACCTCCAATGATGTGACCTCTTATGGAGAGGACGGCACCTTTGTGATGCTGGATGATTATATTGAAAAGTATGGCGTGGAATTTAAGAAGATTCTGGCTGAGACACCGGAGATTAAGGAGCATATTACCTCACCGGACGGACATATCTATTCCCTGCCGTCATTCAATGACTGTCTGCATAATCAGTACCGGACCCGTGCATGGATTAATACGGAGTGGCTGGATGCGGTAGGCATGGAGATGCCGACCACAACGGAGGAGTTTGAGGCGGTATTACAGGCATTTAAGGATCAGGACCCGAATGGAAACGGAATTGCAGATGAGATTCCGATGCTGGCAAACAGCTCCCAGAAAAACAATATCGTAAACTACCTGATGAATGCGTTCATCTATATGAACGGCTCTGATGTGCAGGACCCGTCTACCTACTACCTGTATCTGGATGAGAATGACAAGATTCAGTTTACTCCGGATAAGGAGCAGTACAAGGAAGGCTTAAAGTGGATTAACAGCCTGGTTGAGAAGGGGCTGATTGACAGCACCTCCTTTACCTTGGACGAGACACAGTTAAAGCAGATCGTGCAGGATGGAGAGGCTCCGAAGGTGGGTGTGATCCGGGCGGATATCATCACGACTTACCTGAGCGATTACAATGGAACAGCAGACCACAGAATTTCCCAGTACCGCGCGCTGGAGCCGCTGACCGGACCGGAGGGCTTTAAGTATCAGCCATCCTATCTGTATGCAAGCACCGCTCCTGGCAATTTCATTATCACCAGCTCCTGTGAGAATCCGGAAGCGGCATTCCGCTGGGCAGATGGATGGTATTCGGAGGAAGCCAGCTTTATGGCATGGTACGGACAGGAAGGCAAGGGCTGGACTCAGCCGCCGGAAGGCTCCATGGCGATGAATGGCGAGAAGGCGATGTATCAGAGACTGAACGTAGAAGGAGCAGAGCAGACCATCCGCATTACCAATAAGTTCGGCAACAATACGGCAAAGTTAAGAGAGAGCGAGGTTTACCTGGAGGATGACCCGGCACAGAGATTCTCCACCGAGCCGATTCTGTACTTTGCAGTGAAGGAAAGTCTGGAGCCATATGCAGACCACGACCGTGTGGTTCCTCCGCTGAATTTAACCAGAGAGGAAGCTTCTGAGATTTCCAATATCAGGACCATGATTGACGACTATGTGGAAGAGAATCAGGCCCTGTTCAGCCTGGGGACCAGAGACATCGAAAAGGAATGGGATGCTTATGTAGGCGAGTTCGAGGCGCTTGGCTTAGACAAGATGCTGGAGGTATATCAGACCGCATATGAAAGACAGTACAAGTAGGGATAAAAGACCGGCTGACGGCTGAAATTCCTGCAGGGATGAAAACAGAACACTGAGGCATGGCTTCGACCATGTCTCAGGTTTTTGTCGTTCTTATCCGGACTCGGATTCGGAGAGGCGATTGGCCGCCGGAGGCGGCGTGTGAGGGGCAGAAGAGAAAGATAGGATGGGAGAGTGTGTTATGGGATTTACTGCGAAAAGGGGCTTTTTATTTCAGATATGGCGTTCGTTCATTCTGTTTATATTGATACCGGTTGTTCTTTTGAACGCCGCAATTTTCTATATGCTTTATGATATGGAGAATACGGCAAGGCGTCAGGCGATGACCCGGATGCTACATGCCAGATTCCTGCTGGACCAGAATATCACGGACAGTCTGGTTTCTCTGGATAAGATAGGCGGAAATTACTATATCCAGAAGATGAGCAGCATGAAAAAGCCGCTGACGCCGGCCGATTACGGAACACTTTGGAAGGTGAAGGAATTCCGCCAGAGCATGGTGATGGCCAATGACGCATATTCAATCAATATCTTGTGCAATGGCAGTGATATCTTTATGACCGAGGGGGAGCTGTGCATGGACCTGTCTGCGTTTTACCATGATTCCTTTGAGTTTGGCCAGGTTTCTCTGGAAGAACTGAAGGAATATGGACATCGGGCAGGCAATATTGCCTATCACCCTTATTCCGTTTTTAAAAATGGAACCGTGGAGCGGAAGGGAATCTTTTATACCACGGTGATGACCGCCTGGGCAGGCGAGGATTCCGGCGCAACCGGAATTGTATTTCTGAATGAGGAGAATCTGGAAGGAATCTTTGGTGAGTTTGAGGACTGGAACAGCCTTACTTATATTATGGACGCAGATGGCCGGATTTTGTATCAGATTGGAAATGAAAAGATAAGCCCGGTATCTTTTCCGCTGGAGTTAGGGCCGGAGATAGTTCGGGTGCTTCCGGAGTCCTGCTTTGGAAACGGAAATTTTGCCATGATCAGCAGCGTGACCACCGGCCTTCAGATTGTGTCGGTGATTCCGGAGTCCAGCCTTTATATGCAGATGGGCGGTCTGAAGATATTCATCTGGATTCTGAATATTACCACCATTTTTATGAGCCTGTTTTTATCCCTGCTCCTGGCGAAGCGGAGAAGCCGGATTCTGTCCGGCGCCCTGGAGCTGATGGAGCATGAGGAAAGCGGGGAGGAGAATGTATTCTCCGCTCTCTATAATTCAGTCAGTTCCATGGTGGAAACCAATGCATCGTTAAAGCATGAGCTGGGAGCCCAGAAGGAGCTGCTTCAGTCCGTATTCTGGAACCGGCTCCTGAGCATGAACAATATGTCGGATGAAGAAATCCGCCATCTGGCGGTCAGCGCCGGAGTCCGGCCGGATGCGGCGGGGTACTGCCTCCTTCTGCTTGGCTTTGGAAATGAGCATGATATGGGTGCAGAGGACTGGAACCTGCTTCTGCAGAAGAGATTAAAGGTTCTGGAGGAAATCAGCGGCGAAGGCAGTGAGGATTTCCATGTGGGAAGCTGCGGAATCGACCAGCTTGTGGTGCTGCTGCCCCTGACGGAAGAAGAGCGGGAGGATTACCAGAACCAGACGGTCTCCCGGATGTCGGCGCTCCAGACCCTGCTGGAGCAGGATGCCATGCTGTTATGCGTGGGAAGCACGGTATTTGAAAGCCTGCGGGATATGCACAGCGCCTATACCATGTGCTGCAATCAGATGAATCTGCGGGGCAGCTACCGGGAGCCGGGGGCAGTTCTGTGGTGCAGTGAGGAAGAACTGGGTACTGAAGCCACCTTTTATTATACGGATGAATTGAAAAACCAGATTGTGCTTTGGATAAAATCGGGCCAGCAGGAGCTGGTCAAGGGCGGCTTTCGGAGAATCCTGGAGGACAACTATCTGAAGCGGAGAATCAGCGGCAATATGGAACAGCTTCTGACAGCTAAGCTGAAGCTGACCTTGCTTGGAGCTTATGACAGCCGGATGACCATTGATTTAGCAGATGTATTTGAACAGATTGACAAGATTCAGACCGACGCCTGGCTGTTCTCCTACATCCTGCGGGTGGCGATGGATATGTGCGGCCATTACATGGCCGGAATCCGGAGCCATGAGGATGGACTTCAGCGGAAGATGGTGGCTTATATCGAGGAGCATTTTACGGAATACGGCTTTGGCCTTGGTATGATCGCAGAGTATTGTAATCTGAGCGAAACCTATTTTTCGCAGATATTTAAGGAGATTATGGGAGAGAATTTCTCGGCTTATGTGGAGAAAAAACGAATGGCGTATGCATATCAGATGATCGTGGAGACGGAGCTGACCATCGATGCAGTGGCGGAAAAGACCGGATACAGCAATGCGAATGCGTTCCGCAAGGCATATAAGCGGTTTTACGGCATCAGTCCCAGCCAGAGCCGGAAAAATACGGCTTCAGAGTAACAGAAGCGTGGATTTCGGAGAAATGGACCGGTGATTTTTCGGGAAATCTGCCTTATGCTGTCTATAAGAATGAAGGGAAAGAAGGAGACAGCTATGGCAGAAAAGACGTTACTGGATAATCAGGTGGACTGGCCGTCCTTTGTAGCCAGACACAATATGAAGTGGTCGAAAAAATCATGCTCCTGGGACAGCGGGGCATTTTTAGGAAATGGCATCCTGGGAACGATGATTTACAGTGCGGAGGATAAGACCAGGCGGAATACCTTGCGGTGCGTCACCGGACGGACCGATGTGGAGGCGGTGACGCCGGGGCGGCCCGGAGTTTACACCCGTGTTCCGCTGGGTGAGATAGATGTGGA
The DNA here is from genome assembly GCA_030536455.1 of Lachnospiraceae bacterium. GTDB lineage: Bacteria > Bacillota > Clostridia > Lachnospirales > Lachnospiraceae > Caccovicinus. Next base: position 9,098 of record JAUNPZ010000068.1, on the reverse strand, counting down.
GATGGAGGGCTGGATTTTTGACGGTACCTCCATGGAACTGGATTTGTATCAGGCGGAATTTAACGCCAGCCTGTCCACCACGAAGGGAAAGGTGAAAATCCGCTCTCTGGTGCACAGTCTGGAGCCAGTTATCCTGATTGAGGCGGAGCCGGAGGATGGAGAGTCTGCGGATATCCGCTGGAGCGCCTATCCGGAGATTCCCGTGATTACGAAGAATGAGGACGGGGTGAATTATAACCAGTATATTCCGGACATTACGCTGGAAAACCGGGACGTAAGCGGTGTGCAGGTGCAGGTACAGCGGTTTTGGGAGAAGAATGGGGAAAACCGGATAACGGCCGATGGCTGTACCGTGGCCTGGCGTTGCGTGCGGGAGAAAAAGGACGGAGCAGGGAAAATCCGTTTCTATCTGACGATTCTTAATGGCTTCGGAGAGAAAGTGACGGCGGAAGCGGTAAGATGGGTGAAAAACGCTTCCTCCCAGCCGGTGGAGCAATGGATTCAGAGCCACCGGGACTGGTGGAGCCGTTATTATCAGAAGAGCCTGGTGTCTGTTTCCGATACCAGACTGGAGGGCTTTTATCTGATTCAGATGTATAAGCTGGCATCGGCCACCAGGGTGGACAAGCCGATTATGGATAATCAGGGACCGTGGATGGCGGCTACGCCCTGGCCCAGAGCCTGGTTCAACATGAATGTGCAGATGGCCTATTCTCCGGTTTATACCTCCAACCATCTGGAAATTGGGGAATCTCTCTGCAATGCGCTGGATGCCCATACGGACAGTCTGAGTGGCAATGTGGCGGAGAAATACCGGGCCGACAGTGCCGGTCTGGGCCGAAGCGCCGGATGCAATCTGGTGTCTCCGGTGGAGGAAGAGGTGGGCAACCTGACCTGGGTGCTTCACAATTACTGGAGGCAGTACCGATATTCCATGGACGATGCACGCTTGAAGAGTCATCTATATCCACTTCTGAAAAGAAGCATTCAGTATTATATCCATCTTTTAAAGGAAGGAGAGGACGGAAAACTTCATCTGCCGAAAATGATTTCACCGGAATATGGCTCCTTCCGGCACCTGACCGTGGAGGACAGCACCTATGATTTGTCGCTGCTCCGCTGGGGCTGTCTGACCCTTTTAAAAAGCTGTGAGCGGCTTGGCATCCAGGACCCGGCAGAGGAAACCTGGCGGTGGGTGCTGGAGCATCTGACGGATTATCATCAGGATGAAACCGGCCTGATGATTGGGAAAGACGTTCCGCTGGCATTCGGTCACCGGCATTTCAGTCATCTGCTTCCCATCTTCCCTCTGCATCTGATCAGCGGGGATTCGAAGGAGGAAAAGGAACTGGTCCACCATTGTCTGCGGCACTGGTTCCACAGGGAAGGAGACCTGCGCGGATTTACTTTTTCCGGAGCAGCTTCTCTGGCGGCGGCAATCGGAGCCGGGGATGAGGCGCTGGCCTATGTGAAATCGTCCCTGCATCTGTTTAAGCCGAACACCATGTATACGGAGGCAGGGCCGGTGATTGAATCGCCGCTGGCGGTGGCGGAGGGCATCAATGATATGCTGCTGCAGAGCTGGGGTGAGGATATCCGGGTGTTCCCGGCTGTGCCGAAGGAGTGGCCGGATGTGACCATCCATGGGCTGCGGGCCGAGGGCGGCTTCCTGGTCAGCGCCGTAAGAAGAGACGGTGAAACCAGGTGGATCCGGGTGGAGAGCCTGGCCGGAGAACCTTGCCGGATACGGACGGACCTGGGACAGATGAACCAGCAGGCAATTCATGCAGTGTCCGCATCTGGACAGGAGCTGCCGTTTGAAATCAGTCCGGATGGGCTCATTCATCTGGAACTGGAAAAGGGGCAGGAGGGGTATCTGTATGCCGGAGAGCAGAAACCGAAATTTGTGATTGAGCCGGTGTCATCCCAAAAGCATCTGGAAAACTTCTTTGGTGAGAACAAGCCATGGAGACTGTACGGGATTCCATTTGAGGACTGAGAGGGAGAAAGGGATGAAGCACAGTTTGCAGAAATGCCTCTGGTACCGGCGTCCGGCGGAGAGCTGGGTGGAAGGATTTCCCATCGGAAACGGCCGGCTGGGCGGGATGGTGGAAGGCGGGGTGAACCGCGACCACATGTACCTGAATGAAGAGTCGGTGTGGGCCGGACATCCGGATGACTGTGTCCGGACCGATGCGCTGGAATCCATGAAGGAGATTCAGAGGCTGATTTTTGAAGGAAAGAGTGAACAGGCGGGCGATATGGTGATGAACCATATCATGCCTCCGAAGAGGTGGTTTGGCTCTTACCAGGTACTGGGAGAGCTGACAATCCGTTTTTTTAAAACCATAGAATATGATACCTATGAGCGGTGCCTGGATTTAGACACAGGCGTTGCCCGGGCGGAAATGACCGAGAAAAGAGGAGGCTTCGGAGGACCGGAGACTGCGGCTGTCTGGCAGAAGGAGTATTTTGCATCGGCTGCCCATCAGGTAATAGCAGTATCGTACAGCTCTGCTTCCGGGGAGCGGCTGAATCTGGAAATCAGCCTGTCCAGAGAACAGGAGGCGGAGGTTTTAAGCCCGGAGGAGGGCGTGCTTCTGCTGAAGGGCCGCTGCGGGGGAGACGGAATTTCCTTTGCCGGAATGGTGCTGGCGGTTTTGCATGGAGGAACCATGAAGACGGTCCGGCTCCGGAAAGGGGCGGCTCCGGCGCTTCAGATTCTGGATGCAGAGAGGGTTGAGCTCTTTGTATCCGCCAGAACCGATTATACCTGTGGGGATTATTTAAATCAGTGCGCTTCCGACGTGAAAAGGGCAAAGGCGGCCGGATATGAGGAAGTAAAACGCTGCCACATTCAGGAATATCAGCAGTATTACGAACGGTTTGACATGGGCTTTGAGGATGGATGCGGGGAGGAGCTTGCTCCGCTCACAACCTACGAGCGTCTGAAGCGGATCCGTGACGGCGGCCGGGACGAAAACCTCTATGCGCTGTTTGCCAACTATCACCGTTATCTGCTGCTTTCCGCTTCCAGGCCGGGATGCCTGCCCTCGAATCTGCAGGGATTGTGGAATTATCAGATTTTTGCACCGTGGGAGAGCGATTACCATGCCAATGTCAATCTGCAGATTAATTACTGGCCTGCGGAGGCCTGTCAGTTAGGCGAATGCCATACCACTCTGTTTGACTGGCTGGAGAAGGTGAGCCGGTCCGGCGCGCGGACGGCGAAAGATTATTATGGCGCAGGCGGTTGGACCCTTCATCATGCCAGCAATGTGTTCGGACACTCGGCCCCCTGTGCGGTTCCGGCCGGACTGTGGCCCCTGGGCGCAGCATGGCTGGTGCGGCATCTTTATGAGCATTATCTTTACACCGGGGATGAGGAATTTCTGGAAAACAGAGCCTATCCTCTGATGAAGGGTGCGGCGCAGTTCCTGGCAGATTTTCTGGTGGAGGCGCCGGAGGGAATCGACGGAGCCGGGTATCTGGTAACCAACCCTTCCCATTCCCCGGAGAATAAATTTTATGGGAAAGATGGAACCGTCACCACGTTTACATACGGTGCGGCCATGGACTTTGAGATTATCCGGGATTTATTCGGAAGCTGTCTGGAAATCATCGGACATATCCGGGAGAGGAAGCCGGGATTCGAAGCGGCGTTTGAAGGACGGCTCCGTGAGATACTGACCCGGATACCGCCCCTGAAAATCAGTGAGCGGACCGGCGGAATCCAGGAATGGATTGGAGATTATGAGGAATGGGACCCCGGCCACCGTCATCTGTCTCATCTCTATGCGCTGTATCCGGCCCATCAGATTACGCCGGAAAAGACAGCGGAGCTTGCACGGGCGGCCAAAACCACATTAGAGCGGAAATTATCCCACCATTATGACGGCCAGGGCTGGAGCTATGGATGGATGAGCTGTCTCTGGACCAGGCTTCGGGAGCCGGAGCGGGCATATGAAGCGCTGGAAACGATTATGAAGAAGCTTACGCTCCATAATCTGTTTCTGGAGGCCCATGGCTGCCCTCAGGTGGGGGATGCCCAGGCGGTTCCGGCGGCTATGCTGGAGATGCTGGTGCAGTTTGACGGAGAACGGATTTTCATCCTGCCCTCCCTTCCCAAAGCATGGGGAGACGGCTGGGTGAAGGGTCTTAAGGCTCCCGGCGGCTATGTGATTGATATGAGCTGGAAGAATGGAAAAGTGGAAAATATTACAATACAGGAGGATGCGGTATTTCATCCGTATCCCATCGTGATGCAGGAATGAATCGAAGGAGGAATTTACGATGGCAGAGAACAGACTGACAGGCGGATATCCGGTAATCGGCATCCGTCCGACGATAGATGGAAGAAGAGGAAAGCTGGATGTGAGAGGGTCCTTAGAGGAGCAGACCATGCAGATGGCCCGTTCGGCAGCCCGGTTATTTGAAGATAATCTCCGGTATTCCAATGGGGAGCCGGTGAAGGTTGTGATTGCGGATACCACCATCGGCCGCGTGGGAGAGGCGGCTGCCTGTGAGGAGAAGTTCCGGCGGGAAGGCGTGGATATCACCGTGACGGTAACGCCCTGCTGGTGCTATGGAGCGGAAACCATGGACATGAACCCGCAGACCATCAAGGCGGTGTGGGGCTTTAACGGAACGGAGCGCCCGGGAGCGGTCTATCTGGCTTCCGTGCTGGCGACCCACGCCCAGAAGGGGCTTCCGGCCTTCGGCATTTACGGCCATGATGTGCAGGATGCGGACGAGGAGGAGATTCCGGAGGATGTGAAGGAAAAACTCCTGCGGTTCGGCCGCGCGGCGGTTGCGGCTGCCTCCATGCGTGGAAAATCCTATCTGCAGATTGGCTCCGTTACCATGGGAATCGGCGGCTCCATCATTGACCCGGATTTCATCGAATCCTATCTGGGCATGCGGGTGGAGTCGGTGGATGAGGTGGAGCTGATCCGCCGCATGACCGAAGGAATCTATGACAAGGAAGAGTTTGAGAAGGCGCTGGCCTGGACAAAGGCGAACTGTAAGGAAGGCTTTGACAAGAACCCGGAGGAGCTGCAGATGAGCCGGGAGCAGAAGGAGAAGGACTGGGAATTTGTGGTGAAGATGATGGTCATCATCAAGGACCTGATGTGCGGCAGCCAGAAGCTTAAGAAGGATTTCCCGGAGGAGGCCATCGGCCACAATGCCATCGTGGCCGGCTTCCAGGGACAGAGACAGTGGACCGACTTTTATCCCAACGGCGACTTTGCGGAGGCCCTTTTAAATACCTCTTTTGACTGGAACGGCGCGAGAGAGCCGTATATCCTGGCGACGGAGAATGATGTGTTAAATGGTCTTGGCATGCTGTTTATGAAGCTTCTGACCAACCGCCCGCAGATTTTTGCGGATGTCCGCACCTACTGGAGCCCGGAGGCGGTAAAGAAAGCATCCGGCTATGAACTGGAAGGCATTGCGAAGGAGAACGGCGGCTTCATCCATCTGATCAACTCCGGCGCGGCCTGCCTGGATGCCTGCGGGGAGGCAAAGGATGAGAACGGGGCGGGCGTGATGAAGCAGTGGTGGGATGTGACCGAAGCAGACCAGAAGGCCATCCTGGATGCCGTGACCTGGAACCCGGCGGACAACGGCTACTTCCGCGGCGGCGGCTATTCCTCCCGCTTCTTAACCAGAGCCCAGATGCCGGCCACTATGATCCGCCTGAATCTGGTGAAGGGACTGGGGCCGGTGCTGCAGATTGCAGAAGGCTGGACCTTAAATCTGCCGGATGCGGTATCGGATGTGCTGTGGAAGCGCACGGACTATACCTGGCCGTGCACCTGGTTTGTGCCGAGATGCGACGGCAAAGAGGGCGCATTTAAGACCGCCTATGAGGTGATGAACAACTGGGGCGCGAACCACGGAGCAATCAGCTACGGCCATATCGGAGCGGACCTGATTACCATGTGCTCCATGCTGCGGATTCCGGTATGCATGCATAATGTGCCGGAGGAGAAGATTTTCCGCCCGGCCGCATGGAATGCATTCGGCATGGACAAGGAAGGCCAGGATTTCCGGGCATGCAGAAACTACGGGCCGCTGTATAAATAACGGGCTGCGTATCAATCACGGACTGCCGCGGCTGTCACAGAACGCTGCGGCAGGCAGAGGAGAAGCATGGATAGAAGAGTATTGGCCATCGACCTGGGCGGCTCCAGCGGACGGGTGATGCTGGGAACGTACCGGGCCGGGGCAGTTTTTATAGAAGAGCTTCATCGGTTCGTAAATGAGCCGGTGCGGGAGAATGGACATTTAAGATGGGATTTCCCCAGACTGCTTGAGGAGATCAAGGAAGGCATCCGCCGGGCCGGGGCATACGGCTCCATCGACAGCCTGGCGGTGGACACCTGGGGCGTGGATTTCGGCCTTTTGGACAAGGATGGAAATCTGCTGGAAAAGCCGGTGAACTACCGGGATGAGCGGACCAGGGGCATGATGGAGGAGGTGTTCCGGGTATTTCCAAGGGAACGCCTGTATGAAATCACAGGAAACCAGTTCATGGAAATCAATACAGTTTTCCAGCTGTATTATCTGGTACAGAAGAAGCCGGAGCTGCTTTTGCAGACCGGCCGGCTGCTGCTGATGCCGGACCTGATAAACTTTTTCCTCTGCGGGGAAGCCTGCGGCGAGCATTCCATCGCATCCACCACCCAGATGATGGATGTGCGGGAGAGGCGCTGGTCGAGGGAGGTGCTGGAGACCCTTTCCATTCCGGAACGGATCCTGCCGGAGCTGGTGCCGCCCGGCACCCGGATCGGAGTTTTAAAGGAAGAACTTCAGAAAGAGCTGGGAGTGGGACCTATCCAGGTCATCGCCACGGCGGGCCACGACACCCAGAGCGCCATGGCGGCGGTGCCTTCGGAGGACGAGGACTTTGTATTCATCAGCTGCGGCACCTGGTCCCTCATGGGGACGGAGCTGGACCAGCCATGTGCTGACGGGACGGCCCTCCGCCTGAACGTGACCAATGAGGCGGGCGCCCAGGGAAAGATTTCTTTCCTCAAGAATATCAGCGGCACCTGGCTGATACAGGAATGCCGGAATCAATGGCGGCGGGAAGGAAAGGATTACAGCTTTGGTGAACTGGAGGCTTTGGCCAGGGAAGCCGGGCCTGCGGGATGCATCCTGGACCCGGACGCGCCGGAATTTGCCTCTCCCGGCGATATGCCGGGCCGTATCCGGGAATACGCTGTGCGGACCGGGCAGCCGGTGCCGGAGACGGAAGGCCAGGTGGTGCGCTGCATCAATGAAAGCCTGGCACGGAAATATAAAAAGGCTATGGAGGAAATCTGCGCCTGCACCGGAAAAACCTATGACGCGGTCTATATGGTAGGCGGCGGCTGCCAGAGCGGGCTTCTCTGTGAGCTGACAGCGGCGGCCTGCGGCTGCAGGGTTTACGCCGGGCCGGTGGAGGCGACGGTGCTGGGCAATATCGGAATCCAGCTGATGGGGCTGGGAGAGGTGAAGGACCTGCAGCAGCTCCGCCGGATGATAAAGAAAGCCGAAAACCAAAAGATGTATGAAGGCGGGAAGCTGCGCCCGTGACCGGGAAAGCGCGGAACGCCTGGGAAAGCGAAGCGAAGGCGCGGAACGCCTGAGAGAGAATCAGAGAGAATCGAAGGCATGGAACGCCTGTGATAGAGAATCGAAGAAACGGAGAAGAACAGCATGGAAACAAGAGAGATAGAATCAAAGAACGCAGCTCTCAGCCATATGGAATTGAGGGAGCAGATCTGCGATATCTGCCATAAGATGTGGCAGCTTGGCTGGGTGGCGGCCAACGATGGGAATGTATCGGTAAAGCTGGAGGACGGCACTTTTTTGGCGACCCCTACCGGAATCAGCAAAAGCTTCATCACACCGGAAAAGCTGGTGCGGATTGACCGGGAAGGCCGGGTGCTGGAAGCCCTTCCGGGATACCGCCCGTCTTCGGAAATCAAGATGCATCTGCGCTGCTATGAGGAGCGGGAGGATGTGGGAGCGGTGCTTCACGCTCACCCGCCGGTGGCCACCGGCTACGCGGTAGCCAATAAGCCGCTGGATGAATACTCCATGATCGAGACGGTGATTGCCTTAGGCTCCATCCCGGTGACGCCATACGGAACTCCTTCCACCTATGAGGTGCCGGATGCCATAGCACCATACCTGGGCGAGCATGATGCAGTTCTGTTAAAGAACCATGGCGCGCTGACCGTGGGAGCGGATGTGCTGACGGCCTATTACCGCATGGAGACGCTGGAATTGTTTGCGAAAATCAGCCTGAACGCCTACCTGTTAGGCGGCGCGCAGGAAATCAGCCGGGAGAACATCGACCGCCTGATTTCCATGCGGGCCGGATACGGCGTGACCGGAAAGCATCCGGGGTATAAAAAATATTCGTAAAGGATTCCGGAGGTCGGGTGCTTTCGGCGCAGAGGGGCAGGAAGGAGAAAATTATGCTGAAGGGAATACCGGAGATTTTATCTCCGGAACTGTTAAAGGTATTATGTGAGATGGGACACAGTGACTGTCTGGTGATTGGAGACGGCAATTTCCCGGCGGAGACCATCGGAAAGGATGCGAAGGTGATCCGCTGCGATGGACATGGCGTGCCGGAGCTTCTGGAGGCTATCCTGAAGGTATTTCCGTTAGATACTTATGTGGAGAAGCCGGTGGGGCTGATGGAGGTAGTTCCGGGAGATCCGGTGGAGACACCAATCTGGGATACCTACAAGAACATCATCGAAAAGGAAGACAGGCGGGGAGCCGGAAGCATCCGCTATATCGAGCGGTTCGAGTTTTACCGTCAGGCGAGAGCGTGCTGCGCGGTGATTGCCACCGGAGAGAAGGCGCTGTATGCCAATGTGATTCTGCAGAAGGGTGTTGTCACGGAGTAGACCTTCCAAGCAGAAAGGCCATTACCGGAAGGATTTACAGAAAGGAAATCGAAATGATGCAGGAATTAATCAAGGAAAAAATTCATCAGGGAATCCACCCCTTTATGAAAGAACTGTTCTGGCGGACGGCAGAGGGCGGCGAGACCTTTTCCATGGACGGTGTCTGGGCCTATAATGAGAAGG
>JAUNPZ010000067.1 GCA_030536455.1 Lachnospiraceae bacterium | reverse complement strand
GGTTCCAGATGAACTGCCTTCCGTTTTTCGGGCTCCATGTCCTCTGAGGACTGCGTGCCCGACACTGGCGCTTCCATAGCCCGGCCTTCTGATGCTGGCTCTTCCATGGCCCGGCCTTCCGATGCCGGCGCTTCCAGCGCCCAATCCTCTGGTGTCTGGCCTTCTGCTGCCTCCACCCGTTTCTCCATATTCCAAAAACAGTGCGACCGTTTCATCTCATAATAGCCAAATGTTTCCCCATCCTGAATCCGTGAGGACGCAGATGAGGCCTCCCCTTCCTTATCCACCACATAAATCCACTTGGCACCGTTTCTGGCCGCCTGGTGGACGACACGGGTTACCAGACGGTGAAACTCGTTCTCCACGCAGCGGCGGATAACCAGATACGCCTTCTTTTTCTCCGGAATCTCCCGCTGTATCAGAAGATAGTCCCAGTACTTGTTGGTTCCCCGGATTTCCGGCGTCAGCTCCTTCTCATATTCCAGGCTGATCAGGGTCAGGCCCTTGGCCGGAAGCGTCGGCCCGGCGGCCTGGCGGTCTTTCGCATCCAGAATTTCCTCCACATGCTCCGGCGCATACAATCCGGTTCCCACCCGCAGGAGGGTGCCGGCGATAATCCGTACCATATTATAGAGGAAACCGCTTCCGGATATGCGGATGGTCACCACATCATCGCTTCCCCGCTCTACCGTCAGCGCATAGATGGTCCGGACGGTCTCCTCCGCCTGGGTGCGGACCGTGCAGAAGCTTTTGAAATCATGCTCACCGATCAGATAGGCGGCCGCCTGCCGCATCTTTTCCACATCCATAGGGAAATAACAGAAATAGGTGTAAAGGCGGCCCACCGGCATATCGATTTTCCGGTTCATAATCTTATATTCATAGGTTTTTACACAATTCTGTTTCCTCGGATGCCAGGTTAAGGGCACCTCCTCCGAGGACTGAATCCGGATATCCTCCGGCAGCCTCTGATTCAGGGCAAAGCAGATTTTCTCTGCCGGCATCCGGTTCCCGGTATCAAATACAGCCACACTGCCCAGCGCATGAACGCCGGAGTCCGTGCGGCTGGCCCCGATTACCTGAATCGGCTCCCGAAGGAGCTCCGATAAGGTCCGATTTAATACTTCCTCGATGGACACCCCATTCGGCTGGAGCTGCCAGCCGTGATAATTGGTGCCGTCATACGCTACAACTAATTTTACTCGCTTCATCTACATTCACCCCAGATATCTCAGTCCGGCCATCCCGGCCAGATACACAAATTCCAGCGCATAAGCCACCCGGTCCCCGGATTTATAGCGGAGAGGCTTCATCTTCGTTCTTCCGCTGCCGCCCCGGTAGCATCTGGCCTCCATGGCCATCGCCAGGTCCGTCGCGCGGCGGAACGCGGAAATGAACAGCGGCACCAGAAGCGGCACCATGGACTTGGCCTTCTGAATCAGGTTGCCGCTCTCAAAGTCGGCACCTCTTGCCATCTGCGCCTTCATGATCTTATCCGTCTCCTCCACCAGAATCGGAATAAACCGGAGAGCGATGGACATCATCATGGAAATCTCATGAACCGGAACCCCGATTTTATTTAAGACTCCCAGGCTTTTTTCCAGACCGTCTGTCAGCTCGTTCGGCGTAGTGGTCAGCGTCATAATGGTAGAGCCTAACACCAGATAAATCAGCCGGACAGCCATAAATCCGGCCGTCTCCAGTCCCTCCCTGGTAATTTTAAAAATCCAGAACTGGAACAGAACCTCTCCGTCTGTCAGGAACAGATTAAAGCTGACACTGATTAATAAAAGGAACAGAATCGCCTTCAGTCCTCTTACCATAAATCGAAACGGAACCCTGGTCAGCCGGATGACGGCGGCCAGAACCACCGTTGCCAGCAGATAGCCCCAGATATTCTTCGAAAGAAACAGGGAAATCAGGAATACCAGCGTGCCAAACAGCTTCGTTCTCGGGTCCAAGCGATGCACCGGTGAATCCACCGGATAATATTGTCCTAATGTAATTTCTCGTAACATTTTCCGCTCCTATCATTGCCGTTTACCGGTCAATGTCTCTTATTTTTTCCTTCCTTACAGTTCTTTCAGTGCCTTTAAGATTCCGTCTCTGGCTTCCTCCACTGTGGTCAGGTCATCGGCGATATCCACTCCATGCTCCCTCAGCTCATGCACCACATAAGTAATCTGCGGCGCAGCCAGTCCCATCTTTTCCAGTTCCTTATAATGCTTAAATACTTCCTTCGGCGCCCCGTCAAATGCCTTCTCCCCGTGGTTCATCACCAGCAGGCGGTCTGCGTACCGGGCCATATCCTCCATGCTGTGGGATACCAGGATAATGGTCATATTCCGCTCCCGATGAAGCTCCGAAATCTTATCCAGAATCTCATCCCGGCCTCGCGGGTCCAGGCCCGCGGTCGGCTCGTCCAGAATCAGCACCTCCGGCTCCATGGCAAGGACGCCGGCAATGGCCACCCTGCGCTTCTGACCGCCGGAAAGCTCGAAGGGCGACTGGGTATAAAAGCTTTCATCCAGCCCCACCTGGGAAAGCGCCTCCCTGGCTCTGGCCTCGATTTCCGTTTTCGGCAGGCCCAGATTTTTCGGGCCGAAACATACATCGGTAAAAACATCGATTTCAAAAAGCTGGTGCTCCGGATACTGGAAAACCAGTCCCACCTTGCTCCGCAGCTTTTTCATGTCATAGCCCTCGGTGTAAATGTTCTCTCCATTATAATAAATCGCGCCGCTGCTGGCCCGAAGCAGACCGTTCAGATGCTGGATTAAGGTGGATTTGCCGGAACCGGTATGCCCGATCAGCCCCACAAACTCCCCATCCTCAATTGTAAAATTTACATCCTTCAGCGCATACTGCTCAAATGCAGTGCCTTCTCCATAGATGTGATTCAAATGCTCTACCTTAATCGACATGGCTTTCTCCTAATTTTCTTTCCTGTGCTCAAATAACGGAAGCAGATTCTCCATCAGTTCTTTTCTGGTCAGAATGCCATCCGGCAGGTTCACACCTGCCTTTTTCAGTTCATATGCCAGCTCCGTCACCTGAGGCACATCCAGACGGTATGATTTCAGCTTATCCACCTGGGAAAAGATTTCCCTGGGCGTTCCGTCCATCACGATTTTTCCGTCATCCATCACGATCACACGGTCTGCATTCACCACTTCTTCCATGTAGTGGGTAATCAGCAGCACCGTGATTCCTTCCCTGCGGTTTAACTCCCGCACCGTCCGGATGACCTCCTTGCGTCCATTGGGGTCCAGCATGGCGGTGGGTTCATCCAGGATGATGCACTGCGGCTTCATCGCCATAACACCGGCGATAGCCACACGCTGCTTCTGGCCGCCGGAAAGCTTGTTGGGCGATTTCATCCGGTAGGCGGTCATGCCCACTGCCTCCAGACTGTCATCCACCCGCTTCCATATCTCATCGGTCGGAACGCCCATATTCTCCGGGCCGAAGCCTACGTCCTCCTCCACTACATTTCCGATAATCTGGTTATCCGGATTCTGGAATACCATCCCCGCCGTCTTGCGGATATCCCAGATGTGGTCCGGGTCCTGGGTGTCCATATCGGAAATCCAGACTGTGCCGTCGGTAGGCAGCAGAATTCCATTCACATGTTTGGCGAATGTGGATTTTCCGGAGCCGTTATGCCCCAGCACCGCCACAAAATCGCCCTTCTTTATGTCCACATCCATCGTGTCAATCGCACGATTTACCTCTTCTACCTTGTCCTCTTCATCTCTTCGGACATAGTCAAAAATCAGCTTGCTCGCCTTTATAATTCCCATCTCTGCCCTCACTCATGCAGTCCCGCATGTGCCGCAGCCCTTAAGGGCCGCCATTTCTGTCAGTTACACGATATCAATCGTTTTTCAATTGTAGTTGATTCTTCTGCATTAGTCAAGTCCGGCGAACCCTGTGAAAGAAAAAAAGCCTCTCTCCGGGCTTTCCATCCGGCTTTTTTCAAAACCGAATCTGCCCGGAGAAAGGCTGCATCATACAGCAGTTCCCCGCCTTTACCGCGCGGCGGCTTCGTCCCTATTGGTCAGAAGCTGCTTCCCGGAGCGGCCGTATACCGTCCATTGCTGTCAATGGTATACTTCCCGTCGATAACCGTATTCACCGCCATCGAGCCGTCCGGATTCATATAGTACCATTCACCCGGATTGGTCTGTATCCAGCCGGTCTGCATCACACCCTGCTCGTTCAGGTAATACCAGACCTGATTCACCTGTACCCAGCCGGTCTGCATCACACCCTGCTCATTCAGATAGTACCACAGCCCGGAGGCCTCGTCATGATGCCAGCCGGTCGCTGCAAAGCCATCCAGATTGAAGTAATACCATTCGCCCATAATCATCATCCACTGGGAAGCCGGATAAACTCCGTCTCCGGTGCGGTATTTCCGCCCCTCCTGGTAATTGCTCCATCTTCCGCCGATGTCTCCCAGCTCCTCCGTGTCCATCGTCAGCGTATCGCCGGATGCCATATACTGCCCGGTCAGCAGATATTTGCGCTCGGAGGCTGTTTTCCCTTTTGCGCGGACCTCATAATCGTAATCGCCCTCGCCCTTTATGTAAGAACTCACGTCCACGCTGGTCCCGGTTACCTCCAGGGTCTTCACCAGAGTGCCGTCCTGATACAGTCGGAAATCATAAGCGGTCGCATATGGGACCTTCTTCCAGCTGGCTCTTGTCTTGGTGCTGTCGCTCCAGCCAGCCTCCTCCGGCATGCCCAGTGTAATCTTCGGTGTGTATTTAATCGTTACCTCCAGAGTGGCCGGATCCCCTTCATCCGCAGAGGCGCTTCTGAAATCCGCTCCCTTTACGCTGCATTTACTTCCGCTGTAACTGCTCTCGAATTCTCTTCCGTCATCTGCCGTGATGGTCAGATAGCCGTAAACCATCTTTCCCGGCTTCCAGTCCTCCACTTCCTTGCTCCAGCTTATATCGGAAAGCTCGCAGCTGGATGGGGAAACCGCGACGGAAGGCTCGGTTAAGGTGCCCTCCTGATTCTCACCGTCTACCGTAATGCTTAAGCTGCCGATGGTGCTGGCTCCGTAAGCGGTCATGGCCATCGCCGAACATGCAAGGGCCGCTGCCGCCCCCACCAGCATCTGTCTGATTCTGCGTCTGATATTCTGTTCCACTCCATGTCTCAATTCCATACGATACATTCCTCTTTTCTTCTATTTGCGCCAGATTCCGTCCGCATCCAGCCAGAATCCATCCACATAGGTATTCGATGCGCGCACACCGCTGCCCGGATAGAAATAGTACCAGTTTCCGCCTACCTGCTGCCAGCCTTCTGCGCGGATTCCGTCCTGATTCAGATAGAAGTAGTGGCCGTCCTGGAGAATCCAGTTATTTTTCACCAGCACGCCTTCAAACTGGTCCTTGGTCGGATTCAGGTAATAGAAAGTATTTCCAGCCTGTACCCAGCCGGTCAGCATCGCTCCGCTCTCGTCCAGGTAATAATACTGGCCGCCGCGGTTCTGCCAGCCGGTCAGCATCCAGCCGTCCGCATCAAACAGGTACCATTTGCCATTCCATGCCATCCAGCCGTCCTTCGGATAAGAACCATCCGGATAACGGAAGTACCAGCGGTTTCCGTCCTTCAGCCAGCCCACCTGCGTGATGCCGCCGGAAGGTGTGGTTCCTGCCTCCTGGCCGGTTCCATCGGATACATCCTCCTCCGCCAGATAAATCTCATCGGATTCGGTCCACTCGCTCTTCTTTCCATACCGGCCCTCTTCCGTGTTCTTCGGAATCACGCGGACCTTAAAGCGATAGGTTCCTCTCTTCGTCATGTACGGATAGAAGTTAAAGCTGGTGTTCGCCGTCTCTGCCTTATGCACCTGGGAACTGCCCCGGTAGAGCCACACTTCATAGCGCTCCGAATCCGATGCACCCTCTCCCATCTTCCATTTTCCGCGGTAATTGCTGCCGTACCAGTACGCCTCCTCCGGAGCCTCGTACTGTCCGCGCACCGGATTCATCTGGAGCGTAACAACCAGATTCTTATCGGAAATGGAAGCAGAGCGGTAGGTGCCTCCGGTGATTTTTACATTGCTGGAACGGTAGCTGCCTTTAAATCTGCGGCTCTCGTAATCAGCCGGCTCCAGCCATACCTTCATCCTGGGCTGGTCGCCAACCTGGATAATCCGGTCTTCGGAGGTTACCCACTCTGCCTTCTCCACCGAATAGTAATTGCTGCTTGTGGTCACATAAGCGCTTCCTTCCGCCTGCGTATCACCGATGCTGATATCCGGCAGCGTACTGCCCGGCTCAAATTCATTCATCCCAACCTTGATGCTGACCGAACTGATGGCAGATGCGCCATAGACAGCCGCCGGGTTCATAAGCCCCATCAGCAGACACATGGCAAGCAGGCTGCCAAGAACCCGATTCCTCTTCTTCATCTTGATTTCCCCCTTTTTTATAATTACGATGTCATCATGAAACCGTTTTGATAATTCTATTATAGCCAACGGCCCATGAAACCGTCAACTTACAATATTCTGTCATTTCCTTAAAAAAATCTGTGAATTTCAAAAATTACGAAAGAACCGGGCGCACCCTTATACAACAAAAAAACTGCTCTACCATATCTCTATCGTAAAGCAGTTTTGTGTTCATCCTGTGATAAACAAATAATTCAATTATACCAGCTCGATTAAAACTTCCATAGCTGCATCGCCCTTACGCTGACCAATCTTAACGATTCTGGTATAACCACCGTTGCGGGAGGTATACTTTGGAGCGATTTCGTCGAACAGCTTAGCAACTAAGTCAACTTCCTTGGTGTTCTTCTTCTTTCCTGCTGCAGCAGCCGGAACCTCGGTTACTCCGTAGAGAACCTTTAACATCTGACGACGAGCATGTAATCTGGAAGGCTTATCCTTCTTGATTTCCTTCTCTACTTCATCGTATACGGTAACCTTCTTGCCGTCTACAACTTCCTTTACTCTCTTGCCGTCTTTGTCCTTGCGAGCCACCTTAGCGGTAACCTTAACGGTCTCGAAGTTGTCCTTCTCTTTTACTGCCATAGCAATCAGGCCTTCTGCAACCTTGCGAATTTCCTTTGCTCTGGTCTCAGTGGTTCTGATCTTTCCATGATATAATAATGCGGTAACCTGGCTTCTGATTAAAGCCTTTCTCTGAGAAGAAGTTCTTCCTAATTTTCTATATCCTGCCATGATAATGTTCCTCCATAATATATGTGGAGAGCTCACCGTGCCCTTTGGTCTTACCGGCATGCATCTTCCTGTTTTCAGCGGGAAATGCCCGTTTCCACACTGCAGACACAGTGTTATCCACGGACATGTCAAATCATACCCAGCCACGCATCATCGGACTTACTGGCCGGGCATGTAATGATTAAGTTTCCGATTATTCATCGGTCGGGTTTAACTGCAGACCTAATTCCTTTAATTTGTTTAATACTTCCTCAAGGGACTTGCGGCCTAAGTTACGAACCTTCATCATATCCTCAGAAGTGCGGTTGCACAGCTCTTCTACGGTATTGATTCCGGCTCTCTTTAAACAGTTGTAGGAACGAACGGACAGCTCTAACTCGTCGATGTTCATCTCCAAAACCTTTTCCTTCTCATTATCTTCCTTCTCTACCATAACCTCAGCGGTCTTGGCATTCTCGGAAAGATCAATGAAAAGGTTCAAATGCTCGCTTAATACCTTCGCAGCCAGGCTGACTGCCTCGTCTGGAGCCAATGTTCCATTCGTGTAGACATCCAGGGTCAGCTTATCGTAATCGGTAACCTGTCCCACACGGGTGTTCTGAACAGTCATGTTCACACGCTCAACCGGAGTGTAGATGGAATCCACAGCGATTACGCCGATTGGAAGTTCATCACTCTTGTTCTTGTCTGCACTCACATAACCGCGGCCCTTGGTAATCGTAAGCTCCATATAGAACTTGCTGTCCGGTCCGCCGCTCATGGTTGCAATCACCTGCTCTGGGTTCATAATCTCGATGTCAGCATCCGCCTGGATGTCAGCACCGGTGATTACGCCGTCGCCCTCGAATTCAATGTATGCAATCTTAGGCTCGTTGGTATCACTGCTGTTTTTAATGGATAAGCTTTTGATGTTCATAATGATTTCAGTCACATCTTCCTTTACTCCAGGAATGGAACTGAATTCATGCAGAACGCCATCGATTTTCACCTGGCTGACTGCTGCACCCGGTAAGGAAGAAAGCATTATTCTTCTAAGGGAATTACCTAAAGTGGTGCCGTAGCCTCTCTCCAGAGGTTCAACTACAAACTTTCCGTACTTCTTGTCTTCTGAAATTTCTGCAATTTCAATGTTTGGTTTCTCAAAATCGAACACTAATAGCCCCTCCTTTTAGGGTGAATCATCAAAGCTTAATTATTTGGAGTACAACTCGACGATGAGCATCTCGTCAACCGGAACGTCAATCTCATCTCTGGTTGGCAGTTCCTTAACAACGCCCTTTAAGTTCTCCTGGTCAGCCTCTAACCAAGCCGGAACCATACGTCCTGCAGTTACTTCCAGAATGTCTTTATATCTCTGAGCAGACTTGCTCTTCTCTCTGATTTCTACCGTATCGCCAGCCTTTACTAAGTAGGATGGGATGTTAACCAGCTTGCCGTTTACTAAAACGTGCTTGTGGTCAACGATCTGACGAGCCTCTCTTCTGGTGCGGGCGAAGCCTAAACGGAAGATTACATTGTCCAGTCTGGTCTCTAATAAAATCATCAGGTTTGGACCAGCCATACCTTCCATCTTATTTGCTTTTGCATAGTAATTACGGAATGGCTTTTCCAGAACGCCGTAGATGAACTTTGCCTTCTGCTTCTCTCTTAACTGCAGACCGTACTCGCTCATCTTTCTGTTTGCTCTTTTTAATTCTCTGTTAGATTTTTTATCAATTCCTAAATAGATTGGATCCATACCAAGGGATCTACATCTTTTAAGAACAGGAACTCTATCAACTGCCACTTTAATTACCTCCTATTAGACTCTTCTACGCTTTGGTGGACGGCATCCGTTGTGAGGAACTGGGGTTACGTCCTTGATGCTGGTTACTTCCAATCCGCATGCCTGTAATGCACGGATTGCTGCTTCACGTCCGGAACCTGGACCCTTAACCATAACGTCTACGGATTTTAAACCATGTACAAGAGCTGCCTTGGTTGCAGTTTCTGCGGCCATCTGAGCTGCATATGGAGTAGATTTTCTTGAACCTCTAAATCCCAGACCACCAGCACTTGCCCAAGATAAGGCGTTACCCTGCGCATCTGTTAAAGTCACGATGGTGTTATTAAAAGATGACTGGATATGTGCTTGTCCGCGTTCAACGTTTTTCTTTACACGCTTTTTTGTCACTTTTTTAGCAGTGGACACTTTTTTAGCCATTTTAAACTAACCTACTTTCTGAATTTTCCTGAATCGTTTTTCCTGTTTTTAAAACATATAAATCCGATTCGTACTTCTTAGTTACACTTTTCTTGCTTTGTCGCTTAAGATTCATGGGCGCTTACGCACATGCATTATTTCTTCTTATTAGCAACGGTCTTTCTTGGGCCTTTACGAGTTCTAGCATTGGTCTTAGTTTTCTGACCGCGAACAGGAAGACTCTTTCTGTGACGAATACCGCGATAGCAGCCGATTTCCTGTAATCTCTTGATGTTCATCGCGATTTCTCTACGTAAATCACCTTCAACCACCTGGGAATCTGCAATCACTTCTGCCAGCTTCTTTACTTCGTCATCGGTTAAATCCTTTACACGGGTGTCAGGATTTACACCAGCATCAGCGAGAATACGGTTTGCGCTTGTTCTACCGATACCGTAGATGTAAGTTAAACCAATCTCGACACGTTTTTCTCTTGGCAAATCAACGCCTGCAATACGAGCCATCGTTTTACTCCTCCTAAAAAATTTTAACCTTGTCTCTGTTTATGCTTCGGATTTTCGCAAATTACTCTGATACTGCCTTTTCTCTTTATGATTTTGCACTTTTCGCAAATCGGTTTTACAGAACTTCTAACCTTCACAGTAATTCTCCTTTCTTCTAACCAACAAAGTTGCCGTATCATTATAGCAAACTTCAATCTATAATGCAAGTACTTTTTTCCACTTTTGCCGGCTTAATTTTTGTTTTCGTTTTTCCGCTGGTGCACGGTTTCACTGTGCCCCACGGGAAACCCAAACTCCACTTCGTTTCGTTTGGGTAGCGGCATACTGCGTATGCCTTATTTATCTCTCCAGATGATTCTGCCCTTGGATAAGTCGTATGGAGACATCTCCAGAGTAACCTTATCGCCCGGTAAGATACGAATGTAATTCATGCGGAGCTTTCCGCTGATGTGTGCCAGAACCTGATGTCCGTTCTCTAACTCTACCTGGAACATCGCGTTTGGCAGCTTTTCTACTACCGTTCCTTCAATTTCAATTACGTCTGCCTTCGACATTGATTTTCCCTCCTTGCTGATGAAGCTCTAAAAATTCCCGGATTTCTTCATCGGTAACTGCTTCCATCTGTTTCCGCTTAAGCTGCAGCTCCTCTCCTTTTAAGTACTGAAGCTGCACATGCTTCTTCTTTTTTCGTTTCGGCTTTTCTACGGTATGATTTCTCCCGTCTGCCAGACTAACATATTCATCATCTGCGGCTAATATGACAGACAGCCGGCCCTTGTCGCGGCCTGCCAGGCTTCTCGCCAGGTGACCTGTTTCCATCTTCATCATCTGACCACGAATCCTTTCTTATCTGCTTTCGGCAAATGCCTACAGAGATAAAATCTCCGGCTCTCCCTCCGTAATGAGAATCGTGTTCTCATAATGAGCGGAAAGGGAACCATCATCGGTCACTACGGTCCAGTCATCATCCATCCAGGCCACATCATAACGGCCTGCGTTGATCATCGGCTCCACCGCCAGCGTCATACCCGGCCGTAAAAGAATTCCTTTGCGTTTCTGCGAAAAATTCGGCACCTCCGGGTCCTCATGAAGATGGGAGCCAATCCCATGCCCAACCAGATCCCGGACAACTCCGTATCCAAAGCTTTCTGCATAAGCCTGAATGGCAGAAGAGATATCATTCAAATGATTGCCAGCTTTTGCAAACTTAATCCCTTCGAAGAAACTTTGTCTCGTCACATCAATCAGCTTCCTGGCCTCCGGGGAGATCTCCCCGATTCCGTGGGTTCTGGCTGCGTCGGAGTGATAACCCTTGTAGATCACGCCGGCGTCCAGGCTGACGATATCGCCTTCTCTTAAGATATGGTGCTTGTTCGGAATTCCGTGAACCACCTCGTCATTTACGGAGACGCAGATGGATGCCGGATAACCGTTGTAATTCTTAAAGGAAGGAATACAGCCATAGCCTCTGATGATGCGCTCGCCCAGCTTATCCACCTCCAGGGTGGACATGCCCGGCTTTAATGCCTTTTCCAGTTCTTCATGGACACGGGCCAGAATCCGGCCCGCCTCCCTCATTAATTCAATTTCTCTTTCTGATTTAATGGATACCATACGTTATGCTCCTAAAACCTTGACAATATCCTGGAACACTTTTTCCATGTCCTGGGTTCCATCTACTTCAGCCAGAACGCCTTCCTTCTTATAATAATCAATCAAAGGCTGGGTCTGGTCGTGGTAAACCGTCAGACGCTTCTGCACAGTCTCCGGCTTATCATCGTCGCGAAGAACAAGCTTCTCGCCGCAGGTATCACAGATGCCTTCCTGCTTCGGAGCATTGTAAACGATGTGATAGGTCGCGCCGCAGCCTAAGCAGGCTCTCCGGCCGGACATACGGTTCACAATATTCTCATCCGGAACATCTACATTAACCGCATAGTCAATCTTTTCACCACGCGCAAGCAATGCTGCCGTCAGACTTTCCGCCTGAGGAATGGTTCTTGGGAATCCGTCTAATACATAGCCGTTCTTGCTGTCGTCCTGAGAGATCCGGTCCAGCAGCATGCCGATGGTCACTTCATCCGGCACAAGCTGTCCCTGGTCCATATAGGACTTCGCCTTCATTCCCAGCTCCGTACCTGCCTTGATATTCGCACGGAAGATATCTCCTGTGGAAATGTGGGGAATCTGATACTTTTCTGCAATCTTTTTTGCCTGAGTGCCTTTTCCGGCACCTGGTGCACCTAACATAATAAGCTTCATCTGTTATTCCTCCTCTTTATACTCCAAAAGCACTCTCCATTTCAGAGAGTGCTTTCCGGTAGTCTCCAGAGGCAGAGCCTTTTGAAACAGCCATTCTCTGGGAGACATTCCACTTTAGTCATTTAAAAAACCTTTGTAATTCCGTACAAGCATCTTGGACTCAATGGATTTAATGGTTTCCAGGATAACGCTGACAATAATGATCAGCGATGTTCCTGAGAAGGAAATCTGGCTTACACTGAAAATACCAGAGAACGCAATCGGAAGAACAGCAACAACCGTTAAACCAACCGCACCAATAAATACAATGTAGTTCAGAATCTTTTGCAGATAATCCGAAGTAGGCTTACCCGGACGAATGCCTGGGATAAATCCGCCCTGCTTCTTCATATTGTTGGCAACCTCCATCGGATTAAAGGTAACGGATGTATAGAAATATGCAAAGCATAATAACAATACAATGTAAATTACCAGACCGATTGAGTACGCCGGCCGCTCCGGAACCAGCCAGTTCGAAGAACTGAGCACCATCAGGATCTTTCCGCCAATCGTACTGTAGTCCACATTCAGGAACTGTCCGATGATAACCGGGAAGGACATGATGGAGGATGCAAAGATGACCGGCATAACACCGGCGGTGTTTACCTTCAGCGGGATATGGGAGGACTGGCCTCCAACCATCCTGCGTCCCTGCATCTTCTTGGAATACTGAACCGGAATTCTTCTCTCTGCGTCATTTAAGTAAATAACATATACCACCATAGCGAAAAGAATCGCCAGAATGATAATGAGGGAGATAACCGCTACCGGCACCTTTTTCCCTTTGATAAAACGGGTAAATAAGTTCACAGCATCATTCGGAACGCTTGAAATGATGTTAAACAGAAGGACGATGGAAATACCATTTCCTACGCCATGCTCTGTAATCTGTTCGCCAACCCACATCAGGAATGCACTTCCTGCTGTCATACAGCAAACCGCAACCACGACGCTCCATGCATTGTAGTCAACCAGAAGGCCCTGTCTGCCGAAGCCGATGGACATTGCAGAAGACTGTAATAACGCAAGTGCGACGGTCACGTAACGGGTGTATTCCATAATCTTCTTTCTTCCGTCCTCGCCGTCTTTCTGCAGTTCTTCCAACTTAGGAATCGCAATCGTAAGCAGCTGCATAATGATGGAAGATGTGATATACGGGGTAATGCTCAGTGCCAGGATGGACATGTTCTCGAAGGAACTTCCCGTCATGGCATTAAAGAAACCAAGAGCATCGCCAGCCTTTGCAAAGAAATCTTTGAAGTAGCTGGTATTGACACCTGGAATCGGGAGCTGGGAACCAAACCGAATCACGACTAACATCATGAAGGTGTAAAGGAGACCCTTGCGGATTTCCTTCACCTTAAATGCGTTACGAATCGTTTGAAACATATTAGATCACCTCGCAGGTTCCACCTAAAGCTTCAATCTTAGCCTTTGCGCCCTCGCTGAAGGCATTTACCTTAACAGTCAGCTTTTTGGTTAATTCTCCGTTTCCAAGGATCTTAACACCGTCATATACATGATTGATGATGCCGTTCTCCAGTAAAGTCTCTACGGTTACTACGCTATCATTCTCAAATCTCTCTAATACGCTAACGTTAATACCAACAATCGTCTTAGAATTGCGATTGGTAAAGCCTCTCTTTGGCAGACGTCTGTATAATGGCATCTGACCACCTTCAAAGCCTGGTCTTGGTGCTCCAGAACGAGCCTTCTGGCCCTTATGACCCTTACCAGCAGTCTTGCCGTTGCCGGATGCGTGTCCACGGCCTCTTCTGAAATTATCGCTGTGCTTGGAACCTTCAGCTGGTCTTAAATTAGATAACTCCATGTCTGCACCTCCTACCTTTCTTAGATTTCCTCAACGTCAACTAAGTGACGAACATTCTGAATCATACCTCTAACAGCGCCGTTATCCGGTAATTCAACTGTCTTGTGAAGCTTCTTTAAGCCCATAGCTTCAACAGTTGCTCTCTGCTTTGGGATAGCACCGATAGGGGATTTTACTAATGTAATCTTTAACTTCTCTGCCATGTTCTTATCCTCCTATTAGTTTAAAATTTCTTCCACAGATTTACCGCGCAGCTTTGCAACCTCTTCTGGGGTCTTTAAAGCGGTTAAGCCCTGAATGGTAGCTAATACTACGTTGGTCTTGTTGTTGGAACCTAAGGACTTGGTACGGATATTACGGATACCAGCTAACTCTACAACGGCACGAACCGGGCCGCCTGCGATAACACCGGTACCTTCGGAAGCTCTCTTCAGCAGAACGTTTGCGCTGCCGTACTTTCCGAAGAAGTCATGTGGGATACTGTTGTTCTCATCCATTGGAATCTCTACCAGATTCTTAACTGCTGCTTCTTTTCCTTTACGGATAGCCTCCGGAACCTCGCCAGCCTTGCCTAAGCCTGCACCAACGTGTCCGTTGCCGTCACCTACTACTACCAGAGCGGAAAATCTCATGGTACGTCCACCTTTTACGGTCTTGCTAACTCTTTTGATTGCCACAACTCTGTCAGTCAGCTCTAACTGAGTAGCATCAATAATTGTACGCTTCATGCTTGTTCTCCTCTCTACTAGAATTTCAGACCAGCTTCGCGAGCTGCATCTGCTAATGCCTGAACTTTTCCGTGATAAATGAAGCCGCCTCTGTCGAAAACAACTTCCTCAATGCCCTTCTCTAATGCTCTCTTGGCAATTACAGTACCAACATATGCTGCAGCAGCTACGTCATTGGTCTTCTCCAACTCAGCCTTAACTGCCTTTTCTGCTGTAGAAGCAGCAACTAAAGTATGTCCAACTGTATCGTCAATAATTTGAGCATACATATGATTATTACTTCTGAACACTGCCAGACGCGGTCTTTCTGCAGTACCTGCAAAACGATTGCGCAGTCTCATGTGCTTCTTAACGCGAACTTCGCTTCTTGTCTGTTTGCTAACCATTTTTACACTCTCCTTACTTATTTCTTACCAGTCTTACCAACTTTACGTCTGATTACTTCATCAGCATACTTGATGCCCTTGCCCTTATACGGCTCAGGTCTTCTCTTATCTCTGATTTCAGCAGCGTACTGGCCAACTTTTTCTTTACTGATACCTTTAACGATAATCTTGTTCTGTCCCTCTAATACGGTCTCAATACCCTCTGGGTCAACCATATCTACCTGGTGAGAGTAACCCAGGTTCAGAACTAAGGTCTTGCCCTGCTTTGCTGCACGGTAACCAACACCGTTAACTTCCAGGACCTTCTGATACCCTTCGGTAACACCATGAATCATGTTGTTTACCAGGGTTCTGGTCAGACCATGTAAAGATTTCATCTTCTTTAAGTCGTTTGGTCTGCTTACTACAATATGGCCATCCTTCTCTTCGATGGTCATCTCAACTGGCAGCTCTCTTTCCAGAGTGCCCTTAGGACCTTTTACAGTCACTTTGTTGTTCTCTGCAATCGTAACAGTTACGCCTGCCGGGATTGCGATTGGCATTTTTCCGATACGTGACATGCCTTTTTCCTCCTACTTAGATTTTCGGAAGACCCTGTGCGGGTCTTCTGTTTTCAGTTTCTAACAAATATTTTCTGTGCGACAGGTTCGCTCAGCTAAACTCAGCTTTCGCCTGCGGCTCAGCTTCGTTAAGATTCGCGAACGGCTTTCACACTAAGCTCGAAAATACCTCGCTAAGTGTTCAATGCCTACCAAACAAATGCAAGTACTTCGCCGCCAACGCCTAACTGACGTGCTTCCTTATCGGTAATTACACCCTGGTTGGTGGAGATGATAGCGATTCCCAGACCGCCTAATACTCTAG
>JAUNPZ010000066.1 GCA_030536455.1 Lachnospiraceae bacterium | reverse complement strand
GTTCCGTATTCCATAGTCTATATTCTTGCCGGGTTACAGGCTCATTATATACCCCGCATGGGTATATTGCAAGTATTTTTTTTATTCTACTTTTCATTTTTAAAGCAGGAAAAATAAATATTCCGAAAAACCCTTGACATTCCCGCCGCGTCATGCTTTATCCTGTGTTCAGGAGGTGATATCCAACATGGAATATACCATAAACAAGCTGGCCGCATTATCCGGCGTCAGCACCCGCACTCTGCGTTATTACGATGAAATCAATCTGCTGAAGCCCGCCCGGACCGCGTCAAACGGATACCGGATTTATGGCAGACATGAGGTGGACCTGCTCCAGCAGATTCTGTTTTACCGGGCATTTGGAATGCCCCTCGAAGAAATCCGGAACATCCTCTATGCCCCGGATTTTGACCGGAAGCAGGCGCTGGAAAACCATCTGCATGCGCTTCAGCATCAGAAAGACCAGATTGAACGGCTGATTCAAAATGTAACCAAAACCATACGCACATTAAAAGGAGAAGAAAAGATGAATGATAAAGAAAAATTTGAAGGATTCAAGCAGAACCTGATCGAAAACAATGAAGCCGCCTACGGTGCCGAAATCCGAAGTACCTACGGCAGCGATGCTGTAGACGCTTCCAACCAGAAGATAAAAGGCATGTCGAAGGAGCAATGGCAGTATGCAGAAAGATTAAGCGAGCAAATCAATCAAACCTTGAAAGAAGCATTCGAACTGGGAAATCCCGCCGGCGATCTGGCGCAGAGGGTCTGTGAGATGCACCGGGAATGGCTGTGCATCTACTGGAAAGAGGGCATGTACTCTAAAGAAGCCCACTGCGCGCTGGCCGACAGCTATGTGGCAGACGAACGATTTACCGCCTATTATGACCGTTTTGGCAAAGGCTGCACCCGTTTTCTTCGTGACGCCATCCGAATTTACTGCGGAGCATGATGACCAAAATAAGCTGCCCCGGAACCTCCCCGTTTATGATGGTCTGCTCGGAAACCGAAAGCATCCCAAGGTTGTGAAAAAAAACTTCTCCATTACCGTGTTTTACCGATAATGAAGAAGTTTTTTTTACGCAAAATCAAACAACGACAGCTGATTGCTCTCCGGCAGATCGCCCAGCAGCCCCAGATCCCCCATCAGGTCGCAGACCGTCTTGCTGACCTTGGTCCGGTTCTGGAAGTCCTCTCTGGACAGGAAGATGCCGTCCTTGGCCGCTTCCACGATGCCCTCTGCCGCCTTCTCACCCAGTCCGTCGATGCTGCTTAAGGACGGCATCAGTTTTCCGTCCATCACCTGGAAATGGGTTGCCTGCGCCTTGTAGATGTCGATGGGCAGGAATTCAAAGCCTCTCGCATACATTTCCTGCACGATCCGCATGTCACGAAGAGTATCCTGCTCCTTATTGGACAAGGTATCACTGCGCTTCTTGTAATCCGCCAGGTACACCTCCAGCTTGTCCCGCCCCAGGCACATCAGCTCGTAGCTGAAGCCCTTGGCACGGATGCTGAAGAATGCCGCATAATAGGCCAGAGGATAGAACACCTTACAGTAGGCGATACGCCAGGCCATCATAACGTAGGCCGCCGCGTGGGCCTTCGGGAACATGTATTTAATCTTCTTGCAGGACCAGATATACCAGTCGGGAACCCCATGGTCAATCATGGCTGCCTCCCACTCCGGCTTCAGTCCCTTTCCCTTTCGGACGGCCTCCATGATGGTGAAGGAAAGGCCCTCCTCCATCCCCCGCCCAATCAGGTAGATCATGATGTCGTCTCGGGTACAGATGGCGGTCTGAATGGTTGCCTTCCCCTCGGAAATCAGGGTCTGGGCATTGCCCAGCCATACGTCCGTACCATGGGACAGCCCGGCAATACGAACCAGGTCGGAAAAATACTTCGGCTTGGTGTCAATCAACATCTGCATAGCAAAATCGGTGCCGAACTCCGGGATTCCCAGCGCCCCCAGCTTACAGCCGCCGATGTCCTCCGGCTGGATTTTTAAGGCCGAGGTATCCTGGAACAGGCTCATAACCTCCCTGCTGTCCAGCGGGATATCCTTAACCGGGTCCATGCCGGTCAGGTCCTGAAGCATACGGATCATGGTCGGATCATCGTGTCCCAGGATATCCAGCTTTAACAGGTTGTGGTCGATAGAGTGATAATCGAAATGGGTGGTCACCGTGGAGGTGGTCATATCATTGGCCGGATGCTGCACCGGGGTAAAGGAATAAATCTCCTCGCCCAGCGGCAGTACGATAATGCCGCCCGGATGCTGTCCGGTGGTGCGCTTTACGCCGACACAGCCCTGGACCAGCCGGTTAATCTCACAGTTCCGCTTCTGCTGTCCCCTTTCCTCAAAATATTTCTTGATATAGCCGTAAGCCGTCTTATCCGCCAGGGTGCCTACCGTTCCTGCCCGGAAGGTCTGGCCCTTTCCGAAGATAACCTCAGTGTAATCGTGGGCCTTACTCTGGTATTCTCCGGAGAAATTTAAGTCGATATCCGGCTCTTTGTCACCCTTAAAGCCCAGGAAGGTCTCGAAGGGGATATCAAAGCCCTCCTTCTTCAGCGGCGCGCCGCACACCGGGCAGGTCTTATCCGGCATATCGCAGCCCGCCATACCGGAGAATTTCTTCACCTCTTCCGAATCAAAATCGTAGTAATGGCACTGCTCGCAGATATAATGAGGGCTCAGCGGATTTACCTCCGTGATACCGGACATGGTTGCCACGAAGGAGGAACCCACCGAACCACGGGAGCCAACCAGATAGCCGTCCTCATTGGACTTCCAAACCAGCTTCTGGGCAATGATGTACATAACGGCAAAGCCGTTGCTGATAATCGAGTTCAGCTCCCGCTCCAGGCGGTCGGTTACGATTTTCGGCAGCTCCTCGCCGTAGATGGCATGAGCCCGGTCGTAGCAGATTTTCCGCAGGGTTTCATCGGAATTCTCAATGACCGGAGGACATTTGTCCGGCCGCACCGGGGAAATCCTCTCGCACATATCGGCAATCTTCCTGGTGTTGGTAATGACGACCTCCTCCGCCTTGTTTGGCTCCAGGTAGCTGAATTCCTCCAGCATCTCCTCCGTCGTCCGAAGATACAGCGGCGCCTGGATATCGCAGTCCTTAAAGCCCTGCCCCGCCTCGATGATCCGGCGGTAAATCTCATCCTGCGGGTCTAAAAAGTGGACGTCGCAGGTGGCGCAGACCAGCTTTCCGAACTGCTCCCCAAGCTGGATGATCCGTTTGTTGATGTCAATCAAATCCTGCTCCGATTTCACCGTGCTCTTCTCGTCCCGCAGCATAAAGCTGTTGTTTCCCAGAGGCTGGATTTCCAGGTAATCATAGAAATTCACCAGCCTTGCGATGTCCGCATTTGGCGCGCCCCGCAGCAGGGCCTGGTAAAGCTCTCCCGCCTCGCAGGCCGAGCCGATGATCAGTCCCTCCCGGTATTTCTGCAGCAGGCTCTTGGGAATCCTGGGCCTTCTGGCAAAATACTCCAGGTGGGAGGCCGAAACCAGACGGTACAGGTTAATCCGGCCTACATCATTTTTCGCCAGGATGATCACATGGTAGGTGGGAAGCTTTCGAATCATCTCCGAGGTCATCTCGCTTAAGGAATTCAGCTCATCCAGCGTCTCGATTTCCCGCTCCCGAAACTGCTTTACAAACTCCACGAAAATCTCCGCCGTCGCTCCCGCGTCGTCCACCGCCCGGTGGTGGTTTTCCAGGGAAACGCCCACCGCCTTGGCCACGGTGTCCAGCTTATAACGGTTTAAATTGGGCAGAAGCACACGGGCCAGCGCCACCGTATCCAGTACCGTAGGGTCAAAATCCAGCCCCAGAAGTCCGGCATAATGCTTGATAAAGCCCACATCGAAGGAAGCATTGTGGGCCACGATCACCCCGTCTCCGCAGAACTCCAGAAACTGAGGAAGAATCACATCAATCTGGGGATACTCTAAAACCATGCTGTCATTGATTCCGGTGAGCTGTTCAATCTCAAAGGGAATCGGCACATCCGGGTTCACGAAGGTGCTGTAGCGGTCCACGATGCTTCCGTTTTCCACCTTCACCGCGCCAATCTCGATGATGCGGTTCTTTTCCGGAGAAAATCCGGTGGTCTCGATATCGAATACAATGTAGGTATCGGAAAACTTCTGGTTTCTCGGATTCTCCACAAGCTGCTTCAGATCGTCTACCAGATACCCCTCCACCCCATAGATGATCTTAAAGGTATCGCCCTTGTCCAGGGCATGGTTGGCATCGGTAAATGCCTGGACGCAGCCGTGGTCGGTCACGGCGATGGCCGGCATCCCCCACTGCTTGGCCCGCTTGATGATGTCCTTCACCTCGGAGACCCCGTCCATATCACTCATCTTGCTGTGGCAGTGCAGCTCCACCCGCTTCTCCAGACTGTTGTCCAGACGCTTGCTGGTAAAATCCTCGCACTTTTTGATGCCCACGATGGAGCCTAACGTCAGCTCATGGTCGAATTTGTCGATGGTGGTCACGCCTCGTATCTTGATAAAGCTGCCCTTCACCACCGCCTTGTCCACATCCTCCATCATCTCCTGACGGGCAAACAGCTTGACGGTGATGGTGTCGGTAAAGTCGGACACGTCAAAGATTACGATGGTGCGCTCGCCGCCCCGCAGCTCACGCTTGTCCACCGTCAGAATCCTGCCTCGGATGGTCACCTCCCCGATTTCTCCCTCGATGGTATCAATCTGGGTAAAGCCATCCTCAAAATCACGGCCGAACAGCACATCCGGGTTGTCGGACTTTCTGGAATAGGTGAATTTCCTCTCTCCCTTGCCGAAGCCGCCCTTCTGAAAGCCGCCTTTTTGAAAACCGGAACCGCCTTTGCCGAAACCGCCCTTTCCGGAGCCGCTTCCGCCTTTTCCAAAGCCGCCGGAGCCATTGCCGGAGGCCGCCGCTTTTTGTCCGGATGAACCGGCCGCACCGTTGGTTCCGCTTCCAGAGCCGGTTCCGAAAGCGCCTCCATTTCCCGCACCGGCTTCCGAAACGCCTGCCGCAGATGCAGCGCCGGCCTGGCCGTTTTCCTCCCACGGCACCTCTCCTCCGGCACCGGAACCGCTGCCGTAAAGCGCCGCCGCATAGGCAGCAGCCGCTGCGGCCTCCGCCTCCTCCGCCTGCCTGCGGACTTTGCTTTCCCTTGCCGGAACATACTGGAATTCCACCACAGCAGGAAGCCCGCACCGCTCCTGGAAAATCTTCTCCAGAATCCGTTTCAATTCTCCCGCCTTCTCCTTGGAAACCATGGTATCCTCCACCGTCATCCGCATCAGATCCGGCTCCGGGAAGGAAAACTCACCCTTTTTAAACATGGTGTATTCGATGATGCTGTAATTTTTAAGCTCCAGAGCGATGCTGTCCTTGTAAGCTGCCATCAGCTTCTCCGGCGTATACTGGCCGGAGAGCCGGTACTTTTCCTGAAATTTAATGGTCATCTGCTTTCCCGGAAAAAGCTGCTCCTTAATCCCGGTTTCCAGGTCATAGATCACCTGCTTATGAATCAGTCTCGGACTCTCAATATAAACGCGAATAGAGCTTCTATCCCTGGAGGAGGTGACTTTCGGCACCTCCACCAGTTTTAAAAGCTCTTTTAATTCCGCCGCAATATTCAGTCCGGGAAAAACCTCTAAAAATCCCTTGGCCATATTATCCCTGTCTTTCCTCTGCAATCCGAACCAGCTCTGCCCGAAGCGCGGAAAGGAGCTCTGCCTCCGGCACCTTGCGGATGACCTCACCCTTTCGGATCAGCAGGCCTTCCCCGATGCCTCCGGCGATTCCCACATCCGCCTCTCTGGCCTCGCCCGGTCCATTTACCACGCAGCCCATCACCGCTACCTTCACGCCGGTCAGAGCATCGAACTCGGTCACCATCGTTTCCACCTGATTGGCCAGACGGATCAAATCAATCTTCGTCCGTCCGCAGGTCGGGCAGGAAACCACCTCAATGCCGCCCTCCCGCAGGCCCAGGGTGCGAAGAATCAGCTTCGCGGTCTTCACTTCCTCCACCGGGTCGCCGGTTAAGGATACCCGGATGGTATCGCCGATTCCCTGGTTTAAGATGATTCCCAGTCCTACGGAAGACTTCACATTGCCGGAATACAGCGTTCCCGCCTCGGTGATGCCCACATGGAGCGGATAATCGGTCTGTCTGGAAATCAGCTCATGGGCCTTTACGCACATCATCACATTCGAGGACTTGATGCTGATGACCAGATTATCGTAATCCATGTCCTCAATCATCTTCACCTTATCCAGCGCGCTCTCCACGATGCCCTCCGCCGTCACGCCGCCGTATTTCTCAATCAGGTTCTTTTCCAGGGAGCCGCTGTTGACTCCCACCCGAATCGGCACCTGGCGGGCCTTCGCTGCATCCACCACGGCCTTCACCCGGTCTGCCGAGCCGATATTGCCCGGATTGATCCGGATTTTGTCTGCCCCGTTCTCAATCGCCGCAATGGCCATCTTATAATCAAAATGAATGTCCGCTACCAGCGGAATGGAGATCTCTTTTTTAATCTCCTTCACCGCCTTCGCCGCCTCCAGAGTCGGCACCGTCACACGGATGATCTCACATCCCGCATCCTCCAGCCGGTGAATCTGGGCCACTGTAGCCGCCACATCCTCCGTCCTCGTATTGCACATGGACTGGATGGCGATGGGGCTTCCGCCGCCGATTACGCAGTCTCCAATCCGTACCTTTCTTGTCTGTTCTCTTCCCATATTTCCTCCATCCGGTGCGTGTTCCACCGTGCATATCCGCCTTTTTCCATATACAGCAGGCGTTACCGGAATACCAGATTCCGGATATCGTTAAACATAATAAACAGCATAAGGCCCATCAGAAGCATCATTCCGGCCAGGTGAATCATATTCTCCGTCTCCGGCTTTACCGCCCTTCCTCTTACCGCCTCAATCAGGAGAAATACCAGCCTTCCTCCGTCCAGAGCCGGAATCGGAAGCAGGTTCATCACGCCAAGAGATGCATTTAACACCACGCCGATGTTCATCAGGGTCAGCAGGACGCTCAGCCATCCGGCCGGTCTTACCTGCTCCACCACCTGTCCCATATCCGCCACAATCCGGATGGGGCCGCCCAGGTCCTCCGCTCCCAGATAACCGCGGAACAAAAGACCGAAGCTCTGAATTGCCGCCTTCCCCTGGAACACCACCTCATGCCAGCCAAGCCGGAGGTGATGCAGAAGATTCTCCGCCTTATGGTAGCGGGGCATGTGCTCGATTCCCATCATGTAGGTGCCGGTTTCTTCATTCAGAACTGTGGAAAATGAGGTTTCATAGGTTTCATATGAAATCCCCTCCGCATACCAGTCCGCCGCTCCGTCCGGCACAGCCGCCGTCCCTTCGCCGCCTGCGGCATCCGCCCGGCTCTGGCTGCCGTCTTCCGTCATCCTGGCGTATCGAACCTTCAGCTCCTCCTCCGGGTGAAGCTGCAGATACAGGCTCAAATCCCGGTAATCCAGCATCCGCTGTCCATTCATGGACAAGATCAGATCCCCCGGCTGAAGCCCCGCTTCCGCCGCCGGATATCCCTCCATCACACTGGTCAGCACCGGAAGGTCATAGCCCCGGTAGCCCACGATAATCACTCCGAAAAGGAAGGCCAGGATAAAGTTAAACACCGGACCTGCCGCGATTACGGAAATCCGGGCCCACACCGACTTATTTAAGAAGCCGTCCGGCTGGCCGCTGTCGGTATCCTCATCCGCCATGGCGCAGGAGCCGCCGAGAGGCAGCGCCTTTAAGGAGTACCGGGTTCCATGCCAGGAAAAGGAGGCCAGCCTCGGCCCCATTCCCAGAGAAAATTCGATGACTCCCACCCCATTTAACTTTGCCAGAAGAAAATGCCCCAGCTCATGGAACAGAATAATAAACCCAAATAATAGGATTGCTGCAAGAATATTCAGCAATTTACCACCTGCTTTCTATCAATTCATAAGCCTCCTGCTCCGCTTCCAGAATCTCCTCCACCGTCGGATTTTCCTTCACGCGATGTGCATTCATGGCTTCTTCTATCATATCGACAATCGTCAGATACGGGATTTCCCGTTTCAGGAAACGGCTGACCGCCATCTCATTGGCCGCATTGAACACGGTAGGAAGGGTTCCTCCCCTTCTTCCGGCCTGATAAGCCAGGGCAAGGCCCCGGAAATTCTCCATATCCGGCTTCTCGAACCGGATCTCATTCAGCTTCCAGAAATCCAGCCGTTCTCCCGGCAGGAACCGTCTCTGCGGATAATATAACGCATACTGGATGGGCAGCTTCATGTCCGGAGTTCCCAGCTGCGCGATTACCGCGCCGTCCTCCAGCTCAATCATGGAATGGATGATGCTCTGCGGCTGCACCACCACCTGCACCTGGTCCATCTCCACGCCGAACAGCCACTTCGCCTCCATGACCTCCAGCCCCTTGTTCACCATGGTAGAGGAATCAATGGTAATCTTCTGTCCCATGGCCCAGTTGGGATGCTTTAAGGCATCCTCTAACTGCACCTTCGCCATCTGCTCCCTGGTCCAGCCCCGGAACGGGCCGCCGGACGCCGTCAGGAGAATCTTATGAATC
The DNA here is from genome assembly GCA_030536455.1 of Lachnospiraceae bacterium. Lineage (GTDB taxonomy): Bacteria > Bacillota > Clostridia > Lachnospirales > Lachnospiraceae > Caccovicinus. The sequence goes on along the minus strand of JAUNPZ010000066.1, from coordinate 7,430 downwards.
CGGTTTCCGTGCTCCACCTCTCCGTTCTGACACTGGAAGATGGCGCTGTGCTCCGAATCCACCGGAAGAATCTTCACGCCCTTTTCCTTTGCCAGCTTCATAATGATGTGGCCTGCCGTCACTAAGGTTTCCTTGTTCGCCAGAGCGATGTCCTTTCCGGCCTCCATGGCTGCAATGGTGGGCCGGATGCCAATCATGCCGACCACTGCCGTCACCACAATCTCCGCGGAGGCTTCCGTGGCCGCCTCCATCAGTCCGTCCATGCCGGACACGACCTTCACGGAAACGTCCGCCACCATCTGTTTTAATTCCCTGGCCTTCTCTTCCTCCCAGACACAAACCACCCTGGGATGGAACTCCCGGATCTGCTTCTCCAGCATCGTGATATTTCTCCCTGCCGCCAGCGCCGTCACCTGGATGTCTCCGTTATTGCGGACCACCTCCAGCGTCTGGGTTCCGATGGACCCGGTCGAACCTAATACCGATATTTTTTTCATAATCTCTGTCACCTCAAATTTCCTGTATCGCATTTCTCCAAGCCGCATATCCGCCCTTTATTTTAAGAACGTCAGCGCGAAAAAGATTGCCGGAGCCGTAAACAGCATACTGTCAAACCGGTCCAGCACTCCGCCGTGTCCCGGAATCAGATGCCCGTAATCTTTTACTCCATGGTTCCGCTTGATTGCGGAAGCCGCCAGGTCCCCAATCTGGGAAATCACGGACGCAATCCCGCAGGCCAGGGCGCAGGCTAAAGGCGCGTTGGTCACCTCCACCATATGTTCACGAAAAACCATCCCGTACAGCAGGCCGAGAAGGGCTGCGCCGGCCACGCCGCCGACGGCTCCCTCGATGGACTTCTTCGGGCTCAGCACCGGAGCCAGCTTATGCTTTCCGAATAATACGCCCACGCAGTAGGCGCAGGTATCGCAGCCCCAGGAGCTTAAGAAAATCAGCCAGACCAGATATTTTCCATCTGCCATCATCCGCACCTGATACAGGTAGGAGAACATGACCGCCACATAAAAGATGCCGAAGAAGGCCACCGTCACCTGCTCCGTCCCGTATTTCGGAAAGGTTACCACATAGATGGTCATAAACAGCATCAGCGCCGCAATCGCCACCAACGTGATATACTGCCCCTGTTCAAACCACAGCAGAAGGTAGTAGGCACATGCCGCCGCATAGCCTACGGCTCCCAGCAGCTTATCCTGCATCCGGGTCACCCGGTAAAGTTCGAACAATCCGATGGCGGAAATCGCTGCCGAAGTAACAAACAGCAGCGCGCCTCCCTTCCCTACAATCAATAAAGACAAGATTACTAATATGATTCCACTGATGAGTCTGGTCGTAAACATACCCGCCCCTCCTTTTTCTCTTCACAGCGCAGTCCGGTCAGGCCTTCACTCCGCCAAATCTCCGCTCCCTGCTATTATACTGCAGGATTGCCTTTTCCAATTCCTCCTGGCTGAAATCCGGCCACAGGCAGTCGGTCACATAAATCTCCGTGTAGGCAAGCTGCCACAGCAGGTAATTGGACAGACGGATCTCCCCGCTGGTCCTTATCAGCAGATCCGGGTCCGGCATCCCCGCCGTATCCAGATAGGAAGCCAGAAGCTCCTCGTTAATCGAGGAAACCGCTGCCTTTCCCGCCACGCAGTCTGCTGCCAGCCGGGCTGCGGCTCTGGTAATCTCATCCCGGCCGCCGTAGTTGACGGCAATCACAAAGGTAAGTCCCGTATTCTCCTTCGTCTCCTCCTCCAGCCGGTTGATTCCGTCGATGATATCCTGGTCAAAGCGGCGGCGGTCGCCGATCATCTTCACCCGCACATTATTCTGGGACGCAATCTTTAACAGACGCACCATGTAAAAGCGGAAAAGCTGCATCAGCGCCCCCACCTCTTCCGAGGAACGCTTCCAGTTCTCCGTCGAAAATCCATACACCGTCAGATACTGAATTCCCATCCTTGCCGCAATCTCCACCGTCTTCTCCACGGTTTTGCAGCCTTCCTTATGGCCCATGGTACGCGGAAGCCCCCGCTTCTTCGCCCAACGGCCGTTTCCATCTAAAATAAGCGCCACATGACGCGGAATTGTCATATTCGTTAAATCTGCCATACCCGGCTTCCTCCATTTCCGGCTTCCGCCCGGAAGCTCTTCCCTCCGGACGCAGAACAACCGTCTCGAACCAAAAATCAGGGCAGGATTTCACACCTGCCCCTCCTGATTTCTTATCCTTGCCGCTATACCGTCATGATCTCCTTGGTCTTGGCTTCAATGGCCTTATCCACCTTCTCAATCATCTTGTCGGTCAGCTTCTGAACCTTCTCGGTAGACTCGTTTAAGTCATCCTCAGAGATTTCGTTGGCCTTCTCAGCCTTCTTAAAAGCGTCATTGGCATCCCGGCGGATGTTGCGGATTGCAACCTTCGCGTTCTCGCCCTTCTTCTTTACGTCCTTCGCCAGCTCCTTACGGCGGTCCTCCGTCAGCTCCGGAAAGATCAGACGAATCACAGAACCGTCATTGGTGGGATTGATTCCCAGGTCAGAGGTCAGAATCGCCTTCTCAATGGCCTTTAACAGACTCTTCTCCCATGGCTGAATCACGATCATTCTCGGCTCCGGAACGGAGATGTTGCCCACCTGCTGGATCGGGGTCGGGCTTCCGTAATAATCCACCTTTAAACGGTCCAGAACGTGCGGATTCGCGCGTCCCGCACGGATGGTGCCGTACTCACCGGACAGATTGTCCAGTGTCTTATTCATCTTGTCCTCAAAAAATTTAATATCCTGCATAATGCCCCTCCTGTTATGCGGTCACAATCGTGCCGTTTATTTTCCCCTGCATCGCATTGGCAATGCCGTCTTTTTCATTCAAGCTGAATACCGCCATCGGCATCTTGTGCTCCATACACATGATGGATGCGGTCAGGTCTACCACTGCAAGCTGCTTGTCAATGACTTCCTGAATGGAAATCCGGTCATACTTCTTCGCTGCCGGATTCACCTTCGGGTCACTGTCATATACGCCGTCGATGGCCTTGGCCAGAAGAATGCAGTCTGCCTCCATCTCGATCGCCCGGAGTGCAATTCCCGTATCGGTGGAGAAGTATGGATGTCCGGTGCCGCCTGCAAAGAAGACCACCTTGCCCTCTTTGAAGCACGCATTCGCGCTATCCTTGGAAAACAGCTTCGTCATGGCACCACAGGCAAATGGAGTGAAAATCTCCGTCTTCATCCCTTCCGTCCGGAAAATCTCCGAAACATAGATGCAGTTCATAATCGTTGCCAGCATACCAATCTGGTCCGCCTTGGTCCGGTCGATGGCTTCACTGGTTCTTCCTCTCCAGAAATTGCCTCCGCCGATTACGATGCCGACCTGAACACCGGCCTCCACGGAAAGCTTCACCTGTCCCGCAACCTCTCTGACCGTATCTTCATCAAAACCGGTTTTTTTCGGGCCTGCCAAAGCCTCTCCGCTTAATTTCAGTAAAACTCGCTTCATCTCCATAGTGTCAAATCTCCCAACTGGATTGTATTTCGAAACTTTTATGAGGGCGCCGAAACCTCCGGCACCGCTCTTGTCGTAGATTATACCATAAAACTACAATAGAAAAAAGTCCTTAATTTCGAAAAAAAGAAGAAAGAGATGGTTTCAGGCAAAAAATAAGCCCCGCAGACGGTAAGCCTGCGGGGCCGGTATTCTTTTTGATTACTTCTGGGAGGTATAACCGAAGAAGAAGTATCCAAGAGGAGTATAGTACATACCCTCTACATTGTCAGCTAACATATATGGCTGGGTGTAGAAGTAGATTGGTGCTAATACGTTCTCATCGCCGATTAAGATATCCTCAGCTGCGTGGAATGCCTTCATACGGTCTTCCTGTACAGCGGTAGCCTTTGCTGCATCAATCTGAGCATCATACTCTGGGTTGGAGTACTGAGCATCGTTGTTGCCGCCGTCGGTGTACCACATGTCTAAGAAGGAGCATGGGTCATTGTAGTCTGCAATCCAGCCGTTACGGGCGATCTGGTAGTTACCCTGCTTTCTGGTCTCCAGGAATACGTTCCAGTCCTGGTTGTTCAGAGTAACGGTAACGCCTAACTGCTCCTGCCACATGTTCTGTAAAGCCTCGCCGATCTTCTTGTGGTTGTCAGCGGTGTTGTATAAGTACTCAACGGTTGGGAAGCCTTCGCCGTTCGGATAGCCGGCCTTTGCTAACAGCTCACGGGCCTCTTCACAGTTCTTCTCATAATCTTCTGCTGCTACGCTGTAGTAGTTGCCGCCAACGGTACGGAAGTCGTCGCCGCTTGCGCCTGCTGCATCATTGATACCTGCAGGAACGAAACCGGTTGCAGGAACCTCACCGGACTGGCTTACGTTCTCTACGATGTAGTTACGATCGATAACCAGGGAGAATGCCTTACGGATATCCGGGTTGGAGAAGATTTCATCTTCGGTGTTAAAGCATACATAGTAGCATCCGATATAATCCGCTACGGTTAATTCGCCGGAAGCTAAGTAGTTTGGAAGCTCATCCATCGGCAGCTGCTCGATGAAGTTTAACTCGCCGCTCTTGTATGCAGCTAACATTGCGTTCTCATCATCTAACAGGGTGAACTTGATGGTATCCGGACCAAGATTCTCGTAATCATAGTAGTTCTCGTTCTTCTCGGTTAAGATGTATGCGTTGTGGGACCACTCTTTCATCTTGTAAGGTCCGTTGCCGATGTAGGTAGCTACATCGTAGGTCCACTCGTCATTGCCCTCTACCATATCCTGACGAACCGGGAAGGTTGCCGGGAATGCCATGATTTCTTCAAAGTATGGGCAGTCGTAGGATAATACGATTTCCAGGGTCTTATCGTCAATGGCCTTGATTGCCAGGGTATCCGGAGCAGCGCTTCCGTCTGCAACCTCTGCATAGCCCTTAACCATATCGATCATGTAGCAGTAGTCTGCTGCGGTTTCCGGATTTGCCAGACGCTTCCAGCTGTACTCGAAATCGCCTGCGGTTACGTCCTTGCCGTCGGACCACTTGATGCCGTCACGCATCTTGAAGGTGTATGTAACGGTACCGTCATCGTTCGCAACCTTCTCCCAGGACTCAGCCTGTCCAGGAGCTAAGGTAGCGTTGCCTTCGCCGTCGTCTACCCACTTAACCAGACCTTCAAACATATGGTTGGTCATGATTGCGCCGTCTACTGCGGAGTTTAATGCAGGGTCGATGGTCTGTGGCTCAGATGCCAGACATACAGCCAGGTTGAACTCGCCGTCAGCAGGTGCTGCTGCTTCGGTCTCTGCTGCAGTTGTGGTTTCTGCTGCCTCAGTCGCCTCGGTTGCTGCTTCCGTAGGAGCTGCGGTTGTCTCAGGGGCAGAACTGCCGCCGCATGCTGCTAATGACAGTGCCATGGTAGAAGCTAATGCCAGAGACATTACTTTTTTCATTTTTCTCATAATAGGGTTTCCTCCTTTTCATTCTGCAGGCCATGTTAAAATTTACACAGCCTGCAAATGTTTGTGACACCTATTGTATCCACTTTATCGCACTAAGTCAATAGCAAAATAGCGCATTTTGCAATTTTTTTCATAAATTTTTTGTATATTTTCTAAAAATTTGTATTTTGCATGGATACACCTGTCTGTTTTACAGATACATCCGCCTTAGTTCTTGGAGGTGTATCCGAAGAAGAAAAAGCCAAGCGGATTGTAATACATGCCGCTTACATCATCTGCCAGCATATAAGGCTGGGTGTTGAAGTAAATCGGCGCCAGTACATTATCCTGTCCGATCAGGATATCTTCTGCTGCATGGAAGGCCTTCATACGCTCCTCCGGAACAGAGGTTGCCTTCGCTGCGTCAATCTGAGCGTCATACTCCGGATTGGAATACTGCGCGTCGTTGTTGCCGCCGCCGGTGTACCACATATCCAGGAAGGTGCATGGGTCATTGTAATCGGCAACCCAGCCGTTGCGGGCAATCTGGTAGTTGCCCTGCTTTCTGGTCTCTAAGAATACGTTCCAGTCCTGGTTATTTAAGGTTACGGTAACGCCCAGAACCTCTTGCCACATGTTCTGCAGAGCCTCGCCGATCTTCTTGTGGTTGTCTGCGGTATTGTATAAATACTCAACGGTCGGGAAGCCCTTGCCATCCGGATAACCGGCTTCTGCAAGCAGGGCGCGGGCCTCCTCGCAGTTCTTCTCGTAATCCTCTTCTGCCACGCCATAGTAGTCGCCGCCTACGGTGCGGAAATCATCGCCGCTTGGGCCTTCTGCATCGCTGACGCCGGCCGGCACATAGCCGGATGCCGGAACCTCACCGGACTGGCTTACATTCTCTACGATATAGTGGCGGTCGATTGCCAGGGAGAATGCCTTGCGGACTCTCGGATCGGAGAACACCTCATCCTCGGTGTTGAAGCATACATAGTAGGTTCCTAAATACTCCTTGATATCCAGCTCGCCGGATGCCAGGTAGTTTGGAAGCTCATCCATCGGAACGCTCTGGATAAAGTCCAGCTCGCCGCTCTTGTATGCAGCTAACATAGCGTTCTCATCGTCTAACAGAGTGTACTTGATGGTTTCCGGGCCAAGCTCATCCACTGCATAATAATTCTCATTCTTCTCGGTTAAGATATATGCGTTGTGGGACCACTCCTTCATCCGGTAAGCGCCGTTGCTGATATAGTTCGCCGCGTCATAGGTCCACTCATCGTTGCCCTCTACCACATCCTGACGGACCGGAAGAACCGCCGGGAATGCCAGAACCTCCTCAAAATAAGGACAGTCATAGGTTAAAACCACTTCCAGAGTCTTATCGTCAATGGCCTTTACCGCCAGGGTATCCGGGTCTGCGCTTCCGTCTGCAACCTCTGCATAGCCTTTGATCATGTCGATCATATAGCAGTAATCCGAGGTGGTTTCCGGATTTGCCAGACGCTTCCAGCTGTACTCGAAATCGCCTGCGGTTACGTCCTTGCCGTCGGACCATTTGATGCCGTCACGCATCTTGAACACATAGGTTACGGTGCCGTCCTCGTTCGGTGTCTTCTCCCAGGACTCTGCCTGTCCGGGCACGAGAACCGCATTGCCTTCGCCGTCATCCACCCATTTGGTCATGCCTTCGAACATATGGCTGATCATCGTTCCGCCGTCCAGAGTCGAGTTTAACGCCGGGTCGATAGACTGAGGCTCCGATGCCAGACATACGGTCAGATCAAAGGCCTCCCCCTGGCCTTCTGCTGCTGCCGCAGTCTCCTCGCTGCCGGTGGTCTCTGCCTGGGCCGTTGTTTCCCCGGCAGGCGCTGCAGTGGTCTCTGCGGTGCTTCCGCCGCCGCATGCTGCCAGTGACAGCACCATAGCAGAAGCTAATGTGGCTGACATCAGTTTCTTCATTTTGTTCATAGAAAAAAATCCTCCTTAAAGCTGTACCT
>JAUNPZ010000065.1 GCA_030536455.1 Lachnospiraceae bacterium | reverse complement strand
TGACATCGATGATTTTGATGATGCAGATGATGATGACGACGATTTCGACGATGATGATAATGATGATGACGATTCCGACGATGATAACGATGACTGATATCGCGCCTCTCTGCCGGAATGAGTTTTCCAACACCCTCTAGTCAAAACCGCCAAAAAGGTCCTCCCTTTTTGGCGGTTTTCCTCATTCGGGCATCGCCTCTTATTCACACGGAAAAACCATCCTCCATATCCTCTCTGCCTGGCGGTAACGCCTCTGGTGGGCCGCCTGGGCTTCCGGGTTGTCCCGGCATTTTTCGGCTGATTTTCCAAACCGTTCTTCCAGAGTCACCTCCCGGTCCTCCATAACCAGCTTGTCCGCCAGATATACGACCGCCGCCTCATTTAAGATTTCCCGGTCCAGTTGATGATGCTGGCGGATGATATCGGCCGTTTCCGGATAACCCTCCCGGAGAAGAATCCGTTCTCCTTCTTCCGCATGTCCACGGCAGCCTCTGGCCACGTCATGAAGCAGCGCTGCGCTCCGAATCAGCTGCAAGTCCAGGCCAGAGGGATTCTCCGAAGCACTGCCGTAATCTCTGCCCGGACCGTTCTGCCGTTCAGAAAGCATGTTACCAAGCCTCACCGCCGTCTCCGCTACCGCCATGCAGTGGCGCCGGACGCGCTCCGGCGTTTTATAATGCTCCCAGATCTCTTCGCATTCTGCCTCTCCCGGCGCCCGTCCCGGCTTTCTTCCCAGGTCCGACACCTGATAGCCGCCGTTTTCCTCCACCTGAATCCGGCTGATTCCGCCGTAAGGCTGTGTAAGCGTCCGCGACACATCCAGCGGAACACCAAGGATTCCGGATAAAAAGCAGCAGTTGACACCGGCGTGGGAAACCACGGCCACATCCCCCTTCGTCTCCTCCAGGATTCCTCCGATGGCCTGCTCCATCCGTTCTCTGCCAGCTCTCCGGCATTCCCCGCGGGAAGGCTCCTGCTCCGGCCCGCTCCTGACCTTCTTTAACTCCCGGAAGGGAAGATTTTCCCACTCTCCCATATCAAGCTCTGTCAGCTTCTCCTCCTCCCGGACTGGGAAACGGCCTCCGGAAAGAATGGCCGCAGTTTCCTTTGAGCGACAGAGCGGACTGCAGAACACGGCTTCCACCGGATGCTTCGTAAAATATTCTCCCAGGTCCATCGCCTGAAGTCTTCCGATATGGTCCAAAGGTATGTCCGTCCTGCCAATACAGCTCCTTTCCCCTCCCGGAAACTCGACCTTTCCATGCCGTACCAGATAAATCGTCCGCATTTTATATCCTCCATGGAGCTTCTAGCAGGCAATCCCATTGCCCCGCTGCATCAGCTCTTCATACTCTTCCTTCGTGTCCACGTCCCGGCAGACCCATTCATCCCCGACTTCCAGATTCACGATGGGGATTCCGCAGTTCTCCATCGCGCCCCTTAAACCTCCGCCGCCTTTATATCCGCATATTACGCGGGCGGCCCGAATGCTCAGTCGGATTGGATGGCCCGGTTTTTTCCGGTATACCGGGCGCACCAGACTGCCGGCGGCTGACCGTACCCGTCTGATGGTATCCGCGCAGATTGCCGGAGCATCCATTGGCAGAATCATAATCTGCTCACATTCCCCGCTCCCGGCTGCCGCCTGAATTCCAATTTTTACCGAATCAAACATCTGGGTCTCCTGATACCGTTCATTTCTCACAAATCGCGCGCCGGTATCTGCCAGATGCGCTTCCAGTTCCTCCGCCCGATAGCCTGTAACCACGATTACCGGGCTCACATCCATCTGTTTCAGCAGGGAGACCAGATGGCGGGATATGGTGGACTCCCCGAAGGGAAGCATCGGTTTAAAATCTCCCATCCTGGATGAGAGTCCGGCCGCCACCAGAACTGCCCCTGTTTTTCTCACTCTGCCGCAGCTTCCTGCCATCTTCATCCCTCCTTTGCTCCGTTATTTTTTCTTCCACAGGAAGCCGAAGATGACCGCCATGGTCATGGTGCAGGCAATCAGCCCGGCAAAGCGGAGGAAAAAGAAATTCGTCAGCTTAATCACGCCGGACAGGCCATTGTCCCGGATGCTTCCCAGAACTCCGTCATAAATTGATGCACCGGCATCGTAAATCGTAACCGTAAAACCCTCCTGTCCAAATCCGATGATGGGACCCAGCACGCCGGCCACATCCAGAAGTACACCGGCCAGGATACACACAATCAAGGTCTTCACCACGCCGAGCTTCGTCTTTGCCCAAAGGATTTCACCAAACAGACAGAACAGGCCGCCTGCCAGAAATATCGAAATCAGCTTCATCTTCCGTTCCTCCTATCCCATCAAATAAATGATTACCGCCAGAACCGCCGCCAGTGCATATCCGCAGAATAAAATCAAAAGGCTTTCCCGGATACCGGTCCAGAGCGCCTGTCCGGCAGACTTTCCTTTTACTCTTTCCCCATGGACCGCATCTGTAATCGCGGAGGAAAAACCGCCCATCGTAATCATGGCTCCCATGCCGCCGAATTCCGTCAGCTTTTGATAATGCCCCGTCAGCGTCGTGATGGAACCAACCGTCGCTAAGGTAAACACCGTAATACTGATTACAAATAATTCCGAAACTCCCATCATCCGGTACAGCTCTGTCACCAGATGGCAGAGCACACAGATGATTCCGCCTGTTAAAAATGCTCCCACATAACGATTTCTCTTCAAACCAACCCCTCCTGTCTCATATTCCGCCGGACTGCCTGCCTCTGCAGGAACCGGCAGATTTGAATATTTGTTTTTGAAATCCCTTGCTTTTTTTTCGCCTATTCCCTATAATTCCTATATCAGCCGGTCACGGCCGTGATTCCATCTTGTCTTACGGTCAGCGCAGCAAGTGCACAGACCTGCCGAACCGTTACTGCCGATCTTACAGGAGGACCCGATTATGGAAAACCGCATTTCAAATTCCAGCAAAAAGGATGAAGCATACGAAAAAATCAAGGAACGTATCATCTCCGGTGAATACCGCCCCGGCTCGCTGCTGGTCGAGCGGACCATCAGCGACAGCCTTGGCATGAGCCGCACCCCCATCCGAGCCGCTCTCATGGACCTGTGCCACTCCGGACTGGCGGAATTTACCCCCGGAAAGGGCATCTCGGTATCCGTCATCGGCCGCAGGGACATCGAAGAGATTTACGAGCTCCGAAGCCTTCTGGATACGGCAGTCCTCATCTCCTTTATGAAAATCTCAACCCCGGAGCAGATTGCCCATCTCCGTTCTCTGGCCAACAACATGCTGGATGCCGTCAACATGGAGGATGTAGACCTGCTCATCAAAAATGACATCGACTTCCACCAGTACTACACGGATTACTGTGAGAACAGCCGCCTCGCCGCGATTATCTGCTCTACGGTAGACCCATTCTGCCGGTTCCGCTACATCACCACCTCATCCATGAGGATGAACCGGATTTTCGTGGAAGAGCACCTGCTGATCATGGATGCCATCGAGGCAAATGACCAGGCGGAGGCCGAGCTTCAGATGAAGGCCCACTACAGCCATCTAAAACGATATCAGATTCAGAAATTAATGCAGGAGGGACAGCTTTAAAAGCTGTCCCTCTCGTCCATTTATCCGTTCGTTTATGCGTTCAGCCTGTCAGGACTGCCGCCTATGCCTGCCGGGACTGCAGGCATGACCGCCGGAATCCCTCCGTTCCCGGCCCTTCTCCTTGCGTAATCCAAAACAGCCCGCTTCAGCGCCAGCTCTGCCATCTGGGCGCAGTGGCGGTGCTCCATATCCAGTCCGCCTACTGCCTCCCCGATTTTATCCGCATCGATGGTATATGCCTCCATCACCGGTTTCCCCTGCGCCAGTTCGGCCGCAGCTTCGCCGCAGGCCTTGGATGGATAACAGGAGGTCTCCGTGATCGTATAACGGATATCCGTGATAATCTCGCGCTCTGTGGAAAAATAATACTGAAGCACATCCTTGCAGGAAGGGTCCTGGCTGAATCCGCTTCCCATGCAGGTATCCGGAATTCCCCGGTGTGTTCCATTCCGTGCAGCTGCAATAATACGATTCTTGTCCATATATCTGTCTTCTACTCCTCACCCATGATCGAACGCTTCACCATCGCCTTTGCCACATCAATCTTGTAGGCATTGTCCGCCAGCGGCAGTGCGCCCTCTAATGCCAGCTCGGCCGCTTTCTCCGCCGTCTCCCGGCACAGCCTCCGTCCGATCAGATATTCCTCCGCCTTCTTCCTGCGAAGCGGCACCGGAGCCACTGCGCCAAGCACCAGTCTTGCGCGGCTGATGACGCCGTCCTCCAGCGTGTACTGATAAGCCAGGCCCACGATTGCAAAATCGATGGACTTGCGCAGACGGAACTTGTCATAGCGGCTGATGGCGGCATCATCCGTACACGGAACCACAATCTCCATCAGAATTTCACCCTTTTTCAGAGTGTCCGAAAGCCGTGTATGGGTCGTAAGCAGCTCCTCCGCCGTCAGGCTCCGCATGTTGGTGCGGATTACCGCATCCTCTGCCAGAAGCGCATTGGCCGTATCGCTGGGATTCACCGCCAGGCAGCCGCAGTTCATGCAGCGTCCTGCCTCACAGGTCATCATCTCCTTGCTCAGACCGGCCTGGTCCTCCTTATGCATGGCACGTTCTTCTGCCGGAAGCAGCGCCCCGTGCTGGGCTCTGCTGATTTTTTCACAATCCGCGGAGAAGCGGACCAGACCAGGACGATACCCTTCGGTCTCCACCAGAAGCGCATCGCCGCCCAGATAACGGTTCATCATCACCGCCGCGCCTTTGCCTGCTGCCAGAGCCTTGACAACGGTTGCCGGACCGGTGGTCACATCGCCGGCCGCAAAAATGCCGGGCTGGCTGGTTCCGAATTCCTTCTCTACCTTTACTCTGCCGCGCTCCGTTTCTACCTTGCAGGCTCCCTCCAGGAATCCCAGGTCTGAGCGCTGGCCGATTGCCATAAATACCACATATGCCTTTAATTCCAGCTTCCGCTCTTCCTCGTAAACCGGCGCAAAGCGGCCGGACGCATCCAGGGTGCTTACACAAGCCTTGAAACGGACGCCGCTCACCTTCTCCGCATCCTCCGGGCCTTCCTTCATAATCAGCTCCGGACCCCAGCCGTTGATGATCTCGATGCCTTCCTCAAGCACACGCTCCACCTCTTCCCGGTTTGCCGGCATCTGCTCTCTGGACTCCAGGCAGATCATCGTAACCTTCGGTGCGCCGAGACGTTTTGCAGTAATGGCTACGTCCACCGCTACATTTCCGCCGCCGACAACCACTACCTCTGCCCCCGGCCGCTCCTGGATATAGCTGTTTACTTCCACCAGGAAATCCAGGCCGAAGCGGGTCAGCTCTTCACCGGAAATACCGATCAGAGGCCGTTTCCATGCACCGGTATCCAAAAGCACGCTGTCGTACCCTGCCCGAATCTCCTCTAATTCAATATCTTCGCCAACCTTGGTATTTAAAACAAACCGGATTCCCATTCCTTCCAGAATCGAGATATATTTTCTTACAATAGCCTTCGGCAGACGATACTCCGGAATCGCATAGGCCAGACAGCCTCCAGCCTCCTTCATACGCTCATAAACCGTCACCAGATAACCGCTCTCCCGCATATAGTACGCGGCAGCCAGACCAGCCGGGCCAGAACCTACGATGGCGATTTTTCTGCCATTCTCTCCGGCCGGCGCCCTCATAAACTCATCATGGTGCTCCAGAATATAGTCGCCCACATAACGCTCTACGTCGCCGATATTCACCCGCTCGTCATACTGCTGACGGTTGCACTGCTCCTGGCAGAAATGAGCGCAGACACGGCTGGTGATGGCCGGCATCGGGTTCGCCTCCAGAATAATGCGGGCCGCTTCCTCCACATTGCCCTCTCTCAGCTTTTCCATATATGCAGAAATGTCCGTATGCGCCGGACAGCCGCCGGTGCAGGGTGTCGTACATACCTTCGCCGCGCCGAAGATGGAATGGTAACGGTTTTCCCCCATCATGGCCGAGCACAGATGCCCCTCTTTTCTGGCACAGTTCACCCGTCCTCCCAGCTGATTCGGATAACGGTAATACCAGCAGCGGATGTCCTGGCACAGATTGCCGCCCAGGGTTGCGGTGCTGCGAAGGTTCGGCGTTGCCACGCTCTCGGCTGCCTGCGCCAAAGCCGGCGCCTTCTCCCTTACCAGCTCCGAGCCTGCAAGCTCCGCAAGCGTGGTCATGGCTCCGATATGCAGATAACCCTTGTCTTCCCGGATATAACGCATACCGCTTACATTTTTCAGACTTACTACCTCCTTCGGATATTCCGGCACCAGCCGGTTCCTCAGCACATCCAGAAGGTCGGTGCCGCCAGCCAGCAGAACACGTCCGTCCTGCTTCAGAAGATTGCTGGCTTCCGCGATGGTTGCGGGGTTTTTATATGCAAAATCTTTCATTTGTTTTCAGCCTCCTTTGCTTTCCACGCTGCAAGTACCTTCGCCGGCAGATAGGGGTATTCCTCCAGCTCGATGCCGATGGCATTATACACAGCCATGGTAATCGCCGGACCGGATGGGGAAATCAGCGGTTCTCCGATTCCCATTGCACCAAACGGGAAGTCGCTTTCCCGTCCCTTGGTGGACTCCAGACAGATATGGTCATGATGCGGAACATCATTAAAGGTTCTGGTCTTGTATTCGATTAAGCTGGGGGACAGTACCTTGTAGTCCCACTTATCCCATACCGTTTCCTCCCGGATTGCCACATCGATTCCAGGGAAGAAGGAGGTAAGCTGGTTATAGGCCGCCCTTGGATTTACAATGGTTCCTGCATCCGAACCGCCGAAATGGTCTACCACCTCAATCCTGCCTGTCTCGGTATCAACCTCAACCTCCACAAGCTGCGTATGTAAAATCGTCGCATTATCTACGCCGGGCCAGTGTCCGGCGCCGCTGATGCTGTCCGGATAAATCAGAAGCTCATGAATATCATGCACTTCCTCCGGATTGGAAATCCGATGCAGCATGCCGCCCTTAAAATCCCAATCCTCTGCAGGGATTCCCAGCTTCTCCTCTGCCAGTTCAAACAGATTCTTCTTTAAATCCTTTGCCGCGCGGAGCGCAGAGCTTCCGCCTGCGTAGGTGCTTCTGGATGCAACGCTACCGAAATCCAGAGGCGCCGCGCTGGTATCTGCAAGGCTTAACTGAACCCGCTCAACCGGAATATCCAGTTCCTCCGCCACAATCTTCCGGTACACATCGCGGACGCCGCTGCCGAACTCCGTCATAACCGTATGGATGATGACGCCTCCGGCGCTGGTCATCGTCACGTTGGTATTCGATGCCATGCCGCCGATATCCGAGTGTCCACTGACACCGATTCCCACGCCTCTGCGTTTGGAACCATTCACGGAGGTCGGAACGCCCCAGCCCTTAAAGCGGTCCTTCCAGCCAAAGCCTTCTGCCGCCGCTTCAATCATCACATTCCAGTCCGGAGAAGCGTTATACTGCCACGGCTCCTTCTGGTTCAGCGCATTAAAATAGCGTTCGCCGTGACGGAGCACATTCTTCTTGAAATATTCTACCGGGTCCAAATCCAGCTTGATGCAGGCTCTCATAATCGCACGATTGATCATGGCAGAGGACTCCATGTAGCCGTAGCCGCGGAAGGAGCCGGAGGGAACCTTGTTCGTCAAGACCACCTGGCCCTTGTAAATCTTATTATCCGTCTTGCACAGAAGCGGAAGGCTGGCCGTTCCCACCGAAAGCATATTTTCCTGAGTTCCAGCCATAGCGCCTGCATCTGCATACTGCTCTACGGTAATGGCCGATGCCAGCCCATCCTTTTTCAGACCCAGCTTGATGTGAGCCTGTGTGGACATACGCGTCTGATGACATGCAAAATGCTCTTCCTTCGTGTAACAGAACTTAACCGGACGTCTTGCGCCCTTTGCCATGATTGCCGCATATACCGGAGGATGCACATTGCCGGTAAACAGCTTGGTTCCGAAGCTTCCGCCTACGCAGGGAGCCACCATGCGGATCTGCTCATACGGGATATCCAGGGATGCCGCCACATAGGTCTGGCAGTTGGATACGGAAGCGATGGAGCCGTAGATGGTCAGGATGTCGCCGTTCCATTGTGCGATACAGACCGGAGCCTCTGCCGGAATCGCATTATGCCCGCTGTGAATCTCTGCATCTACTTCCACGATCACCTCCGACTCCGCAAAGCCCTTCTCCACATCTCCTACCTGAAAGTCCAGATCGTCCAGTCCCGGAAAGATCGGCGGCGCGATATTGCCCGGAAACTCTTCATAAAGCTGAGGAGCATCCTCCTTCAGCGCCTCATCAATGGTAAATACCGGCTTCAGCAGACGGTATTCCACCTCGATGAGCTCCATCGCCGCTTCCGCAATCGCTTCCGTCTCCGCTGTCACGAATGCCACTGCATCGCCCACATACTGCACGATTTTATTCAGCGGATGACTGTGGCAGGCCGGCGTCATATGGTTGGTGATATAATAATTATCCGGAATATCCTGATAGGTCTGTACACAAAATACACCCGGATATGCCTTTGCCTTTTCCGTATCGATTCTCACAATCTCTGCATGGGGATGAGGGCTTCTGAGCACCTTTCCATAAGCCATTCCCGGAAGCACCATATCATCGGTAAACATGGCGCGTCCCGTCACAACATCCTCTGCAATCAGTCTGTTTTTCAGCTTGCCTACTGCTTTCAGTTCTTTTTTCACTTCGGCTCCCTCCCCTCTACATAATCCATAATGCACTCAACTGCAGAATAGTGGCTTCCGCATCGGCAGAAATTACCGGCCAGGGCCTCCCTTACCTCCTCCTCGGAAGGATGGGGATTCTTCTCCAGAAGCGCCTCCGCGCTCATAATGATGCCCGGCGTACAGAATCCGCACTGGAATCCGCAGTTATCCACAAATGCCTGCTGAAGTCCGGATAAATCGCCGGTCACCGGGTCCGCCAGTCCTTCAATCGTGGTAATGCAGCTTCCATCGCATTCTACCGTCAGCGTCATACAGGATGTAACCGCCTTTCCATCCATGATTACCGTGCAGCATCCGCACGCGCCCTGACCGCATCCCAGCTTCAGACCGGTAAGATGAAGCCGTTCCCGCAGAGTATGCGCCAGCGTCTCCGATGCCGGCATCTCACCACTGCCGTTTCCCACGGGAATCTCATAGTCCTTGCGATTCACCGTCAGGGTAATCCATTGTTGCAGTTTTTCTTTCATAGCACCCTCCTTGTTTGGTTTTCTTTGGTATACCATATAATCCTTATTTTCTGCGTATTTTTCTATATAATTGTATTATTGTACATTTTAGCGCAGATAATTTAATCTAATATTGGTTATTTCGTTATCATTTTGGTATACCAAAATAATAACACCTCACCGGACCGGTGTCAATTGGGCATTTTATTATTTTTTCCAATTTCCTTCCTGGCTTTCTTTTTGCTTCGAAGATATGCAGACAATCTTATACTATGATAAGCTTATATCACATGAATGTAAGGGAAAGAGGGAACCCTTGAATGAAGTCATATTTTAACTGCCGCATTCCCGAAGAGATCGAGACCACCTTCTGGAAAGATGCGGTAAGGCGGACCTGGCGTATCCTGGCCGCCCTGATTATGGGAATAAAGGACAGTATCATATCGAAAATCCGGAGAATTGAAATAGGAATTTACTGAAATTAAGAATTGGTTATGGAAGATTTATTTGTGGAAGATTTGGTTCAAAAAAAGGCAGCGTAGTTGGCTGCCTTCTTCTGAATATGAATCAAAGCTCCCGCAAAGCAGTGCATGCCGATGGCTGGAATGAATTTTCAAATCCGCTCTAGTCCAATGCCTTTTCTACATGCTCGATTCCTTTAAAAATCCCCAGACAGATTCCCACCGCCAGCAAGATAGACAGATAATCTGCCGCCGGCTGCGCATAGATGACTCCATCCAGTCCAAACACTGCATTCAGTCCCAGCACCAGCGGAATAAACAGCAGTCCCTGTCTGCACACCGTCAGAATCAGAGACGGCAAAGCCTTTCCCATTCCCTGAATCGTGTTGATGCACAGGAACAAAATTCCGATAAACGGGCCGGAAAGCTGCAGCGCGATCACCATCTGAATTCCATACCGGATAACCTCCGCATCGTTGATAAACACCTGGATCAGCGTTCTTCTGGCAATGACCATGCCCACCGTCAGCACCGTACCCATAACCACCGCGCACAGACCGGTGAACCGGAATACACCCAGCAGACGCTTCTTATTCCGCGCGCCGTAGTTATATCCAATCAGCGGCTGGATGCCGGCGCAGAGTCCGATCTGTAAGAGCACCACCAGCATATTGACCTTCATGGCAACTCCCATGGCAGCCACCGGGGTATCTCCGTAGCCTGCCAGCACCTGATTCAGCACAATGTTCGCAAAGCTCATCAGAATGTTGTTGAGAGATGCCGGGATACCGATGGTCATAACGCCGGACGCAATCCGCTCCCCCGCCTTAAAGTCCTTCAGCCGGATGGACAGGCTGGACTTCTTTTTCATAAAATAACGCAGATAAAATGCGCTGGCTGCCATATTGCCGATTACCGTGGCGATGGCCGCACCTGCCACGCCCCAGCCCAGCGCCAGAATCATAATCGGGTCAAGCACGATATTGACCAATGTTCCGATCAGATTGCCGATCATGGATTCCCTGGCCGCTCCCTCACCGCGCAGGATGTTGCCGAATGCCGTTCCAAACATGATGAACGGGCCGCCGAATGCAATGTAGGTCAGATAGGTACGCGCATAACCGATGGTATTTTCACTGGCGCCGATCAGATGCAGGATTCCATCCATCCCGATCAGGTAGATCAGCGCCACAATCACGCCAAGCCCCAGCGAGCCATAGCAGCAGAAGGACGAAATATGCTTTGCCCGCTCCGCCTTCTTCTCTCCCAGCGCTCTGGATATGGCGGAGCTTCCGCCGATGCCGAACAGATTGCCCAGCGCCATGAAGATCATAAAAACCGGCGTGGCAAGGGACACGGCCGCCACCTGCATGGGGTCCCCCGTCTGACCGATGAAGAAGGTGTCCGCCATGTTGTAGATGACGACCACCAGCATGGAAATCATGGTCGGAACCGCCATCACCGCCACCGCCTTGGGGATGGGGGCTGTTTCAAATAGTTCTTTGTTTTTATTCATCCGTATTCCTCCAGTCGTTTGCTTCTAATTCAAAAACAATGCCAACTTATATCTTAACGATATATGGCTGGCATTGTCAATTATTATTTGTTGTAATTTGCACCCGCTCTTCCCACAAAAAACGGATTGATATTTTTCGAAAATCTGCGTTGTTATCCACGACTCCACTGTTCATCCAGAATCCGCTCCAGCTGCTCCATATCCACCGGCTTTGCAGTGTGGGCGTTCATCCCTGCCTTCAAAGCTTCCTGCACATCCTCTGCGAATGTATTGGCTGTCATTGCAATGATCACAATCTCCTTTGCATCCGGATGACCGCAGGCGCGGATCTGTCTGGCTGCCTCGTAACCGCTCATCACCGGCATCTGGATATCCATAAAAATGGCGTCATACTGTCCCGGCCGCGACTGTTCAAACATCTCCACGGCCTTTCTGCCATTTTCTGCAATATCCACGTCCGCCCCCTTCATATGCAGCAGCTCCTGCAGAATCTCTGCATTGATTTCATGGTCTTCTGCTGCCAGAAAATGTTTTCCTGCCAGCTTGCCTGCCTTCTCCTCCGCATCTGCCAATTCTGCGCCTGTATCCGCAATGCGTTCCACGGTCTGTTTGAAATTAGTTATAAAGAACGGCTTTGGCAAAAATCCATTTATCCCGGCTTCCAGCGCCTCCTCCTCAATCTCACTCCAGTCATAAGCAGTCAGAACCATAATCGGAATCTGTTTCGGAACCACCCTGCGGATTTGTCTCGCGGTCTCGATTCCGTCCATCCCCGGCATCTTCCAGTCTAATAAAATCAAATCAAAGTCTCGTCCGTCCTTCACCGCCTGCCCCGCCATAGACACCGCCGTGCGTCCGTCCGTTGCCTGCTGCATCGCCACGCCGGTTTCTGACATGGTGTTGATGATGTCGGTACAGATGTCGATTTCATCATCCACTACCAGCATATGTGTGATTCCGTGATGCTTCCAGAACTCCTGATTAATCTCCATCTCCTGCAGCCGGAACTCCACATCCACGGTAAATGTGCTGCCTTCCCCCAATCTGCTCTTTATGGCAATGGTTCCTCCCATCAGATCAATCAGGTTTTTGGTGATCGCCATGCCAAGCCCGGTTCCCTGAACCCGTTCGGTCATACTATTTTCCTCACGGGTAAATGGCTCAAAGATTTTCATCTGGAAATCCTCTGACATTCCGACCCCGTTATCCCGGACTTCGAACCGGAAACGCGCATAGTTCTTACCGGTCTGCGAAAGCTGCATGACATTCAGCCATATGGCGCCGCCTGCCGGCGTATATTTCACCGCATTGGACAGTAGATTGATCAGAATCTGATTCAGCCGCAGCTTATCTCCAATCACCAGCTCGCTCTGAATATCCCTCACTGCGATTTCAAAGGTCTGCTGTTTCGCTTTCACCTGCGGACGCATGATGACGGCAATCTCCTCTACCGCATCTGCAAGGCTGAACTCCCTGACATTCAGGGTCGTCTGGCCGGATTCGATTTTGCTCATATCCAGCACATCATTAATCAGCCCCAGCAAATGCTGGCTGGATACGATAATCTTTCTGGTATACTCCCTCACCCGCTCCGGATTGTCCGCCTCCCTGGACAGCAGGGTGGACAACCCTACAATAGCATTCATCGGAGTGCGGATGTCATGGGACATATTGGATAAGAATTTGCTCTTTGCCTGATTTGCCGCCTCTGCAATCTGAAATGCCTCCTGAGAAGCGTTCATGGAGCTGGAAAGAGCGTCATTTAACTCTTCCTGCTTTCTGAGATTCTCCTGTTCCTGCTTATAGAGCTGCGTCCGGCTCCTCAATGTGCTGAACAGATACACAAACAGAATCGCCATCGTTATAAAAATCAGGGCGATGACCAGGCAGATCCGGATAACCGAATTGACCATCTTCATGGTACTGGGCGCCACATACTCTGCCGGAATCAGGAACATCAAAATGGTTCCGTAGGGCTGTAAAGAGGCCAGACTATAATAATATTCGGTCCCATCCAGCCGGATATTCGTACACGCCGTTTTCTGTCTCAGAAGCTGCGCCTTCGTCCCTTCAAATCCGTCCGCCTGCAGATGCTCTGCCTCCCTCAGAACCTTAAACACATTGTAGCTGCTGATGGTGTCACCACTTTCTGTGTTGTC
The DNA here is from genome assembly GCA_030536455.1 of Lachnospiraceae bacterium. Taxonomy (GTDB): domain Bacteria; phylum Bacillota; class Clostridia; order Lachnospirales; family Lachnospiraceae; genus Caccovicinus. The sequence continues at coordinate 3,163 of JAUNPZ010000065.1, read as the reverse complement.
ATACATCCGGGTCCCATTCTCCTTCAGGATATAGGTCTCATTTTTCTCTCCATAAGTCTCGCTGTCATAATACCGGTCTATCGAATTAATATCCTTCATCCATACGATATGGGTAATCCGGCTGTCCCTGCCTGCAAGTGAGACCGGATGGTCCAGGCCGGACACAAATGCCCAGTAGACCCCATCATAATTGGAGGAATCCGATACAAAAGTATGCCTCTTGTCAGAGTCTGCAATCTGATCGATATCGCCCCAGATTCCTCTCCTGCCTCCGGCGTCAAAGCAGTTTCCCTTCTCATCCAGAAGCATTAAAAATGCATTCTGCGCCTCAGCGTTCAGCAGCCGGTTCATCCGTTTCACCTGCGCCAGGATCTCCTGCTCCGGCTCCTCCGGTCCGGCATGTTCCGCCAGCACCTTCTCTGCTGCCGCCAGTATCTCCCATTGGTTATTCAGCTCATTCATCAGATTCATGCGAAGCTGAATCGTCACCTGATCCAGCTGCAGCTTTCGTTCCTCATAGACCATTTTTCTGAGATGTCTGTTGACATACCCTGCACCCGCCGCCATCGATACCATCACAATCACAGCCAACATCAGCCATGCTGCGAACTTCCCGCATTTTTTCATGTTTCCACCCTTTTATCTCTTCTTTAAATACATATAAGCAGCCGGCTCTGAAAGCTGTCCGCCGCCCGTCAGCCGCCGGATAAAAAGTTCATTCGCTGTATTCTCGTGGAAATCAAATGCCGTTATCCCCATCTTCTCAAATATCGGTTCTGCAAAATGATATACCGAAGAAATCACTCCAAAGGAATATGTCTGCTCCGCCTTCACAGGCTCTCCCTGAATGGTGAGCTGCCCCAGCTGATATCCTTCTTCTGTCTTGAAAATCTCCATTTCAAATCCACTGGACACATAAAGCGTACTATCATTTACCACCGATGACCTGCTGTGCTCCTGCTCCAGTGTATGAGTAATAAACTGTTCCATCTCTGCCCCGGTCATTTCCGTCCGATAAATCTTAATATTCTCCCCGCGCATCAGGTAATTCAGGTCGTGCTCCCGGTACATGCCCGCCACGATGTCTCCGCTGATATCGGAAGCCTGGCACAGCATCAGCTCCATGCCGGCTTCTTCCCTCACCGTATTGATAATGGCAGAAGCTGCCGGATTACCTCCATCCGAATAAAAGGTGTAAGGATAGCCGGTCTCAATCAAAACCGTCTCCTTCTCCTCTTCCTTCTCCAGTATCAAAAGACGGTTAAACTCCTCATATGCTGCCCTTGCATCCGGCAGCTGCCCGCTTATCATGCCCTGAACCACCTCTCTCGATATGGAAAACATATCATTGGATGCCAGCCGGATATAAAGACGATTGTCCTTAATGGCCGGGCTTAAATTCTGAAGCTCCGGAAGCAGCTCCAGCTGTACTCCCTTGTTGTAAGCCACCATATTCTGTCCGGTGGTGATATGCTTCAGTCCCCCTTCTCCCAGCATCACCGACATAATCTCAAGAATCAGCTTCCTGCGCTCCGGAGTCTCCTGCTCCTTCGCCGCAGCCTGAAAGGAAGGATAGGTCAGGTACCAGTTGTCCTCCGGTGTCTTTCCGAAATATGGCATCAGCAGCGCCTCGCCGCTTTCCCGGTATGCCAGCACATCCGCACCGGTTCCACGGTACATCGCCACCCTGCCGGCTTGAAACCGTTCATTTACCTCGCCCGGCTCAGTCTCGTTATCCGCTTCTGTGAGATTCATGTGCTTGATGAAATCCTCCATTTTCTCAAATACCGGCATCCAGACCGTCTCACTTAGCTGGCTGGCCATGCCGCTTTCATACTCCTGTCTCCACAGCCTTCCATCCATGGACATCAGCTGCTCAATCGACCAGCCCTGCAGCAGCTCCAGGCAGGTATAATCCCGCGCATAATCCGTCATAAAGCCCTGGATCCCATGCTCCTCAAATGCAGCGCAGGCAGACAGAAAGCTTTCATAATCTGTAGGCACCGGAATCTCATATTGCTCAAATAAGGTTTTGTTGATAATAAGACTATCCACCTCCGCACAGGCAGGAAGCCAGTTCACCGTACCATCATCATAGGTGTAGCTGCGCAGATAGGACTGATAAAAACTGTTCGCCAGATCCGTATCGCTCAAATCCATCAGCTCATCCTTCAGATTCTTCACATCATTCAGGGAAAACCGCCGCACCGTCAGAATATCCGGCAGCTTCCCCTTCTCCTGACAGAACCGGTAATAATCCGTGGTATTGGACGCCAGATAAAACTCGAATTCCACCTCCGGGAACTGCTCCTGTAAATATCCTGTATATCCCTCCAGCAGCTGTCCGCCCCACAGCGCCACCGAAACCGTCTCTTTGCCATCCTCCTCCGCACTGCCATTCTCCGCTGCACGTTCCTTTTCCCTGCCATTCTCCCTGCCGTTCTCCACTGCACTGCCATTCTCCCTGCCAGCGCCGCTGCCGGCGCCACCGGCGCACCCGGTCAGGCTGCCGCACAGCAATGCCCCTGTCAAAAGCAAAACAACTCCCCTTAATTCTTTCCCTACCTTCATCCGCATTCCCTCTCCGCCATTTTTGTAAGTGCAAAAAACCGCCCATCTCCGTTAGACAGGCGGTAAAATTGCATTAAAACTTATGAATAAACTGCAACCGGCTATCATGGTCTTTAGACTTTAGATCCTTGGCTTTGCGTCTCTGCCTTTCAACAGATTTGCCTTTCGTATATGATACATATACTACAGTACAATAATATCTTTTCCCCCACATTTTGTCAAGAATTTCTCTGGGTTCTCAGCAATGAGGAGGTCTCTGATGACATCCCAGTCACAATACGCCATAATTCCTTACCTTCAAAAGAATCTCGAAGTTTAATCAGCACTCCAGCGAGATTCAAAATCGTCATTAGACCTCTTGAGTCCGCCGTTCCGTTTATCGGGAATTTCTCTTTTATATGTTCGAACGTCTGAACCTGACAATCCTTATAATATCTTTGTGATTCAGAAAAAATTCGTCCGTTTTCTCTAAATCAATATATTGTATAAACACATTATGCTTCCTACATTTTTTCTTTTATCTTCTCAATCAATTCTAAATCTGCCGGCAGCCAATCCACACTATGCAATTCTTCTTTAGAAAGCCATTTAG
>JAUNPZ010000064.1 GCA_030536455.1 Lachnospiraceae bacterium | reverse complement strand
TCAATGGTATTCATATCACCGGTTTCCTCCTTAATCAATCACTCTCACACCTTCTACGTAAATGTTGATTTTGTCAACTTCCATTCCGGTGAATTCTTCTACTTTGTATTTTACATTTTCAATCAGGTTGTCCGCGACGGCACAGATGCTGACGCCGTATGACACAATCACATGAAAATCAATGGTCATATGATTATCACGAATGTCCACGTTGATTCCATGAGTCAGGCTTTCCCGCTTTAAAAGCTTTACCAGACCATCCTTCATGCTGACTGCAGCCATGCCTACGATACCGAAGCACTCAACCGCTGTTGTCCCTGCATATAATGCGATGACGTCAGAACTAATCTGGATTTCACCCAGCTTATTATTGATTCGACCCCTCATATTGTAGCCTCCTAATGATTTATATTGACAAGTATACACTATTTTGCGAAAAAAGAAAATAAAATTTTAAATTTCTCTTGCATTTTTAATGAGTTTCTGCTAAGATACACTTGTTGTGGATTTTTGAAAAGAAATCCAAGTACCGTTAAAGGAGGTGCAAATCATGGCTAAATGTGCAATCTGCGAAAAGGCTGCTCACTTCGGTAATGCTGTGAGCCATTCCCATAGAAGATCCAACAAAATGTGGAAAGCTAACGTAAAATCTGTTAAGGTTAAGACCATCGGTGGTGCGAAGAAGATGTATGTATGTACTTCTTGCTTAAGATCCGGTTTAGTTGAAAGAGCTTAATCAGAGGATGAAAGTAAAAGAAAAGCTCCGGCAGATATCTGCCGGAGTTATTTTTTTTACCCGCTGCGCTTCCATTCTGCCTGAAAAAGCGGCATTCAGGCAGAACCTTTAACAGCAGAATAAATTGTAGCCCAGAATCAGGCATGCCGCAATGAAGATCAGCGTCGTCAGGGTTTCCGGAACAAATAAGAGGACGACCATGCCGCAGCCGAAACAAACCAAAGCAAAACCACAAACCCGCTTCAATCCGATTCCCCATTTCATTGTCCTTATGGGTTATCTTATGCAGCGGGTTTCTTTCTGATTCCAGTATTACAGCCATTCGGCATCGGATTATTTCTGCGGCTCCTTCTCCAGAATTTCTTCTGCAGTTTCCATGGCCTCCGGAGACACGACTCCGGCTCCCTTCGGTCCGCCTACGAATTTATTGACCAGGTCCGGTACCATATCCATCGCCTTGGTTACCGGGTCCTGATTCTTCACATTCACCAGCTTAGTCACGCCGTTCTGAATCACCAGCACCGCGCTGGGAGACATCTTGGCACTCATGCCGCCGGCTCCGTTGTTCTTGTCCTTGCTGCCGTCCGCAAACGCACCGGCTGCCATGCCGCAGGATACGTCAACCAGCGGAAGGATGATGGCATCGTCGATTTTTACCGCGCTGCCGACTACCGTCTTGGTGGTGACAAACTGGTCCATACCCTTAAAAAGGGCCTCTAGTGTTGATGAAAAATGGTTATCTGCCATAAGCTTTGTTTCCTCCTAATTGATTGATTCCCCGTCATGGGGCCGGATGGATTTTTCTCCACAGCTGTTTTCGGATGTTCCCATCCAGCAGAAGCCGCAGAACATATCCCAGGATGATGCCCAGCCGAAGATGTCCCCGCACATGAATTTCTCCTTCCAGAATCTTCTCGCCAAAGACCGGATGAAGGTCCAGCACACGATGAACAAATGGATAAGCCATGCTGGCGGCAGAGAGAACCTGTCCCATCTGATACGGGTCCTCCAGGCCGAAGGTGATATCCGCATGTCCCTTCTTCGGAAGCAGGCAGCAAAGAATCTTTTTTAACTGCCGGAAAATCAGCCGGGCCGACTTTTGATTGGCCGGATTATGAAGGTAATCCTGAAGGACTTCCCACTTCTCCAGAAGCTCCGATGCTTTTGTCTGAATCCCGTCTGCTTTTTCTTTCGTTTGTTCTAGTTTACCACAAATTGACTGAAATGAAAACTTCAGTTTCTCAAAGAATGCCCGAATCTTCTCTGGAAAACGCAGCTTCTCCCTGGACGGTTCCTCCTTCTCCGGTCCGGCGAATGCCTCCGGCTGAGGATTTTCAGAAGCTTTGCCAGATGCCTCCGGCTGAGGATTCCCGGAGGACTTGCCAGAAGACTCCGGCTGAGGATTCTCCGAAGATTCCGCAGAAAGCTCCGGCCGCGATTTTTCAGAAGGCGCAGCGAAGTCCTCCGCCAGTTCATCCGGCCCATCCGGTCCGGCACTGCCTTTCTCCGGCTCATCCGGCCCGGTTCCGCTTTCCTCCGGTTCCTCGGACTCCGACGCGCCATCCTCTCCAAGCCGCCAGACCGTCCGCCCGAATACCTTGACCGCCACATCCAGCCCGTCCCGGTAAACGGCCTGCACGGAAAGAATCCATAACAGCCAGGTGACCCTGACCGTTCCGCCGAACGCGTCCCCGTCCTTCCGGCCATCAATGCGGTAACGGACAGCTGAAAAGAGCACGAAAAGCAGGATTCCAAGAATCAGACCCAGAATCCCAAGCAATATCCACCAGATGATTTTCAAAATCAAAAGCAGTATGCCAATCACTTTTATCATTCCGCTGCTCCCAGGGATTTCCGGCTGCCGGATGGCTGCCGGAACCGCTGCCTTTCTTTTTTATTTATATGCGTCAAGCTCCAGATACCGCCGGATATCCAGCCCGCCGGTCACCTGGTAAACCTCATCTACCATGCGCCTTACCAGCCTGCATGCGTCCGGATACCCCAGGGCAATGCCCAGAACCAGAGGTTCCTTCTGGTAAGCCGCCTGCCATCTCGCTTCTGCCGTACCGCAGATTTCTCCGGCCGGGTAAATGTCAAGAAGATTGGCCTCATTCGCTGCCGGAACCACCAGATAAACATGAGCCGGGGTCCCGCCGGAACGAATCTTCTGTAAAATGGCAAAACGCCGCTTTTCGGCCATCTCGCCGACATAAAGCTTTTTATAAAAAAGCATCGTCACTCTCCATAATTGAACGAATCAGCTCCACACTGGCTGCTTTCTCCGGCAGATCGGTGCAGGCGGACAGACATCCGCCGATAAACTGCCGGATTTCATCCGATGTGGTAAAGAACATCGGCATTACCGCCAGAAGCTTTGCCATTACCGAACGCATCACACAGCGGGGAAGCTGCTTCCAGGAAACCTCCAGCTCATCAAACAGCGGCTGGCACAGCTCCTCCACCGCCTTCCGGCTTAACAGGATTCCCTCCTCAGAAACCGATTCCTCCCGTTTAAGAGACATAAAGGAACTGGTGGAAAGAAGCCGGTCAACCTTCCAGGCGGTATCATAATCCGCCTCTGTCCGCTCTTCTCCCAGAAGTCCGTCCAGATCCGTCATCTCATAACGGGCGTACTGCTCATAATAGCGCTCCTGACGGCCTTCCATCTGAATCAGGGCATCGTCCATCTCCTCCTCCGGCATGGAATAGTCCCCGTCGGACAGCTTCTTCCACACGGTATTCAAAATCGAATGGTACAGCTCTTCCTCCTGGCTGTCCATCAGGGTATCCGGACGGGTCAGGCAGATTACATAGAAATCATTCACCAGATCCATCATCGTCAGACATTCGGAAGACTCCCGTGAAAGCGTTTCCTCCGCCAGGGTCAGGCTGCTCTGAAGCTTCTGAAAGCCTTCCAGGTCCAGATTCTTATAGTCTCCCTGCCGCAGATTATTTAAGAGTGCAGAAATCTCCTCATGCCCCTCCTCCATATGCTCCGGAAGAGCAAGCATCGCCTCAGAACGCAGCATGTCAAGCACCTGCTTCAGCGACTTCTGATCGGTTCCTTCATAGACAGACAGTGCCTGCGCCATCAGAGCGAAAAACTTGGACTTGGTAAAGCGGAGAGGAAGCTGTCCCAGGATTTCCCGAATCCGGCTGTTCTGCTCCGCAGACTCCTTTGCCGAAACGATATATCTCATAATTTCATCCGTGACCGCCTCATCCTCTTCTGCCGGAAGGGCATCCGCCGTAAAACGCAGCTCCATCCGGTTCAGCACATACTCATAGATTTGGAAGCAGTCCACAAAGGCTGTGATGATATCCGCCTCCCGGATGATGCGGCTGCGCAGCGCATCCAGCTCGGCCGTCGGATATTCCCCGTTCAGGAAACGTCCGGTCAGTGCAAGGAACGTCTCCCGGAACGCCTTCTGGCTGGCTGACGGCTCCGGATTCTCGGCCGCCATCTCATAAAACATATAGTCATTCAGCACAAACCTGCTGTACGCATACCGGCAGGCTGCCGCCATCATTCTTTTTCCATTTCGGTTTTCCAAAACTCTCTCCTCCTGGTCTCAGCAATAATTATCTAAAATCGAGCGGCGCAGCAAATCCATCGCCTTCATTACGGCCTGCTCCCGGACCTTATCCCGGCTGCCTTTAAACTGGTACTTTTCTACATTCACCGTATCCTTCAGATAGCAGGCGATATAGACCAGTCCCAACGGCTTCTCCTCCGTGCCGCCGTCCGGCCCTGCGATTCCGGTAATGGCAATGCACACATCTGCGTCGGTGGCAAATACGCCGCCGGTTGCCATCTCCTTTGCTGTCTGTTCGCTAACTGCACCGTACTTCTTAAGCGTTCCCTTACTGACATCTAAAATCTTTCTCTTGGCTTTATTGGAGTATGTAATAAAGCCCTCACGAAATACATCCGAAACGCCAGGTACATTCACCAGACGGGACGCCAGCATGCCGCCGGTGCAGGACTCCGCGGTTGTCACCGTCAGCTCCAGCTTCTTTAACAGGCGGACAACCGCCATCTCCAGCGTCTCATCCTCCCTGGTGGAATACACGAAATCACCGAAACGCTTTTTGATTTCCTTCACCACCGGCTTTATCAGCTTATCCGCCGCTTCCTCACTGACTGCCTTTGCCGTCACGCGGATATGCACCTCACCGGTTTTCGCATAGGTGGCAATGGTCGGATTCTCCTGCTTGGAAATCAGATCCAGCAGCTTATCCTCCACCTGGCTCTCGCCCATGCCGCAGACCTTCACCATCTGGGAGCGGATAATCTCCGGCTGCAGCTTCTGCAGATACGGGAACACCTTCTTCATAAACAGAGGATACAGCTCATTCGGCGGTCCGGGAAGCAGAATGGCAGATTTGCCGAACTTCTCGATAATCAGCCCCGGAGCTGTTCCATTGTCGTTATCCAGAACGATAGCGCCGTCCGGAACGATGGCCTGCTTCCAGTTGTTTTCCGGGATTTCCTTGTAGATGTTATTCCGGAAAAATTCCTCAATCCGTTCTCTGGTATGAGTGTCCTCCACCAGCGCACAGCCCATCACCTCTGCGCAGACCTCCTTGGTTAAGTCATCCTCGGTAGGGCCGAGGCCGCCGGTCAGAATCACGATATCCGACCGCTTTAACGCCGTGCGGATGGTTTCCGACAGCCGTTCCCGGTTATCGCCCACCGTTACCTGATGATACATGGAAAGCCCTAAAAGAGCGCATTTTTCAGCAAGGAACTGGGTATTGGTATTTACAATGTTGCCAAGAAGCAGCTCCGTTCCCACAGATATTAATTCGCAAACCATACTTACATACTCCCTTCTGTCAGTATCTTATGATTTTTTGCAATGTAATCAACTAAAGAAATGATGGTCAGGACCAGCGCTGCCCATACGCACAGATTCGTAATCAGAGCCAGTGCCGGGATATTCACGATCAGCAGGACCACCGCGATCATCTGGAAGGTGGTTTTAAACTTGCCCCAGTAGCTTGCCGCAATGACTACGCCGTTATCCGATGCAACCAGGCGGAAGCCGCTGATGATAAACTCACGGCTGATAATGAGAATCACCATCCAGGCCGGGAGCTGTCCCAGCTCAATCAGACAGATTAACCCGGAGCAGACTAACAGCTTGTCTGCAAGCGGGTCCATAAACTTTCCGAAATTCGTAACCAGATTATACTTTCTGGCAATCTTTCCATCCAGCATATCCGTTAAGCTGGCCACGATAAAGACGATGGCCGCAATCCAGCGGAAGGTGCTGTTGGTCCCACCCTGATACAGCAGGAAAAACACGAAAAACGGTATCATGATCACGCGTAAAATTGTCAGCTTATTCGGTAAATTCATCGTATACCTCCCCCATCAAATCATATTCCACTGCGCCCGTCACCTTCACGCGGACAAAATCACCGCTCATCAGCTCCAGGTCTGCATTCACAAAAATCAGGCCGTCCACATTCGGGCTGTCCATATAGGTACGGCCCACATAAGCCGCTTCATCGGCTACCTTCCCCTCAATCATCACATCCAGGACCCGGCCTACCATGGCCTCGGACTTCTCGAATGCGATTTCCTGCTGAAGCTCCATGATGGCATCACGGCGCTCCTCCTTTAATTCCTGCGGAATCTGGTCCGGAAGAAGGGCTGCCGGCGTATCCTCCTCACAGGAATAAGCGAATACCCCAAGACGTTCAAATTCCATCTCATTCACAAATTCCATCAGTTCCTCATGGTCCTCCCCGGTCTCTCCAGGGAAACCGGAAATCAAAGTCGTGCGGATTGCGATGTCCGGAATCTCCCGGCGCAGCGTTCCGATGATATCACGCAGCTCCTGCTGGTTGGTCCGGCGCCCCATCCGCTTTAAGACAGCATCGCTTGCATGCTGAATCGGCATATCCAGATAATGGCAGATCTTTTCTTCTTCCTTTATCACCTGAATCAGTTCATCCGTGATCTCCTCCGGATAACAGTACTGAATCCGGATCCACTGGATTCCGGGAATCTGTGCCAGCTTTCGAAGCAGCAGAGGCAGGCGTTTTTCTCCATACAGATCCATGCCGTAAAGAGTGGTCTCCTGCGCAACCAGAATCAGCTCCTTCACGCCCTGGGCCGCCAGCTCCCCGGCCTCCTTTAAAAGTTCTTCCATGGGTACACTGCGGTAGCTTCCGCGCAGACTGGGGATGATGCAGTAGGTGCAGTGCTTATCGCAGCCCTCCGCAATCTTTAAAAAGGCATAGTGGCCTCCCGTAGTCACCATACGGCCGGCCGTGGTCCTCGGCAAAGCATTGATATCGTGAAAGACCGACACATGCTCCTTTTTCTCCTCCAGAACCGCATACAGCAGGGAGGTAATCTCATCATAAGTAGAGGTTCCCAGGATTCCATCCACCTCCGGAATCTCCTGGAGGATCTCGTCCTTATAACGCTCAGCCAGGCATCCCGTCACAATCAGCGCACGGCACTGTCCTTCTTCCTTATACTGAGCCATCTCCAGGATGGTGTTGATGCTTTCCTCCTTGGCATCTCCGATGAAGCAGCAGGTGTTGACTACGATGACATCGGCCTCCTCCTCGTTATCGGTAAAGGCATAGCCCTCCTTTCCCAGAAGTCCCAGCATCTTTTCTGCGTCCACCAGGTTCTTGTCGCATCCCAGCGAGATAAATAATATTTTAATCATTCAAATCCAATCCTTTATTTTCAATGTTTTGTGATACGTTCCGCTCCCGTTCAGCAAAAAAGGGAAACTACTAAACTTAACTTAAGTTTTCGCAATTCCCCCTTTTCCATGATAACTACTGCTCTTCGTTGCTTTCCGGCGCTTCCTCAGCCTCAGCAGGCGCTTCCGCCTCCTCGGCCTTCCTTCCGTCCAGCTCGCTGATTTCTTCAAATGTCTCTTCTGCGTCATCTCCCAGCTCATTCTCGCCGAGAATCTTCACCTTTCCCTTGTACAGCTCGTCAACGGCCACCGACAAAGGCTTCTTCCCGTAGGCTCCGCTTACTAACGGCTCCGCATCATCAATCAGCTGTCTTGCGCGCTTGGATGCCGCGATTACGATGGAATAACGGCTCTGAACCACCGGCTGCTCGCCTGGCTCGATATCGCTGTTTACTGCTTCAATTAAATCCGAATAGGATGGATGTAACATGTGGAAATCTCCTTTCAAAATAAACAATCATTTTTCAATTAAAGTTGGGTTAACTCCTCCCGCATCTCGTTGATAAAATCAAGGCGGTTGGAGGTTTTATTGTGCTGTGCCTGAATCAGCCGATGAAGCTCTTCGACACAGGTATCAATCTCATCATTAATTACGATATAATCATAGGCCTCAATGCCCACGGCTTCTTCCGAAGCCCGCTTCAGCCGCGCGTCAATCACATCCAGACTCTCTGTCCCACGATTTACCAGACGCTTCTTCAGCTCCTTTGCGCTGGGCGGCATCACAAACAGAAGCAGCGTATCCGGGAACTTCTTCTTAATCTTCAGCGCTCCCTGAATCTCGATTTCCAGGATTACATCTTTCCCTTCCATCCGCTTCTTCTCCACATAATCCTTCGGTGTCCCGTAAAAATTATCTACATACTGGGCATACTCAATCAGAGCATCATTCTCCACCATGGATTTAAAATAATCTCTGGACACAAAGAAATATTCTCTTCCGTCTACCTCTCCCGGCCTGGGCTGGCGGGTGGTGGCAGACACCGACAATGCATAATTCTCATACTTCTCAAGCAGCGCCTTCATCAAGGTTCCTTTTCCTGCCCCGGAAAAACCGGAAATCACAACTAAAATTCCCTGCTGGCTCATCCAAAATCCTCCAAATCAAATTATTTCTGTATCTTCTCAAAAATATTCCGGATTATTCGATGTTCTGAATCTGCTCCCTTACCTTTTCAATCTCTGTCTTTAACGCAATGGCCTTGTCCGCCGTTTCCAGATCATTGGCCTTGGACAAGGTGGTGTTGGCCTCGCGGTTCATCTCCTGGGCAATGAAGTCCAGCTCCCGGCCGATGCTGCCTCCGGCGATCAGCTTGTTCTTCATGCTCTCGATATGGCTCTTTAAACGGACCATCTCCTCATCCGTGCAGATCTTATCCGCATAGATCGTCACCTCGGTGGCAATCCGGTTCTCATCCACGGCCGCTCCGTTCAACAGCTCGGAAACCTTCTCGGAAAGCTTCGCGCGGTACTCCTCCACGATTCTCGGAGAACGTTCCTCGATAAATGCAACCAGTCCTGCCATGTAATCCAGCTTTTTGATTAAATCCTCTTTCAGATTCTCGCCTTCCGCAAGCCGTGTCTCCACAAACTTCTCAGCCGCCTGTTTGATGGCTTCGGAAAGCACCTTCCACAGATGCTCCTCATCCTCCGGGACCTGTTCCATCGTGAGAACCTCCGGACAACGGGACAATGCGGATACGGTGATATCATTATGAATATCAAACTGCTCCGCCATCTTTTTAAACGCATCCATGTACTCTGCTGCCAGCGCGCTGTTATACTTCAGGCACAGATTTCCTTCGGTATAATCCTCATAATTGATGAATAAATCCACCTTGCCGCGCTGAATATACTTCTTTAAAAGCGTCCGGATGGAAGCTTCAAAGTAATTGAATTTCTTCGGCATCTTGATGCTTAAATCCAGATACCTGTGATTTACGGCTTTCATCTCGACAGAAATCTTGTACTCATCGGTAACCGTTTCATATCTGCCGAAACCAGTCATGCTTTTTAACATAGAGTCAGCCCCTCTTTCGCCATAGTTAACTTACATTATAAGGCAATGTTTTAGGCAAGTCAACTGAAAACTGGCAGACGCAAAAAGATTTGATTCCGAAAATCTGAAAATCGTGCTATAATGGGCGTTATCGAACTACAAAACACAAGGAGGATTTCACCATGGCATTTGATGGAATTACGATTGCAAATCTTGTACATGAACTGAAAAACACCATCGAAGGCGGCAGAATATCCAAAATCGCGCAGCCGGAAAAGGATGAGCTTTTATTTACTATAAAAAACAACCGAACCAATTACCGGCTTTTAGTCTCCGCCAGCGCCAGCCTTCCGCTGATTTACCTGACGGAAACCAACAAAAAAAGCCCGCTGACTGCGCCGAATTTCTGCATGCTGCTCCGAAAGCACATCGGAAATGCAAAAATTCTGGAGGTTTTCCAGCCTGGCCTGGAACGCATCATCGAGATGAAACTGGAACACCTGGACGAGCTGGGCGATTTGTGCCGGAAGCGCCTCATCATCGAGATGATGGGAAAACACAGCAACATCATCTTCTGCCGGGAGGACGGCACGATTCTGGACAGCATCAAGCATGTCTCCGCCCAGGTAAGCTCCGTCCGTGAGGTACTTCCCGGACGAGCGTATTTTATCCCGCAGACCGTGGAGAAATTAAACCCGCTGGAGGTTTCGGAAGAAGCCTTCATGGAAGCCATCCACAGCGCCCCCATGCCGGTCTCCAAAGCGGTCTATAATAAGCTGACCGGAATCAGCCCCATCATCAGCGAAGAAGTCTGCCGCCTGGCCTCCATTGATTCTGACCAGTCAGCCAATACGTTGAATGAGGTGGAACTGATTCACCTGTACCACACCTTTGACCGGATGATGGATGATGTAAAAAGCGGAAGCTTTTCACCTAACATTATATATGAAGGGGATTTTTCGGATTGGGAGGAAGAGGTCTCAGCACCTTCGGCAGAGGATTCACTCCCTGCAGAAGAGGACTCCGCTTCTTCAGAAGCGATTTCCCCGCTGGAAGGATCCGGTCAATCTGACAGCGCCGCAGGAAAAACCAGCAGAGGCGATGCGGATTTTCTGGATTTTGATGCAGAGGATGACGAACTAAAAGAAGCCCTGTCACCGGAATCCCTCCAGCCTCAGTACGACTGGAGCGAGGCAGAGCCAATCGAATTTGCCGCGCTGCCGCTGACCTGCTTAGAGGGAGAACGCTGCCGTGCACGCTCCTTCTCCTCCATCAGCCAGGTGCTGGAAACCTACTACGCTTCCCGGAATACCTTTACCCGCATCCGTCAGAAATCCTCCGACCTGCGCCGCATCGTCCAGACCGCGCTGGAGCGGAATTACAAGAAATATGACCTGCAGGAAAAGCAGCTGAAAGACACCGAAAAACGGGAGAAATACCGCATTTACGGCGAGCTGCTCAATACCTACGGCTACGAACTAAAAGGCGGAGAAAAAGAACTGACCTGCCTGAATTATTATACAAACAAGGAAGTAAAAATTACCCTGGACCCGCAGCTTACCGCCCAGGAAAACTCCCAGCGCTTCTTTGAAAAATATAACAAGCTGAAACGAACCTACGAGGCATTAAACGAACTGACCCTGGAAACCAAGGCTGAAATCGACCACCTGGAATCCATCAGCTCCGCCCTTGATATCGCCCTCCAGGAGGCCGACCTGGTGCAGATTAAGGAGGAGCTGATGGAATATGGCTACATCAAAAAACGCCATGCCGGGGCAAAGCGGCCGAAAATTACCAGCAAGCCCTTCCACTACATCTCCTCCGACGGCTTCCACATCTATGTGGGAAAGAACAACTACCAGAACGAGGAGCTGACATTCAAATTCGCTACCGGAAATGACTGGTGGTTCCATGCAAAAGGCATGCCCGGCTCCCATGTTATCGTAAAATCCGAGAACCGGGAGCTGCCGGACCGGGTGTTTGAGGAAGCCGGAGCATTAGCCGCCTTCTACTCCAAAGGACGCGAAAATGACAAGGTGGAAATTGATTATATTCAGAAAAAATCCGTCAAAAAAGTGGCAGGAGCAGCACCTGGTTTCGTTATTTATCATACCAATTATTCGCTGGTTGCCGCGCCCGCCTGTAAGCTGAAGGAAGTACAGTAGCCGTTTCTGCACATCTGCTGCTCTGCCGGAGCGTGTTCGAAAATTCATTCCGGTCATCTGCACACCACACAAACTGTGACGCGCAGATGGCCGAAAGCAATTTTCAGGCACGCTCTCGTGCAGACCGGATGGGATGCGGGCAGAATGGGAATGTCGCACAGATTGGAGGCGCATGGAATGAGGATAACGCACGGATTTGGAGGCGCGTGAAATGTGGATGCGCACGGATTGGAGACGCGTGGAACGGGAATGGCACACAGTTCAAATGCCGATACCTTATCCGATGTCCTGCCAGGGCATCCGCTCCGATTCCACCCAGATTCCCGGATTTTTCAATGCCTTCTGCATCAAAATCCAGACGTATGCATCCTCCAGAGCCTCTGCCAGCGGATAGCATTCTACCCCATCCTCCATGAATTCTTTCATATCGAACATCATAGCTGCAATCGCGTACTCGTCCTGCTCTCGCTCCAGCTCCAGCACCGGATTCCAGACCCGGCTCTTCTCCTTCAGCCAATCCGTTTCCAGTTCTTTGTACCTTGGATTCCGGTACAGATGAAGCCGTTCTTCCGTGGGAAGAAACGCATCCGGTTGCATCCTTCCTTCCGGTGTGTCAAATTGTTTTCCATTGTTCCGCATCGGAACGATATTCATCGGATCTGCATTCATCGAAGGGCTATTCGTTGGATGAGCCTTCTGCACATACCGGACAATCGTGTCATTCCATTCCCCATTCTGCCCCTGCACATTCAGATGGCGGGAACGGATATAGGAGTGATACTGCACACCGGAAAAGTCATAAAACGCAGTCTTCCCGGAACCAAATTCCATCAGAATCCGATTGCGTTCCCGTTCCTTCACACTTCCATCCGTTATCGCCCCATAACGGGAATCGGTCTCCATAACCGGATAACAATCCTGTCTTCCCCATAAGCGCACCGGCCCCGGCTTCAGATTCAGCATATGCCGAATTAAGCTGACTCCATGATAATCATGAGCAATCGACAGATGCACCGCATACGGCTCCCCAAGCCTTCCCTGACGAATTGCCTGGAGTCCGGCCGCCAGGATCGGATATCGGGTATACTGCTCCGCCACCTGAATTCTGGAGCCGAAACGCTCTCTGGACTCCCACAGCGCCTTTAGCTGCTCCACCGTCATCCCGGCCGGTGTTTCACAAAGAACCGCAAACCCTTTTTCCGCCCATTCCAGCGTCACCTCGCAGATGGATGGCTTGCTTACCGCAACCACCACAAAATCCGGCCGCGCGGCCTCACATGCCGTGACAGATGTAGTAGCCGGAATCTGATATTCCTGCCGGATATAAGCTGCCTTTTCCTCCCTGCGGCACAGCATATATTCAAGGTGAAACCGTTCCGGATATCTTCGCGCAATTTCCGCATAAAACATAGACCGCCAGCCGGAGCCAACGATAATGAACGATAATGGTTTCATAAACATCTGCCTCCCTTAACCTTTTGTATGTATGCAAGCAGAGCCTCGCAGCCCTCCCGCACATCCTCATACGTTGCATCAAAATTCCCGGTATACCAGGGGTCCGCAATATCCCCCTTCCGCTCGCAAAAATCCAGCAGCTTATACACCTTTCCCTCCGAATCCGCTCCAAGGATCCGGTTCATATTGCGGATGTTGGCAGAATCCATCCCAATCAAAAAATCAAACTTATCATAATCTTCTTTTGTCATCTGGCGGGCGCGATGATTGCCGCAGAAGATGCCAGCTTCTTTTAACTTCTGCTTCGTACCCCAGTGAACGGGGTTACCGATTTCCTCCCGGCTGGTGGCGGCGGAATCGATGTAGAAGGAATCCTCCAATCCTTGTTTTTTCACCATGTCTTTTAGAACGTACTCGGACATGGTGGAGCGGCAGATGTTGCCATGGCACACGAATAGTATTTTAATCATTTTTTCATAACTCCTGTTAAGTCCTGTATTTCTTCTCAAATGCTCTATTTTACAGGGAATTGTAGCATTTTCCTTTGTGCCTTACTCAAGGATATTTTCTCATATCTTCTTGAATATTCTTATGTTTTCCTCTGCAAAATTGGTAAAATCATTGGTAAAGTTCAAGGCTTTACCAATGGAGTATTTATTCGTTTACAACTCGAAGCAGTTCTTCCTTGGCATCATCAAACTGCACATGTGTGTAGGTGTTCAATGTTACGCTGATGTCCGAATGTCCCATGATATATTGAAGGGTTTTCGGGTTCATGCCGGATTTTGCCATGTTAGAACAAAAGGTGTGTCTACATACATGAGGTGTTACTTTCGGCATCTGGATACGATAAATCTTATTGTACTTTTCAACGATATGCTCCATATACTTCTCCCAGTGAAAGGCAATCATTGGCATATCATTCTTATCCAGGCATAGAAAACCTAAGCGACCATCCACCATCGACTCTACCTATGGTACAATGCGTTTGACGATAATTCTGCGGAAGCACTCTGCAACTTCATCAGTCACCGGTACATAACGGATACCGCTTTCTGTTTTCGGCTCCTGAATTACATATTCCATCTGTGAAGTTCTCTGCAACTGGTGGTCTACCTTGATGCGCTTTTCTTTGAACTCAATGTCCGAAGCGGTCAACCCACAGAACTCCGAAATACGAAGCCCTGTGTAAAACAGAATGTAAATCGCATCATAGTATCTGCAAAAATGCTTATCCTCTTTGATGAATTTCAGCAAATCACGCTCCATGAATAAATTATCACACTGCTTGGAATTGTACATTTTTATATTCCATTAAATGTACATTTTTATATTGACATTTACACAAGGCTCTATCAATATTTTGTTGAATTATTTTATGTATTGTAAGTCTCCATTCTTAAGTAACTGGAACTTTTCGGCATAGATATCATCTAATACCTGCATAATTGGTACTCGGATTCTCTGATGTCCGGACAGCGACCAAACCCTATAATCCGTCTGATTCTTCAAAAAAGCTGACAGCCGATTATAGTATTCCTGCATTTCAGCTTTATCATGCCCCATTTTCATCAACCTATAGAACACACCCAGGATGCTTATGCAATTAATCGGTTTTGTTAAACCTGCAATACTCTGTCTTGCTTTAAAATCATCAGAACAGAATACCATAGTATTCATCAAAAAATCCGGCATTAAAAGTGTCACAGCTAATCTTAAGTAAGGATATATATGTGAGTGTCGCTGCTACTCCATATATTTTACTTAGCTCATTCATAATATCTTGGTCCGAATACAGTTTTATTCTTCCGGCTTTGATTTTTTCTTCAAGCCATGGATTAGGATTCGGATTGATTTCATGTCTTGTTAGTTCTTCCTTTATCATTTCATGACAGAAAAATTCGTAATCGTTAAAATCAAGAACAAATTCTGCCAATGTATGATTTGCTGTATTCCTTGCCAAATGTGCTTTGTATAAAAAATCAGTATCAAGCAAGGCGTATTTTTTGTCCATCTCCATTCACACTACCTCGCTAGTTTTCCTAACATTTTGACAATCTCATTCAATCTGGCCTTATCGCTTTTCAGACGTTCATCCCGTACACCTTCCCACTGTTCAAGATCATACATTTTTTCCGATAAACTTCCAAATCGGATAAGATTTCTTGGAATTTCCTGCCATCTTGCAGCTTTTCCGGTCACTTCTATCTGCTTAGCTATTTCATCACTGTCAATCTGTAAAAGCTTCCTTGCAGTTTTTATATCAATCTTCTCTTCTTCAAAAAGTCTGAGAACTGCTGCCTTATACGGGATTGCAAAAATATCCATTATTTTAAGAATTACCTGAACAGAAACATCTTTGTAGGATAAGTTGTAAACATCCGACTGTTCTTCAAGGCGATCCTTCGGAGCCAATAAAAGTGCAGCAAAAGCATTTGCTTCCATATCTTCAAGCTCTTTTGCTTCATCGTCAATAACATCTGATTCAAGAATGGATCCTGACTGTAATAGTGCAAAATCTTTCTCTTCAAAATAACAATAGATATGATACAATTCATGTGCTGCTGCAAATATTTGTTTTGACAATGGAACCGCAGAATTAATCATTACAAACATTCGTCCCTGTCTTATAAATGTACAGGCACAAAGTTCTTCATCTCCTATCGGATATCTAAGCAATTCAAATGGCATATCGTGACGAGCTACATAATTTTCCAACACGTTAAAAATATCGTCCTGAATAATGTTGTTCTTATTATACAGAGAATTAAAGCTTGTCACACATTCGCTTATCTTTACATATTTTTTTTGATCCTTTATATAAAGGCTGTTATCCAAAACTTTACACATAGACTTATGCCTCCCATGGCTGCATCATTTCTTCTGCATTTTCGTGAGTGCGGGCATAGAAACAAATCAGATTTGCAATCTCATCCGCTATTGCAAGACCATCCTTTGCTTCCTGAGATTCAACTCTTCCCATAAAAGCCTTCACTGTATTGGTTTCCGGGATTACCTGCGGAACCTTTACCAGGCTTTCCATCGAAACACCCAGAAATTCTGCTGTTTTTTGCAGTTCGATTGCATTAATCATTCTGGCTCCACTAAGCATTTTACTTATAACCTGCTTAGATACACCGAGATATCCAGCAAGATCAATCTGTTTCTTGTCATTCTGCTTCATAATATTCATAATGTTGTTACTGATAATCTCATTCATATTTACCATCACAAGTACCTCCAAGTAAAATTAACGATAATAATCCATTCCACACTATCATTATATGCAGTACTTTTTCAAAAATCAATATTTTCTTGACTTTTTATTGCATTTTCTCTATTTTTGTTTTCTTTTTGGAGACGTAATGCTATTATGCCCAGAATTATATTGCCTATCCGTATTTCTTTTACGGTATATTCGAAAGTTTATTTCAAATGTCTATACCCCCGTCTTCCATTTCGCGATTTTGTACAGAAGAGGGGGCGCCGGTCTTGGAGCGATAGACTCATAGAGATTTGAATCCTCCCTACCCTCACTCCATCAGAAGCGATACTCCTTGTATCTGTCCTCGGTCATTGTCTTCACATTATGATGAT
>JAUNPZ010000217.1 GCA_030536455.1 Lachnospiraceae bacterium | reverse complement strand
GGTCGATGACCTGGGCGCAGCCGTCATGGTCATTGTCAGCCGTGATGACATCGCATAGCTCCTTGATGTGGGGAAGGGCATTCTCCATGGCAACGGACAGTCCGGCGATGCGGAGTACATCGGCATCGTTGTCGGCGTCGCCAACCACAATCGTCCGCTCCAGCGGAATCTGAAGATGCCGGCACAGCCAGGTCAGGCCGCTGGCCTTGGTGACGCCGAGGGGAGACATTTCCAGGGAGGTTTCTTCGGAATAGGCGATGGACAGCGGAAGGTCCTTCACCTGCCCGTGAAGGCGTTCCCGAATCCCGGCCGATGCAGAAAAGTAATTCAGCTTCTCCACCGGACAGCGGCTTTCCCGGTAATAGGCGGCAAGGTCCTCCTTCTTATTTACCATCCGGCTCATCATCTCCTGATAGATTCCCATATGGAAATGAGCGGTGTCCGCCACGTCCCGGCGGTTCGCATAGGAAAACCCGCCGCTCATGATGTAAACCATGGCATCCTCCGGGGCGGCAATGTCCAGAAGCTTCTCTACCACATCCGGCGGAAGGGTCTCGGCGTGGAGAATCTTCTTTTCCCACGCGTCATAGATGAGGGCGCCGCTTTCGCAGACATAATAGTGGATTTTGGAAAGCGGCTCTCCGAATTCGGTCAGTTCACTGATGCCCCGGCCGGTGGAGAGAATCACGGTCTTTCCGGCCGCCGCCGCGCGGTTCACGGCCTCCAGGGTTTTCGGGGAGATGCGTTTCTGGCTGTTCAGTAAGGTTCCGTCCATATCGAAACCGATTAAATCATATGTGTTCATAGCAGTCCTCTTGATTTTTTTCTGTATCTTTCCGTCACAAGCATACATGATTTTTGACTGTGTGGCAACCGGAAAATTGAAACAATAAGGCGGAAGCAGAATGGCGTTACGTTTTTATTGCATTTCCGGAATTACATTTCCGGAATGCCGGAAGGAATTGACAAAACGGAAAAAGTTTCGTATGATAAAATCATTCGCCGGCAGAAGCCGGCAGGCCGGCTCCAAAGCAAGGCGTTCATATAATACAAAGGAATTACCCGGCGGTCCGAAAGGCATGGAATGGCCATGTACCGCATGGCTGTGTGCTGCTGTGTTTCGCAGCCAGGATGAAAAGTATTTTGGAATAAAAAATCAGGAAGTACCAGGAAGGCGCGGCATCTCAGAAGAGATGTGTTTTTCCGGTATTTTTTTATTTCTGTGGGAATCCTTCATTCGAAATCTGGAAGGGCAGGATTTTGCGGCGGGTAAAAAGAGGAGAATGAGAATATGGAACAAGCAGTGAAACGAACAAAAGAAGGAAACGCAGCCAATACCCAAACCCTGGTAATGGGCGCCTTTTTCCTGGCGCTTGGCATGGTCATGCCATTTTTAACCGGGCAGATTCCGGAAATCGGCAATAAGCTGCTGCCGATGCATCTTCCCGTACTGCTGTGCGGATTTGTGTGCGGATGGAAATACGGCCTTCTGGTAGGCTTTATCACGCCGCTGTTAAGAAGCATGGTATTTGGAATGCCGGTGATGATGCCGATGGCGGCAGGCATGGCCTTTGAGCTGGCCGCTTACGGGTCGGTGTCCGGTCTGCTGTATGAGAAGCTGCCGAAAACAGCCGCTTCCGTATATGCCAGTCTGGCTGGGGCAATGCTTGCGGGACGTCTGGTATGGGGAATCGTCAGCATCCCTCTGTATGGAATTGCAGGAAAGGGATTTTCCTGGCAGATGTTTGTGGCGGGCGGTTTTTTGAATGCCATTCCGGGCATCATCCTGCAGCTTGTATTGATTCCGGTGATTGTTCTGACATTACGAAAAGCGAGACTGATGGATTAAGGACTGGAAGAATATGCAGACGAATATGCAGACAGAGTTAAAAAAACAAGAGGTAATCCGGCGGATTGACCGTCTGCTGGCGGAGTCCGGGAAGGAAACCATCATCATTGCCATAGACGGAAGGTGCGGGAGCGGGAAGAGCACGCTGGGCCGGCTTCTCCAAAGCCATTATGCCTGCAACCTGTTCCACATGGATGATTTCTTTCTCCGCCCGGAGCAGCGGACGGCAGAGCGGCTGGCGCAGCCGGGAGGAAATGTGGATTATGAGCGGTTTAAGGCGGAGATTGCAGACCACCTTGGAGACCGGGAAGGGCTGGAGTATCAGATTTACGACTGCGGTCAGCAGAAGCTGGGACAGAAGGTGAAGGTTTCGCACTGCCGCCTGAATATCATTGAAGGCGCATACAGCCAGCATCCGTATCTGGGAGAGATTTATGATTTGAAATTTTTCTGTGAGATTTCGGAAGAGGAACAGGTTCAGCGGATCCGCAGCCGGAACGGGGAGCGGATGCTGGAGCGGTTTTTGAAGGAATGGATTCCCATGGAGAACCGGTATTTTGAGCGGTTTGGGGTTCCAGGAAAAAGCGTTGTGCTTCCGGCGTAAGGGGCTGGGG
>JAUNPZ010000063.1 GCA_030536455.1 Lachnospiraceae bacterium | reverse complement strand
TTTATGTTATTCTGGTAACGATGAGAAAACGAACGTGAGAAAAGGAGAACGGTATGAACAGGATTACGATATCGAAGGATTATGTGGTTGACATTTTAAAGGAGGGCCAGAAGCCGGCGGCCTTCTGCGAAAGCGGAGATACGGCAGTATTTGAGACCAGGGACTGCTACGATGACAATGATATCACAGAGGAGCTTCCGCTGGGAAGCAGCGGCCATGACGGACTGGAAAACCCGGCTACAGGGCCTTTGTATGTGAAGGGAGCCGAGCCGGGGGATGTGCTGAAGGTGGAGATTCTGGATATCCGGCTTCGGGAATACGGCATTATGCGTACCTCTCCAACGGATGGAGCCTTCCATCATCTGTATGAAAAGCGGACGGCCAGAAGGTTTTACTTTGAGAAGCGGACGGAAGAAGGAGATAAGGGCGGAGAAGAGTGCTGTGCGCAGGAAAAACTGGGATTCCGGTTTGACGACAGGCTGTGGGTGGACTGCCAGGTGATGATTGGCGTGATTGGAACAGCGGCAGCGGGAGACGGGGTGCTGACCATTACGCCGGGAACCCACGGCGGTAATCTGGACTGCACGAAAATCGGTGTGGGAACCAGCCTTTACCTTCCGGTGAATACGCCGGGGGCGCTGCTTGCCATCGGGGATCTGCATGCCCGGATGGGAGACGGCGAGATGATGATCTGCGGCATGGAGACGGCCGGAACGGTGACGGTAAAGGTGACGGTGCTGAAAAAGGAGGCGGCCGGCCCGGTGAGGGAGGCGGTGCCGTTTCTGGAAACCGCAGAGGCGGTGATGAGCATTCAGTCGGCGGAAACGCTGGATGAGGCGGCGGAAGCGGCTGCCCGGAAGATGGAGCATTTCCTGACGGAGGCGGCCGGACTGGACGATGTGAATGCCGGAATGCTTCTGTCTCTGATGGGGAATCTGGTGGTCTGCCAGATTGTAAATCCGTTAAAGACGGTCCGGTGTGAGCTGACAAAAACGGTGCTGGAGCGCTATGGAGTGAAGCTGCCGTAAAGCTTCAAAAGAGAAGGGCCTGACATTTTCGTAATTCCATATCCGAAAATGTCAGGCCCTTCTGCATCTGTGCGTCAGGTTATCTCCTTCAGCTTATCCATAAAGAAGCTGAGTACCTTTTTTCGAGTCACGATTCCGATGAACATGTTCCGGTCGTCCACCACCGGAACGAAATTCTGGTTCAGAGCTTCCGCGAAAAGCTGAGCCAGGTCCACATCGATTTTCACAGCCGGGTTCCGGTCGGTGCGGACAATGGTTTTTAATGGAAGGGACTGGCCCTCCGTGTCCTCATCCCGGCCGTCCAAGAAGGCCCAGAGGAAATCGCCCTCACTTACGGTTCCGGCGTAGGAGCCGTCCTCCCGGATTACGGGAACGGCGGTGTAGCCGCTGGCGCGGAGCTTGTCCATCGCAGAAGAAACAGCGGTATCCTCGGTTAAGTACATGGTTTCATTTTTCATCATTAAAAGCTGAAATACATTCATTTTATCGAATCCCCCATGGAATGGTTATTGGCATTTTGCTCCTGTTCATCGTAGCAGATTCTGACAAAAAAGGCGAGCGATAAAATGACTATTCTGAGCGATTTAACAAAAAAATCATAATATGTTAAGAATCAAGGTAAAGATGATTTTCATGACGCCGGACCCCAGCATAACCAGGATGGCATCGGCATGCTTTCGTTTCAGCAGGTAAAGCGCAAGCATGAAAATGAGTACGGAATCCCATTGCGTATTCGAAAGGCTGATGTCCGCTCCGCGCCAGAATGCAGAGGTAAGGATGGTCAGTCCAGCTACCGCAATCATGGAGACAACGGCTGGACGGAGGGAGTGAAGAATCCCCTGAAGACCGGTCATTTTCCGATATTTTAAGTAAATATGGGCCATGATGGAAACCAGAATACAGGAGGGCAGGATGCAGCCCAGCGTAGCACAGACCGCTCCGCCGATACCTGCTATTTTTAATCCCACAAAGGTTGCAGAATTAACGGCAATCGGTCCCGGCGTCATCTCAGAAATGGTAATCAAATTGGTAAATTCATTCACGGACAGCCAGCCGTAATGGTTGATGACCTGTTCCTGAATCAAAGGCATGGCGGCGTAACCGCCTCCGAAACTGAAAGCTCCTACCTGAAGGAAGCTGAAAAAAAGCTGAAGATAAATCATGATACACCCTCCTGTTTTTCTTTTTTGATGCAGGTTCTCAGAAATCCAACCAGTCCGCAGGCAAGAATAATGAGAATGACGTTTACATGGAAGATATAATTGGCTGCAAATGCAAGAACCAGGATGATATCGCACAGCCAGTCCTTTTCTTTGATTACGCCCCGTCCCATATCGTAGACAACGGAAGCAATGACAGCGCCGACTCCGGACTGCATACCGGCAAGCATCATCTGAACAAACGGATTGGACTGGAATGCATTATAAAACATAGAAACCAGGGACAGGATGACGAATGGCGGAAGGATGGAGCCGAGAACACTGGCAATCATTCCGGGAAGCTTCGCCAGCTTATAGCCGATTACGATGGCTCCGTTTACGGCGATGGCCCCAGGCGATGACTGAGCGATCGCGACTAAATCCAGCATCTCATCCTCATCAATCCAATGGTATTCATCGACCATTTTTTTCTTCAGCAGGCTGACGATCACATAGCCGCCGCCAAAGGTGAAGGTACTCAGATAGAGCGTAGAAAAGAACAGCTTCAGAAGCAGTTTGCTGCGTGTTGGTGTTTCCAATGATAGTTCCCCCTTATTTTATCATTTTGTTTTTGAACTTTGTTCTCATTTATTATAGTAAAGATTGATATATATGTAAAATAGTATTATATTATAAAGTAAATAATAAAATCATTATATATTTACAGAACGGGTGAGGAAGGAGCGTGTATATGACGATTCGGCATCTGCGTATTTTTGTGGCGGTTTATCGAAATTTAAGTGTTACCAGGGCGGCCAGGGAGCTTCATCTGGCTCAGCCTTCGGTCAGTCTGGCTATCAAGGAATTAGAGGAGTATTACCATATATGTCTGTTTGACCGGCTGTCCAGGCGGCTTTACCCTACAGATGGAGGGGAACGCTTCTTTAGTTATGCCAATCATATCGTGAATCTATTTGATGAATTAGAAGACGGGGTGAGAGGATGGGAAGACAGCAGCCAGATTAAAATCGGTTCCAGCATCACAATCGGAAACTATTTCATGCCGGGCATGATTAAAGCATTCCGAAAAGAATTTCCGGAGGTGCGTGTGTCGGTTTCGATAAAGAATACTGCAGATATCCAGGAAAAGGTATTAGGAAATGAACTGGATTTTGCTTTTGTGGAAGGTGTTCCGGAGTTTTCTCAATTGGTATGCCGTTCAGTTGGGAGCGACCGCCTTTGTGTAGTCTGTGGAAAGGGTCAT
Source organism: Lachnospiraceae bacterium (assembly GCA_030536455.1). Taxonomy (GTDB): domain Bacteria; phylum Bacillota; class Clostridia; order Lachnospirales; family Lachnospiraceae; genus Caccovicinus. The sequence continues at coordinate 13,319 of JAUNPZ010000063.1, read as the reverse complement.
AAGCTGGCTGTGGAAATTGGCAGAGCGAAGGAGGAAAAGAGAGCGGGAGTGGCACTGGAAGGCCTGGTTTCTTACGATTTTATCATGCGGGAAGCAGGAAGTGCCGGAAGGGAAATCTGGGAAGGAATTTTGTCTGCCCATCAGATAAAAATGGAACCTTTGTGGGAAAGCGTCAGTACCCAGGCGATAATTCGGGCGGTAATCGAGAATGAGGGAATTTCCGTCCTTCCCTATCTCCTGGTGAAGAAGGAATTGGAGGAAGGACGGCTGTTGGAAATTCCGGTTGAAGGAGTCTCTCTGGAACGTAATTTTTATCTGATTTATCATCAAAACAAATTTCTCACATCTGCAGTAAAGGCGCTGATTCGGATTGGGGAAAATCTGCTGCGGGAAAGGCTTCTGTGCGGAGGCGATGGAGAAACCGGCTTGGGAGAGGGGGCGGAATCAAAGGCTTACTCCGAAACCGCCTTCTCTGAAAATTCGGTTGTAACCAGCTCCGAATAAGGCACCCGCGCGGGCAGTTCGCCGCCTTCTTCCAGGATATTCTGCAGCAGAAGGAAGCTTTCCTCCTTAAAGATGGTATCCTCCTTCCAGGTATCCTGAGCCTGATAGCGCTCCACGATCCGGGTCAGGGAGGCCAGGTCGGTTTCCGGAAACTGAGGCTTTATGACCTGGGCGATTTCTTCCGGAGTGTGGGAATTTACGAAGTCCAGGCCGCGCTGGATGGCGTTGGTGAATTTCTGGATGATGTCGGGATGGGCGTTCAGATAGCTTTTTTTGGCGCTGTAGGCGGTGTAGGGAACGTAGCCGGACTCTTCGCCTAAGGAGGCGATGACGATGCCGGTGCCCTGGTTTTCCATGCCGGTGGCGAAGGGCTCAAATTCCACGGAGTAATCAGCGCCGCTGTCGGGAAATGCGGCTGCCGTCAGACCGAAGCTGATGCTCTGGTCGATGTTTAAATCAGCGGCCGGGTCCAGACCGTGTTTTTTCAGGATATATTCAAAGACAAGTTCCGGCATCCCGCCCTTTCTTCCGCCAAGCACCTTCTTACCGGCAAGCTGGCTCCAGTCAAAGTTTTCCTCCGGCTGGCGGCCTACCAGGAAGTTTCCGGCCCGCTGGGTCAGCTGGGCGAAATTGACGGCGTAATCCTCGGCCCCGTTGGCGTAAGTATAGATGCTGGCCTCGGAGCCCATAAAGCCGATGTCCGCGTCGCCGGAAATCAGGGCCGTCATCACCTTGTCAGCGCCGGCTCCATTGACCAGGGTCAGGTCGATGCCCTCCTCTTCAAAATAGCCCAGCTCGATGGCGGCATACTGGGGCGCGTAGAAGATGGAGTGGGCCACTTCATTTAAGGTGACCGGAGTCAGGCGGCTGTCAGCGGGACCGGCACTGCAGCCGGCAGCGGCGACGGCGGAAGCGGTTAAAAGACAAAGAAGCGGAAGCATCCGCTTAACAGAGATATGTTTCATACGAACCTCCGGGGATAGGAAAATTGGATATCTGATGTATCTTATTGGCGGAAGGCGGGAAATGTGCCTGGACAATTTTTGAAAGAACTGCTTTTCCTTTCGCCATGAACCGGAGTATAATGGAAGGAAAGACCGGAATATGGAAGAACCGGAATCGGGAAGGCCCGGAATCAGGAACAGACAGAAAATGGAATAAAAAAGAGAAAAAACGAACCGAAAATGGGAGGAAACGGAACGGATGAACCAGACAGAGGAGACGAGAAAAGAAATGATAAGTGGGACGAAGGAAAGCGCCGGGCAGAAAGCACGGATAGAAAAAATCGGACAGATAAAGGGCGAAATCAGCCGGGTCATCGTGGGGAAGGAGCAGGTGGTGGAGTGCCTGCTGGCGGCGGTTCTGGCCGGAGGCCATGTGCTTTTGGAGGACCTGCCGGGAACGGGAAAGACGCTGCTTGCCAAAACCCTTGCCCGGTCCATGAATCTGCGGTTTGGACGCGTTCAGTTTACGCCTGACCTGATGCCGTCGGATGTGACGGGAATCAATTATTTTAATCAGAAGGCCGGGGAATTTATCTTCCGGGAGGGGCCGGTTTTTACGAATATCTTACTGGCGGATGAGATTAACCGGGCAACGCCGAGGACCCAGTCCAGTCTGCTGGAGGCCATGGAGGAGCGGCAGGCGACCATTGACGGGAAAACCAGGCGGCTTCCGGAGCCATTTTTTGTCATTGCCACCCAGAATCCGGTGGAAAGCTCCGGCACCTTTCCGCTTCCGGAGGCGCAGATGGACCGTTTTCTCATGCGCCTTGGCGTGGGGTTCCCGGATAAGCAGGAGGAGCTTGCCATCTTAAAGCGGTTCGGCCGGAGGCAGGAGAATCCGTATGAAAGCCTGGAGCCGGTATGCAGCCGGGAGGAGCTGCTGGAGCTGATGCAGGATGCCGAACAGGTTTATGTACATCCGCAGCTCCTGGAATATCTGGTGGAGGTGGCGCAGCGAACCAGGGAGGAACGGCGGCTGGGCATCACGGCCGGCGTCAGCCCCAGAGGAAGCCTGGCTCTTTTAAAGGCCGTGAAGGCGTATGCGCTGGTAAAGGGAAGAAGCTATGCGGTGCCGGAGGATGTGAAGACGCTGGCGGTTCCGGTGCTGGCCCACCGGCTGGTGATGCCTAAGACCTATGGCAGCAGCCGGGAGCCGGAGGCGGTCATCCGTCAGGTGCTGGAATCCGTTCCGGTTCCCACCGAGGAGTGGAAGTGACGGCTGGGAAGCAGACAGGAGGAATGGGATGAAGATGTTGTGGATTGGAGCGGCGGCCTTTCTCTGCTGGCAGCTTCAGGTTTTTTTCTATCAGAAATTCTGGAACCGGGGCCTGTCTGCCGGCGTGCAGTTTCTCCAGAAGGCCGTCCGGGAGGGCGGGCAGGGAGAGCTTCGCGAGGTGGTGGAGAACCGGAAATTCCTTCCGCTGCCGGTTTTGCATGTCAACATTCAGGTGGACCGTTCCCTGCATTTTTTGACCCAGGGAAATGTGTCAGTGACGGACCAGACCTACCGGAGGGACATTTTTGCCATCCTTCCTTATCAGCGGATTACCAGAACCCTTTCCTTTATCGGAACGCGCCGGGGCTATTATCAGAGCCGGAGGGTGGAGCTGGTGGGGAGAGACTTATTCCTGGTGGGACCGTATGTGGAAAAGCAGCAGACAGACGCGGAGCTTTATGTGTATCCGAAGGCGATTCCCATGGAGCCGGTGAAGACCGCCTGCCAGGAGATGCTGGGAGAATACTGGTGGAAGAAAAAGCTGTTTGAGGACCCGTTCGCCTTCTGCGGAATCCGGGATTATGAAAGCTCCGACAGCTTTCGCCAGGTGAACTGGAAGGCCTGTGGGCGGACGGGGCAGCTGAAGGTAAATGTATATGAGAATACAGCCATGGCGCAGGCCTCGGTTTTTCTGAATGTGAAGGGAGAGGATATCTGGACGGAGGAGCTGCTGCCGGAAAGCGTCATCCGGATTGGAGGGGCGCTGGCGGAGCAGTGGCTTGCCCTCGGAATCCCGGTTGGAATCTGGACCAATGGACGGGATGTGCAGAACGGAGGGCCGGTGAAGGTGATGCCGGGAGCCGGGCCGGACCATGGGACTACGATTCTCCAGGCGCTGAGCCGGATTCAGTGGAGGGAAGCGGAGGACAGCCTGGAGTGGGGCGGAATGGAGGCGGAGGCGGCAGGCTCCAGCCTGGTGGTTTACGTCTCCTGCCGCCGGGATGAAACGGACCTTCGGAATCTGGAATGGCTGCGGCAGAGCGGGGCCGAAACGCTTTGGATCTGCCCATATACAGAACGGCAGGAGGCACAGAGACAGGTGGACACGGTTCTGGCGGACCGGAGGCTGCGGGAGGAAGGGCCGGGCTTTTCTGGGCGTGGGTTTGCCGGAGAAGGGCCGGACTGTTCCGGCGGATCGGTTGGTGGAGAAGGGCCGTTCGGTCCATACGGCGGTCCGGTGAAGCGATGGAGGGCGGAGGAATGACCCGATTTCGATGGTTAAACTGGTGGATATCAAAGAAAATGGAGAATGTGCATCTTTTTCTTGCCATTCTTGGCATCTGCGTCTGCCTGGCCGGGGAGCTGGCGGCGTTCCCGTCCTGGACGGCGGCCGGAAGGAGTTTTTTGCTTCTGGTAGTTTTGGTGCATCTGATTCATAAAAATCTGCATTATTTTGGATATTATCTGAAGCAGTACGAGGATACGGACCGGCTTCCGGCGGAGCAGATGAAGCAGGTGAACGGCTTTCTGCTGGGGATATTCAGCCTGATATTCCTGGCAGTTTCTCTAGGCGGCCTTCTTTTGCCCTGGGGACATCTGGGAAGGCTTCTGAAGCAGCTCGTGACGGCCTTCCTCCGGTGGCTTCTTAAATGGCTTCCGGGGGCGGAGCCGGAGCTGGTGCCGGAAACGGAGACGGGACAGGCGGATTTTTCCATGCCGGAGCTTCCGGCGGGGGAGACTTCGGCGCTGGCGCTGTTTCTGGACCGTTTTCTGACGGCCTTGTGCTGGTGCTTGATTGGGGCGGCCGTTGTCTGGTTTCTGATAAAGCAGATCAGAAGGCTGGTGGAGTATCTGGGAAACCTTCATCTGGATGAGGATGAGAAGGTATTCTTAAGACCGGAGGCCGTGGAGGACCAGCTTGAACGCCGGAAGGCCGGAGGAAGCGCTCGAAGAGGATGGCATTTTCTGGGAAAAAGACGGCTGGAGCGGACCAATGAAGGAAGAATCCGGCGGATGTATCAGCGGCGCATCGAGGAAGGCATCCGGAGCCGGGAGGAAGCGGCGGGAAGGCTGTCCTATATGACGCCGGAGGAGTTAGAGGAGGCGGCAGCGCTGGCCGATTCGGAGCGCATCGCTCATGGATTGTATGAAGCGGCCCGGTACAGCCGGGAGGGGAGCAGCGCGGAGGATGTGGAGAAGATGCGAAAACAGTTGCATTTTCGGTGAAAACCGCTTATAATTCTTTTTAATCGGACAGCCGTGCTGATGCAAAGACGCAATCGACGGCTGTCTTTTGCATACGAATAAGGAGGAATGAAAGCATGATATCATTATATGACGGCGGCATTTATCTGGTAAATGGCACCCAGATTGTGCCGGAGGCTGAGGCAGACAAGGCAGCGGCATTGACCGGAGCTGCGGTAAAAAAGGAAGAGGCCAGAAAGGGAACCATCGCATATTCCATTCTGGAAAAGCATAATACATCGGGAAATATGGAGCATCTGAAGCTGAAGTTCGACGCTATGGCTTCCCATGACATCACATTTGTAGGCATTGTGCAGACGGCAAAGGCATCCGGTATGGAGAAATTCCCGATTCCTTATGTGCTGACCAACTGTCACAATACCCTTTGCGCGGTAGGCGGAACCATCAATGAGGATGACCATATGTTCGGCCTGTCTGCGGCGAAGAAGTACGGCGGAATCTACGTTCCTCCTCACATTGCGGTTATCCATCAGTACATGAGAGAGATGATGGCAGGCTGCGGAAAGATGATTTTAGGCTCCGACAGCCATACCCGCTACGGCGCGCTGGGCACCATGGCTGTGGGCGAGGGCGGCGGAGAGCTGGTTAAGCAGCTTCTTTGCGATACGTATGATGTGGCTTATCCGGGGGTGGTAGCAATCTACCTGACCGGGCAGCCGATGCCGGGTGTTGGCCCGCAGGATATCGCGCTGGCTATCATCGGCGCGGTATTTAAGAACGGTTATGTGAAGAATAAGGTAATGGAGTTTGTGGGACCCGGCGTGGCTTCCATGAGCACCGATTACCGGAACGGCGTGGATGTTATGACCACCGAGACCACCTGCCTGACCTCCATCTGGCGCACCGATGAGGATACGGAGAGCTATCTGGCCCTTCACGGCAGAGGCGGTGACTACAAGAAGCTGGACCCGGCTGATGTGGCTTATTACGACGGCTGCGTTTATGTGGATTTAAGCACCGTAAAGCCGATGATTGCCCTTCCGTTCCATCCAAGCAATACCTATGAGATTGACGAACTGAATGCAAACCTGGGCGATATTCTCCGCGCGGTGGAGAAGGAGGCCGAAAGAATCGGCGGAGGAAAGGCTTCCTTTACCCTGACGGACAAGATTGTAGATGGAAAGCTGCAGGTACAGCAGGGCGTGATTGCCGGATGTGCAGGCGGCAATTATACCAATGTGATTGAGGCGGCCCACGCGTTAAAGGGCAGAAGCTGCGGCTTCGATGAGTTCTCTCTGGCGGTTTATCCGTCCTCCCAGCCGGTATTTATGGACCTGGTGAAGAAGGGGGCGGTATCGGACCTGATGGCGGCCGGCGCAATCGTGCGGACTGCATTCTGCGGCCCATGCTTCGGCGCAGGCGATACGCCGTGCAACAACGGCTTAAGCATCCGCCACACCACCAGAAACTTCCCGAACCGGGAAGGCTCCAAGCCGGGCAATGGCCAGATGGCGGCCGTAGCGCTGATGGATGCGCGATCCATCGCGGCAACGGCAGCGAACGGCGGCATCCTGACCTCTGCGGCAGAGTTTGACTGCTGGGATGACGTACCGGCTTACGAATTTGACAAAACCGCTTACGAAACCAGAGTTTACCAGGGCTTCGGCAAGGGAGATGAGAAGAAGGAGCTGATCTACGGACCGAATATCAAGGACTGGCCGGAGATGAGCCCTTTGGCGGACAACATTGTTCTGAAGGTATGCTCCAAGATTATGGATGCCGTTACCACCACCGATGAACTGATTCCATCCGGTGAAACCTCCTCCTACCGTTCCAATCCGCTGGGACTGGCTGAATTTACCCTGTCCAGAAGAGATCCGGAGTATGTGGGACGGACCAAGGAAGTGGATAAGCTGGAGAAGGCCCGCGTAAACGGCCAGAATCCGGCGGAGCTGGAGGCAGAACTGAATACGGTATTCGACCGCATCCACACCATTCCGGGGCAGGAAGCGGTGAAAATCATGGATACCGAAATCGGCAGCATGGTATATGCGGTGAAGCCGGGCGACGGCTCTGCCCGCGAGCAGGCGGCAAGCTGCCAGAGAGTCATCGGCGGTCTGGCAAACATCACGAAGGAGTACGCAACCAAGCGCTACCGCTCCAACGTAATGAACTGGGGTATGCTGCCGTTCCAGATGGAGGAGGAGCCGGAGTTCGGAGTCGGCGACTACATCTATGTTCCGGGCATCCGCCGGATTCTGGACGGGGATTTAAAGGATATCCGGGCTTATGTGCTGGGTGAGACGGTAAAGGAAATCAAGCTGTACATCGCGGACATGACACCGGAGGAGCGGGAAATCGTGAAGGCCGGCTGCCTGATTAATTTTAATCGAAACCGGAATCAAAATTAGTAGACTTTCGGACTTTAGTGTGGTAATATAGTGGAAGAGATTGGCGGCTGTGAAATCGAAAGCAGCCGCCATATTGAAATGCTGCGGCAAAGGAAGGAAAAGTAGCTGCGGCATATCGCGCCGCCTGAACATGCTGCGGCATATCGCATGGTTCGGAACGGCTGCGAAATATCAAGCAAGAGGGGATTGCAAAATGAACAAGAAGATTAAAACGGAAGCAGTGGACCATCTCTTCCAGGCTATCTTAACCTTGAAAAATCCGGAGGAGTGCTATCTGTTCTTTGAGGATGTATGTACGATCAACGAGCTTCTCTCCCTGTCACAGCGGTATGAGGTGGCGAAGATGCTGCGGGAGGGCCGCACCTATCTGGAGATTGCCGAGCGGACCGGAGCTTCCACTGCAACCATCAGCCGTGTAAACCGTTCTTTAAATTATGGAAATGACGGTTATGATATGGTGTTCAAGCGTCTGAAACAGAAGGAAGATTCAGAAGACGAAGCATAATGCATCACGAATAAAAAACATCGAAAGACCGGTTCCTGTGTTTGTCTGGAACCGGTCTTTCGATGTTTTTGCTGCTGCGCTGCTCTCGGATTCTACCTGGGAGAAGACCGCTATCTTTTATGCTTGTCCGGCGGCTGCGGCGCCTCTGCGCGGAGCTGGTCCGTCAGCGTCTCAATCATCTTGGTCTTTAAGTAGACGTCAAAGGAAAGCTCGCAGATAAAAGCAAAAAGCTGCAGATATTCCTGATCGGAAGAGGAGCCGGCCTGCAGTGTTTCCGACCGATTAGCGGAGCCGGTCTGCGGTGCTTCCGAATGGCTGTCGAAATCGTTCTGCGATGCTTTCGGCTGTGCGTCGGAATCTTCAGAATCCGGCCGGAAGGTAGCGCTTGCCGTATTGAATTTTGCGGTTACGTCCGCTTTCAGCCGCTCCATCTGGCTGTCCACCATGGAGAAGACCTCCTCATAGATATCCTCAAGCCGCAGTCCGTCCAGACCGGCAAAATGCCGGCTGATAATGGGGCCGAAAAGCTGTTCAATGTCGTTGAAGGACAGCACATTTTTGAAGTAGTAGATGAAAATCAGCATCAGCATGTGCTCTTTGGAATACTTTTTCTTAAGCGGCGGAGGCAGCAGGTTGTTCTTCGCGTAGTTGTTGATCATGGTTTTCGTCAGGACCTTGTCCTCCGGATAGCGCTTGGTATCGCCAAGATGCTCCTCCATGAAGGTGGTCACCTGGTCCATATAAAGCGGAATATTTGGGATTTCCGCCGGTTTTACATAGGATAAGCTGTCAAGATGGGAAAGCAGCTCCTGAAGACGTTCTTCATTCGTTTTCATATCGTTCACCTCATGTTACATTATATAGTATTGAAAACCAGATGGCAAGAGAAATTGTAAAAGAAAAACAGTTCCACGAAAGAATCCCAAAAAGAAAACGATAAAACATTTTGACGAAGGGGGCCAGGTATAGTACAATGGTAGGACAGCAGAGAAATAGAAATGAAAAAGGCGGTTGGATACGATGAGTATATATGAATCTTTGAATGAAAGACAGCAGGAGGCGGTGGTCTGTACGGAAGGGCCGCTTCTGGTTCTGGCGGGAGCAGGCTCCGGGAAGACCAGGGTTCTGACCCACCGGATTGCCTATCTGATTGAAGAGAAGCAGGTAAATCCCTGGAATATCCTGGCCATTACCTTTACCAATAAAGCGGCAGGCGAGATGAAGGAGAGAGTGGAGCGGACGGTAAGCTTCGGGGCGGACAGTGTCTGGGTCAGCACCTTTCACTCTACCTGTGTGCGGATTTTAAGGTGGCACTGCGAGAATCTGGGGTATGGAACCAGCTTTTCCATCTACGATTCCGACGACCAGAAGACCCTGATGCGGCAGGTTTTGAGGATGCTGGACGTGGACACCAAGATGTACAAGGACCGTGCCATGTTAAGCTATATTTCCGGGGCGAAGGACAAGCTGATCAGTCCGGCGGATTATGAGCTGAACGCAGTGGATTTCAGGGAGAAGAAAGTGGCCCTGATCTACAAGACCTATCAGGACGAGCTGAAGAAGAACAATGCCATGGATTTTGACGATTTGATCGGAAAGACGGTGGAGCTGTTCCGAAACTGCCCGGATATCCTGAATTATTATCAGGAGCGTTTCCGCTATATCATGGTGGATGAGTATCAGGATACCAACTACGCCCAGTTTAAGCTGGTGGAGCTTCTGGCCTCAAAGTACCGGAATCTGTGCGTGGTGGGCGATGATGACCAGTCCATCTACAAATTCCGCGGGGCGGATGTGGGCAATATCCTGAATTTTGAGGCCTCTTTTCCCGGCGCCCATGTGGTGAAGCTGGAGCAGAATTACCGCTCGACCGGGAATATCCTGACGGCGGCCAACGAGGTCATCCGCCATAACCGGAGCCGGAAGGAAAAGACCTTGTGGACAGCGAATGAGGAGGGCGGCCTGGCAAAGTACCGGCAGTTTGACACCGGAGAAGAGGAGGCGCGCTACATTGCCCGTACCCTGCGGGAGATGCATGAAAGAAACCGGGACTGGAAGGAGATGGCGGTTCTCTACCGGACCAACGCCCAGTCCCGTCTTCTGGAGGAGTTCTGCATCAAGGAGGACGTTCCGTATCTCCTGGTAGGCGGCGTAAACTTCTATCAGAGAAAGGAAATCAAGGATGTGCTGGCCTATCTAAAGACCATCGCCAACGGCGTGGACGACCTGGCGGTGACCCGGATTATCAATGTGCCGAAGCGCGGAATCGGCGCGGTGACGGTGGGACGGCTGGCCTCATTTGCACTGGAGCAGGAAATCCACCTGTATGATGCAGTGAAGGATGCGGTGCATGTGCCGGGAATCGGAAAGGCAGCCGGGAAGATACAGAAATTTGCGGAGCAGATTGCGGAGCTTCGCCGGATTGCGGATGATCCGGAAAAGTCCATTGCGGATCTGATCGAGGCAGTTCTTGACAATACCGGGTACAAAAAGGAGCTGGAGGATGAGGGCGAGGTAGAGTCTGAAAGCCGGATGGAAAATATCCAGGAGTTAATCAGCAAGGCTGTCAGCTACAGTGAGGAGGCCGAATATCCAAGTCTGAATGAATTCCTGGAGCAGGTAGCGCTGGTAGCCGATGTGGACCGGATGGATGAGAATGAAAGCCGGGTGACGCTGATGACTCTTCACAGCGCCAAGGGACTGGAGTTTCCGGTGGTATTTTTAGCCGGTATGGAGGATGGCCTCTTTCCCAGCCAGATGTCCATCTTTTCCGAAGACCGGGATGCGGTGGAGGAGGAGCGGCGTCTCTGCTATGTGGGAATCACCAGAGCCAGGGAAGAGCTGATCATGACCGGCGCAAAGCTTCGGATGGTAAATGGAGAGACCCGTTTCTCCAAGACCAGCCGTTTTATCGAGGAGATTCCAGAGGATTACCTGGAGGAAGAAAAGCCGGAACCGGCTTCTGCCAGATGGGCGGCTCCTTCGGGAACCGGATGGAAGTCCTCCGGAGCGGGGGAGAATCCATTTGACCTGCCGGATGGCGATTCCGGGCTTCCGTGGAACCGACCGGCTGAAAATGGAGGACGGAGGGGAAGCGTCAGTTCCTTTGGGGAGCGGACGAATTACTATTCATCGGATTCTTCCGGAAATGGTTCTTATGCGGCAGGAAGCTCCCGCTTAGACGGCATATTTGACCGCAGTCCATCGGGAAGGCCGTCCGGAAGGACCGCTGCCGGCAAGACTACATTTCCGGGAGCGGGATTTGGAAAAACATTTTCCGTGACCAAGGCCAGTCATCTGGATTACAAGGAGGGCGACCGGGTGAGCCACGCCACCTTTGGGGAAGGCACCGTCCAGGCCATCAAGGACGGGGCAAAGGATTATGAAGTAACCGTCAATTTTGACCGGAGGGGCGTGAAAAAGATGTTCGCGTCATTTGCGAAGCTTCAGAAAATTGAAAATTCATAAAATTGAGATAGTAATATCGACTGAAAAATGGTATACTTATATTAAAAGAGAAGCAAACCAAAAGTGTGATGCAGAAAGGACGTGGAAATATGAACATGAATCGTTTTGATGCGATGGGAAGAGAAGCGAGAGACCGGGTAGAAGAGATTATGAATTCCACCAGACTGAATGAATTTTTACACAGAACCGAGGAGGAAGAGAAGAAGAAAAGCTGTATCCTCTGGATTCTGGCGATTATCGGTGTAGTAGCTGCAGTGGCCGCCATTGCATACGGAGTATACCGTTTCTTTACTCCGGATTATCTGGAAGACTTTGAAGACGATTTCGAAGATGACTTTGACGATGACTTCTTTGAGGATGAAGAGAAGCCGGAAGAGAAAAATGATTAGAAATTGCGGAATATATGCCTCTGGAAACAGGGGCATATTTGTTTGAGACAAAAGGAAAATTACAGGATACAGGAGTGATTGAGCATACATGAAAAAGGGCGATATTTTTGAGGGAATCATCCAGAAGGTGGAGTTCCCGAACAAAGGAATTATGATGGCCGGTGAGGAACGGCTGGTGATTAAGAATACGATTCCGGGGCAGAGGATCAAGGCGGTGGTGACAAAGCGGAGAAAAGGAAAATGCGAAGGCATGGCCCTGGAAATCCTGGAAAAGGCGCCGGCAGAGAGGACAGAAGGCGTGTGTCCCCATTTTAACCAGTGCGGCGGCTGCGTATATCAGAGCCTGCCTTATGAGGAGCAGTTAAAAATCAAGGAAGAGCAGGTAAAGGGATTGCTGGATTCGGTCTGCCCGGAGGGAAGCTTCGAGTGGCAGGGCTTAAAGCCAAGTCCCATCTCCGGCGGCTACCGGAATAAGATGGAATTCTCCTTCGGAGATGAATTCAAGGGCGGCCCGCTGGCGCTGGGCATGCATAAGCGGGGCAGCTTTTATGATATCGTGACCACCGGGGACTGCCGGATCGTCCATCCGGACTTCTGCCGGATTCTTACGGCAACGAAGGAATATTTTACAGAGCATCCGGCGCCTTTTCATAAGAAGCTGCAGCATGTGGGCTATCTGCGGCACCTCTTGGTGCGCCGGGCCGTGAAGACCGGGGAGATTCTGGTGGATCTGGTGACGACGACACAGCTGGACTGGATGAACGGAAGCGGAGAGAAGCGCGGAGACGGAACGGTGTGTGGCAGCGGAGCCGAGTGCGTCAATGAAGAGAAGAGCGGAAGCGGAGCCGAATGCGGCGGCGAAGAGAAGTGCAGCGGCGGAGCAGAGGGCAGTGAAGCTGCGGTTTGCGGCGGCCGGAACCAAGAACTGCTTGATAGGGAGCAGCAGCTTCTAAGCGGCTGGAAGGAAGCCATCCTGGCCCTTCCGCTTGACGGAAAGCTGGCCGGAATCCTCCATACTCAGAATGACAGCCTGGCGGATGTGGTGCAGAATGACCACACCGATGTCCTTTACGGACAGGACTATTTCTATGAAGAACTGCTGGGACTGCGCTTTAAGATCACTCCGTTTTCCTTCTTCCAGACCAATTCCCTGGGAGCAGAGGTGCTTTACGAGACGGCCAGAAGCTACATCGGCGAGACGAAGGATAAGGTGGTGTTCGATTTATACAGCGGAACCGGAACCATTGCCCAGATACTGGCTCCTGTAGCAGGCAAGGTGGTCGGCGTGGAGATTGTAAAAGAGGCTGTGGAGGCGGCGAAGGAGAATGCGGCCAGGAACGGTCTGACCAACTGCGAGTTCTGGGCCGGTGATGTGCTGAAGGTGATTGACGAGCTGGAGGACAAGCCGGACCTGATCGTGCTGGACCCGCCAAGAGACGGGATTCATCCGAAGGCGCTGCCGAAGATTATCCAGTTCGGCGTAAACCGGATTGTGTATGTGTCCTGCAAGCCGACCAGCCTGGTGCGGGATTTGGTAACACTGCAGGAGAGCGGATACCGGGTGGTAAAAGGATGTGCGGTTGACATGTTTCCGGGGACGACGGGGATTGAGACGGT
>JAUNPZ010000062.1 GCA_030536455.1 Lachnospiraceae bacterium | reverse complement strand
TTGCCGACATCATCCGCAAGTTAAATGAGCTGGGCGGCAAGCACGGCATCGGTATCGTGGATATCGTGGAAAACCGTGTAGTCGGCATGAAGTCCCGCGGTGTGTACGAAACTCCAGGCGGAACCATCCTGATGGAGGCACACAAGCAGTTAGAGGAGCTGGTATTAGACCGCGCTACCATGGATGTAAAGAAAGATATGGGCAACCGCATGGCTCAGATCGTATACGAGGGCAAGTGGTTCACTCCTCTTCGCGAGGCCGTTCAGGCATTCGTGACCACCACCCAGGAATGTGTAACCGGCGAAGTGAAGTTCAAGCTCTACAAGGGCAACATCATCAAGGCCGGCACCACCTCCCCATACTCCTTATACAACGAGTCCCTGGCCTCCTTCACCACCGGTGATATGTATGACCACCATGACGCAAGCGGATTTATCACACTGTTTGGTCTGCCGTTAAAGGTTCGCGCTATGAACAAGCTGAATTTAGAAAAGAATAACAAATAATAGGAAGAACGTAAAACTCCCTGACCGTGAGTTCTGAATTGGATTTTCAGACTTCCGGTCAGGGAGCTTTTTCTTATTATCTTACCTGATTGTCTTCTGGAGATTCCTTCACAGCCTTTTCAGAACGGACGGCTTCCTCCCAGTCCCGATGGGGTAAAAAACATCCGGTCTGAAGAGCCGTAATTCCCCATGGCATTTGCCGCCTTCCATAACCCCTTTTCCCGGTACTCCTTCGGAGAAACCTTGGCAAAGTATCGTCCATTCTCTTTCTGTTCAATCAGCCCGGATTTCTTCATTTCCGTTAAAAATGCCTCCGCCGAAAACCCGCCTTCCGAAAAAAAGCAGCTCAGATTCCGGTTTGCAAATATCTGCTTCAACTCATCCAATGCCATCTCTTTTCCCCAGATTTCAGACAGCACAAATTCCCGCACATCCATCTTCTGCTTCATATGCATCCCTCCAGTCAGTCATACGTCCGCCACCGTGTTCCAATACCCAAATGCATTAAAATCAGTACTCCGCAAAAACCAAAATATAACTGTAGGCGCCGGAAATCGGATTTTTCACCCCGTATACCCCCACATGATTATATCCGGGGTTCAGCACCGGATTCCGAAAGCCTTCTGCGTCCCAGTTCTCATAATACCAGTCCAGGCTCAGATAGCCCTCTTCATGCAGATTCATCGCCAGATTCGCCGCATGAACCGGATTCATTCCCATGGAAGCGGTCATACCCATGACAACCGGGCCGCTCACCGCGCTTTGTCCGCCGGTTCCGTCATAAATGCTCTTTGCCACCTGGCACAGACGGCCATCGCGGTGCATCGGGGAAAGTCCCTCCGTCCATCGTCTTACATTGATCCAGTTTATCACCTGATCCGTATTCAGCATATAAGCGTCTGCCGGGTTTTCCGCTCCTTGCGCCCGCTCCGGCGACGAGGCCGGTATTTCCGATGCTGCGCCGTCCTGATTGATCACATACGGAACATTCCCAACGCTCATCTCCGTGTCCGCCATCATTCGTCCATCTGCAAAAAAGTAATAATTCACTCCGCCAACGTCGGTCAATCCCACTGCCATGTTCCCATCCGGCTTAAAATAGTACCAGCTTCCATTTTCCTGAAACCATTCTCCCACCTTGTAGGAGCCATCGCTGTTTAAATACTTCCATTCCGTTCCATTTAACTTCCATCCGCCGCTTACCGCATGGGCAGACTCCCCCGGAATGTAAAAGGCGATGTCATTGGCATATGCTGCGGCCGCCGTTTTCAGGGTAACGGTATCATCGTTCACCCACAATCCGCCGGCTTTTCCCTTCTCCGCATACTTCAGTATAAAGGCCCCCGACCGGCTGCTGAGCACATTCCAGCGGTAAACCGGCATATCAGAAAGAACCGGCTTCTCATTCAGGAAATTTTCCGTATATGGGAAGGCCAGATATTTTCCATTTCCGCTGCATCTTAAAGCGAATTTTTCGCCCCCGCTGTCCGGCTCCATCGTAAACAGGAAACGCGGGTCATCGTTCTCCACCACCTCCAAATCCGGAACCGCCCTTGTGATGGCCTGGGTATCGTCCATTCCCACCACATAATTTCCATAATACTTCGTCTTGCATACCAGCATAAACTCGCCGCTTATACTGAGCTGCCCGGATGGGACATAGGTTCCGGCAAAGGAAGGAAACACCATACAAATCGCCAGAAGAATCCCAAGCAGGACGGCCGCGCTTTTTTTACCACTGCACCTCATACTGACACCTCCATACAAAAATATTTACCTTCATTATACCGCAGCATACCTTGCGAAGCAATTAAATTCACGAGTCCCCGGAGTAAATGCAAAAAATCCCGTTTATTCAACGGGATTTTTAACGGTCTTTGTTTAAGAAAATATGCATCCGGCATATGGATTCCAGAGGCTCTTACTGTCCGCTCTCCGTACCAAACACCGCAATCTGGCTCAGCGCCGGGAATGGGGATGGGTCATCGGCCTTAATCAGGCTGCCTAACTTCATCCAGGTAATGTTCTTTCTCTCAATCTGGAATACATGAGCCTTGTCGCTCTTTTCCATCTCAACCACCTCCGTGGTTCCATCAGAGAAGGTGAAGGTCGCCTTTACCCACCAGTTATCATGCGGGAAATCGGCGCGGGTGTATAAAACAATCCGGTCAAAGTCTACCGGACGGCCGAATGCCAAGGTTACCTCTGCATCGTCCTGCATGTTGATTCCCCAGGACTCATATGGCCATGCGCCGTGAGAAGCATTGGCAATGACGCCGTCGATTGCATTCCTTGCCGCGAATACCGCCTCGCCTCTGGTCTCTACGTTTGCAAAAACATGAGGATAGCAGCCCGGATCGCCATGCTGGTCCATCACATTCTTCGCCAGGTTCCGGTATCCCTTTATCTCGAAGTCCTCCGCCTCACGAATCGTCAGGTAATGGCGGTTTCCGGTAAAGGATTTTGGATTGTAAGAAATTCTCTTCTCCTCAAACGGGATTACATAAAGGATATATGGCTTGGTCAGGTACACCAGAGCTTCATCCATGGTATCGTCAATTCGAATCACATAATGCTTGTTGATATCGCTTACGCTGATATTAATTGTATCACCCGGCTGATACTCCTGCTCGAATACCAGTACTGCCTGCCGGCTTCCGGTTGCCTCTGCCTTCGCGCTTCCCATCATATCGCGTACTGCAATGCTAACTTCTGACATGTTTCTTCCTCCCTGTATCGGTAATCCTTCTCTGTTAATAATAATTGCTTCATTTTATTATAACAAAAAAAAGCAAAAAAACAAATTGCTTTTTTGCAGAAAAAGATATCATTTTTTTCTATTATTGGTTCATCTTCCATAAAATAGCAGGGACTGCCACAATTGAAAAATCGCTCTGACATAAAAAAGCAGCGGCAGTATTATTGTGGGGGGGGGTAAGGGGCACTGCCGCCGCTTTTTTGCTGCATCCAAATTATGCGCAAAGATAGTTAGCTAATTCATTTACCAGGCCATCGCATTCATTCGAATGGACAACCAGTTCCAGGGTTTTGCTGCCGCTCATGGCAATCGCACCCATAAGGGATTTTGCATCAATAATCACGCTTCCGCTCTTCAAGTCAACATCGTAGTCAAATTCATTCACAATTTTTACAAAGTTTACAACATCATCGGTGTCATTTAACACTAATGGGAAAGTTTTCATATCGTTTGCACCTCCTTCTTACAGGTCTTCTTATATTTCCCTTTCTGACATTATAATATACTATAAATCGACAATTTTCTATAGTAATTTTTTATAAAATTGCGCTCTTATTTTTTTGCATTTTGCATGAAATCGGTTACATGAAAATAATTTTTGTTTTTCGTGTCAAGAAAGTAAAAAATTCCTTTTCATTGTCCGGAAATTCCCAGTAAAAATCTGACGATTTATTCTATTGTTTCCCATTTCCAGTTTTTCATTCCATAAATAAAGCCGGGGTTTTCTTTTCCCCCGGCTTTTGTAAACTTTTACACATTTAATTTTTCATTATTTTGAAATCGGTTACAACAATTTTGTTTATTCATACACAAATTCCGAAAATTTACAGGCCAGTTTTTTCTGCAAGCTGCTTCTTGTAAACCTCGATTACCTGCTTCATGGCGGCCTCTCCCGGAGCGCCGATGGTAATCCGTTTCTCCACGCAGGTCTTCATGCTGATTGCCTCGTAGATATCCTCCTCGAACACCGGACTGATGGCCTTAAACTCCTCCAGGCTCATGTCATCCAGGGCGATTCCCCTGTCGATGCAGAACAGAACCAGCTGGCCTACGATTCCATGGGCATCCCGGAACGGAACGCCGTGCTTTACCAGATAATCCGCCGCATCGGTGGCATTGGTAAAGCCGTTCTTTGCACTGGCCTCCATCACATCCTTCCGGAAGGTCATGGAGGAAATCATGCCGGTAAATAACAGGATGCAGCCCTTTACCGTATCCATGGCATCAAAGGTCAGCTCCTTATCCTCCTGCATATCCTTGTTATATGCCAGCGGCAGCCCCTTCATGGTGGTCAGAAGGGAAACCATAGCGCCATATACACGGCCGGTCTTTCCGCGGATTAATTCTGCGATATCCGGGTTCTTCTTCTGAGGCATGATGCTGCTTCCGGTCGAATAGGAATCATCAATCTCCACAAACCGGTACTCGTTGGTATTCCAGATGATGATTTCCTCGCAGAAGCGGCTCAAATGCATGGCAATGATGGACATGGCGCCAAGAAGCTCCAGGAGATAATCCCGGTCGGCCACGGAATCCATGGAGTTTAAGGTCGGGCCGTAAAAATCCAGGAGCTCCGCCGTATACGCCCGGTCCAGCGGATAGGTGGTTCCTGCCAGCGCGCCGGAGCCTAACGGACAATAGTTCATTCTCTCATAAATATCGTGGAGACGGCTTCTGTCTCTGGAAAACATCTCAAAATACGCGCCGATGTGATGGGCCAGGGTAATCGGCTGTGCCTTCTGCAGGTGGGTAAAGCCCGGCATAAAGGTATCCAGATTCTCCTCCATCACCTTTAACAGCTCCTGCAAAAGCGCATACAGAAGATGGTCCATCTCCTTTACCTGGTCTCTGGTATAAAGCTTCATATCCAGAGCGACCTGGTCATTCCGGCTCCGGCCGGTGTGGAGCCGCTTTCCGGCCTCCCCGATCCGCTCCGTCAGCTTCTCCTCCACAAAGGAATGGATATCCTCCGCTCCGGCCTCGATTGCCAGTCTTCCTTCCTCGATATCCGTCAGGATGCCCTCCAGGCCGTTCACGATTGCATCTTTATCCTCCTGGCTTAAGATGCCCTGCTTCGCCAGCATGGTCACATGGGCGATGCTGCCCCGGATATCCTGACGATAAAATTTCTGGTCAAAGGATAATGACTCATTAAAATTATGCACTAACTGATTGGTCTCTTTCGTAAATCGTCCGCCCCAAAGCTTCATATGGGTAGTCTCCTCTCTGTCTTCCTCATTCTGGTCTGTATTTGTTTCTTTCGCAGCCGCTAAAATTTCTCATCCTCCCAGTTTCCGGCTCTGCCGGAGGACGGTCCGAACCCATTTCCAAAGTCCTGGGAGAAATTTTCTCCCAGAATCTTTTCCAGATCCAGGTCCTCGTCCAGCCAGCCTTCCCCGTCCGGTTCCGGACTTTCTTTTTTCTTCCAGGCTCCGTCTCCCCAGTTTGGGGCCTTCCAGGCGCGGTCCGGCCGTTTTCCCGGCTCCGGCTCCTTCCAGGCACGGGCGGCCGTTTCCTTTCCGGATGTCGTCCTGCTTTCGTCCGCTGCCGCTTCCTGGCTCCGCATCTGCATGCTCTCGTCCGCCGCCGCTTCCTGATTCCGCATCTGCATGCTTTCGTCCGCCGCAGCTTCCTGGCTCCGCATCTGCATGCTTTCGTCCGCTCCGGCTTCCTCTGCCTCGCTGCCGCTTCCGTCCTCCTCATCCCGTTCCTCGTCCCGGTCTTCCTCCCTGCCCTTTTTCACCAGGGTGCAGCCAAGGTACGCCAGTCCGATCAGGACGATGCTGACTCCGCTTATAGCCGCCCCGGCCTTTAAGCCCGGCGGAGTGTACTCCATGCTGATCTGGTGGGTTCCTGCCGTCAGGTCAAAGCCAAGAAACGCATCGAAGATTTTCCGGCTCTCCAGCTCCCGGCCGTCCACCATTACCTTCCAGCCCTCGTCATAGGGAATGCTGGTAAAGAACGGGCCGGCCTCCTGGGCGGTTACCGTTCCCTCAATCCGGGTATCCTGCCACCCGGTCACGGTCATGCCGCCGTTTTGAAGCGCCTCGTAAACCTGAGCCAGCGCATTCTCCTCAAACCGGTAAGCCCTGGCATCCAGAATCTCATCGCCCTCGCAGGTCACCACAATCTCCTGGCCCGCCGGGCAAAAGCCCAGCTCCAGGAAATATCCCCGGTTTACATGGTCGAACTTCTGGCTCTCCTCCGCCCGCTTCACCGTCACCTCTTTCACGCTCTTATTGATTACATACACATAATAATCACCGTCCAGCTCCGGCGTAAATCGGAAGGTCTGCCCGTTCACATCTCCCCACGCATCCGTCAGCACCGGACTGCAGCCTAAGCATTCCGCAAACTGATTCTGTACCTGGGCCGGATTCCCGCTTTCCGGCTGGAAATTTTCTTCCAGATTCTGCGGCAGCAGGTATCCCAGCGGCAGCGTATATGCATTCTCGTACAGGTAAGTATTCCCGGATTCATTCCGATAGGTCAGCAGAGCGCTTTCGGACGGAACCTCCGAGTACAGCCCATAGCGGACGGAAAACAGCGCGTTCACCAGCGGCGTGCTTCCGGTAATGCTGTAGGCATTGGTGGAGCTTTCACAGCCAAGCTGCTTAAACAGCGCAGAAAGGTCTGCATTGGCCACGGAGGAGAAGAGGGAAACCGATGGGAAATTCATCCAGGCGCCGTCATTCTTCGTCTTCCGCTTCATCTTCTCCACCCGGTAGAAGGTATTCTTCGGAACCGACTCCTCCAAAAGTTCCCGCACCTCCTGATTATCCTTGGTGTAGCTGCTCCGGCTGGTTGTGGTCACACTGGTCGCAGTGGTATTGACCGCCGCCTCCAAAGAAACCAGGCCGAGGGCCAAAAGCAGCAGGACGCTCCGGTTCCATTTCCTGTGATAAAGGTAGATCAGCCCGGTATAAAGGGCCAGGAACAGAATCGCCACATAAAATACGATAAAATGAAAATCCTTTTCCGTCACCGTCTTCTCTGCAATCAGCACAAACGCCACCGACACCCAGAACGCCATGACCACATGCTTCCACGGAATCGTCTTCAGATGGAGATAGGCATGAAAGCACAGGCTCAAAAGCAGCAGAATATAGATGAAGGACTGCCGGCAGGGCAGGCTGTTCGGATAATGAAAGCCATGCCACAGGAAATTCAGCACGTTCACGGAAAAGCTTAAGAAAAAGAACAGAAGCATCCCGCAGTATGCCGTTTTTTCCCGGACCGGAATGCTCCGGCACGCCAGATACAGAAGGAAAAACATCAGAACCGCCACGCCGCAGTAGATATTCGGCCAGTGGTCCAGACCGATTTCCACCTCCACATTCCCGATATGACGCGCAAGCATGTCAATGATGGAAAAATAGGAGGTAAAGGTTTTCGGAAAGGTCGAGCTTCCCGATGCGGTGGACTGCAGCGCCAGAACCTCTGGAAGCAGCACCACGCCAGCAAAGCCTCCGGCCGCCAGGGAAGACAGCGCAAACCGTCCGATGCTTCCCGGCCACTCCCGGATGCGTCCCCATCCCTCCAGAATCAGAAGGACCGCAAAATAAATCACCATAAAGATGCAGATCATGATGGAAATGTAGTAATTGGACAGGATGGAAAGTCCCAGGCAGATGCAGTACATCCCCCACTGCTTTTCCTTCACCAGCCGTTCCAGTCCCAGCATGATCAGCGGGAACAGGATGATGCAGTCCAGCCACATGATATTCCAGCTATAGGCCGCCATATATCCGGACAGCGCATAAAAAATGCCGAAAAATGCCGCCCCGAAGCTTTCGGTCCGGTAGTGCTTCCGCAGATACCAGGTCATGGAAAGTCCGGCCAGACCAATCTTTATCACAATGAGATAGGTCATAAATTCGATGATCAGATTCTTCGGGCATAAAATCAGAAGCCAGTTAAAGGGGCTGGCCAGATAATACGCATACAGAGCCGCAAAATTCACGCCCATCCCCACATCCCAGCTATACAGAAGGCTGCCGCCGTGCGTCAGCTTATGCTGGAATTCGGAGAAAAACGGCGCATACTGGTGGTACATATCCGTCCGCAGAAAGCTTTCCTCACCAAAGGGGAAGATTTCCCGCTGGATAAATATAATAATCATCACCAGGACCGGCACCAGAAATGCTGCGATATAACCATCCTTCGGCCGAATCAGGCCCTCCGGCTCCTCATACTCCGGGACCTTCCCGATGTCCATCTCCTGCCTGATACTCTTTTTTACCACATTTTCTCGATTCTCCATCTGCAATATCGCGTCCTCCAATTCCTGCGAGATTTTCTTAATATCCGGAGTTTCCATCCTCTTCCCCCACTTCCAAAATCCATCGAAAACTCTATTTTTTGAATATCCAGAGCTTGCTGAATCCATAATTCAGCACCAGATTCAGCACCGAAACCACGGCCTTCGCCAGATACAGTCCGGCCTCCAAGCCTCCGATGCAAAAGCTCCCCCAGTGAAGCAGGTCCACCAGAACAATCATCAGAACCATGACCAGAATTCCGGAAAATGCTCTTGCCGCGAAAAATGCCCACCACTCCTTCCACAGATAAGCAGGCTGAAAACGAAAGCTGCGGAATACCACCAGCTTGTTCGCCACATACGCGAACAGCACCGCCGCCAGCCAGGAAAGCGCCGTGGAAATCCGGTAGTCCATCCGGAACTGCTCATTTAAGATGCCGAACACACCCCAGTCCGCCAGCGTGGTCAGGACTCCGCACACCACATAGCTGACCGTTTCATAATTTACACATTTTGCCCAGATTTTTCGAAACATATTCTTCCTCCTGAAACTTTCTCTATTGTATTATAGGACACCGCAAAAGTAAAGAAAGAAAAGCATTTCCCCGAAGCTTGTTCGATAAATCGCTCCGGAAAAATGCTTCTTTTTCCTCCTCGTCAGGACTGAACCGTTACTTTCGTCTTCATGATATAATAATAGGAAAACATCAGAAATACCCCTGCTGTCAGCCATGCCGACGCGTCGCAGAAGCAGACGCCCACATAGCTGTTCATCCGGACTGCCACAAATGCAGCCGCCACACGGCTGAAAAGTTCCACCACACCGCCCATCATCGGCAGGAATCCAAAGCCGCTGCCCTGAAGGATATTCCGGTAGATGAAGATCAGGCCCAGCGGGATAAAGAACAGACAGCAGATATTTATGTACGTCTGGGCATAGCCCATGATCTGGTCCAGATTCTCAGACACGAACAGCTTCACCCCGTAAGGCGTCACCACCGCCAAAAGGATTCCGCTGACGACGGCATACACGCTGCTCATGATGACCGATGCCTTCACGCCCTGGCGGATCCGGTCCCAGTCGCCCTTGCCGCTGTTCTGTCCGGCATAGGTGGCAATCGCCTGTCCCATGGCAACCAGCGGCTGCGTCGCCACATTGCAAAGCTTTCCGGCCGCCGTGTAAGCTGCCACCGCCGTAGAGCCGAACAGATTCAGCGCCGCCTGCATGATAATGGTTCCTACCGCGGTAATCGAAAACTGCAGCGCCATCGGGATTCCCACCCGGATCTGATTCCGGCTGTCCCAGGCATCCAGCTTCCACTGCCCCTTCTCCGGGTGCAGAAGGGGAACTGCTCTGGCAATATAAAGAAGGCAGAGCAGGCCGGACACGCCCTGGGAGATCACCGTCGCCCAGGCCGCTCCGGATACGCCCATCTGGAAAACGATAATGAAAATCAGGTCCAGCACCACATTCATTCCCGCAGAAAGCATCAAAAAGTACAGCGGCACCTTGCTGTTTCCCACACTTCTCAGGTAACTGGCCAGCAGATTGTATAAGGTATTGGCCCACAGCCCCGCACAGATAATCCAGATATAGGTGTGGGCGTCCTCAAAAATGTCTGCCGGCGTATTCATCAGCTTCAAAAGCCCCCGCATCCCCAGCGTTCCGACTATGGTCAGAACCACGGTAATCATCACCGACAGGATGGCTCCGTTGGCCACGCTCCGTTTCATTCCCCGGATATCCCCGGCCCCGAAGCGCTGTGCCGTCAGCACAGTAAAGCCGGAAGTCATGCCGGTCATAAAACCAATAATCAAAAACGTGATGGTGCCGGTGGCGCCTACCGCCGCCAGCGCATGGCTTCCCACAAATCTGCCCACGATGATGGCATCCGCCATATTATATAGCTGCTGGAAAATATTTCCCAGCACAATCGGCATCACAAACCGGAAAATCAGCCCCGCCGGCCTTCCCTTCGTCATATCCAGTTCCATAATTTCTCCTTACATCATCTCTGAATTCATTTGTATTTTCCTCTCCCTATTTTTCATTGGGAAGAGGAATCGTGGAATAAATATTTTTCACCTGCCGCAGCACAAAATGGGTTCTGGTGGCCGCGACTCCCTGGATGTTCTTGATCAGCCGGTGCATCCGGTCCAGCTCCTCCGTGCAGCTGCATGAAATCTTCAGGATAAAATCGAAATCGCCGGTCATATAATAGCAGTCCACTACATTGTCAAAACGGCAGATTGCCTCCGTAAAGGAATCATAATACTTGGGATTTTCCAGACTGATTTCCATAATCGCCGTCATGTCATTGCCCATGGCCTTCTCATCCACGATAATCGTGTAGCACTTAATCGCACCGTTCTCCTCCAGCTTCTTGATCCGGTCCAGCACAGCTGAGACGGACAGACGGACCTTCTTGCTGATGTTCGAAGCGGACTCTCTTCCATTTTCCTTCAGTAACTTTAAAATCTGATAATCTAACTGGTCCATAGCGCTTCTCCTCCGTAAATTCTCTGCAAATTACCCTGCAGCCTGCACGGCCAATTCATCAAAATGAATCTGTCCATCTATTTTAACACCTCTTTTTAAAATTACAAGTGGCAAAGCTTCCTCTTTTTTCAAATTTATAATATAATGAGCGTCAGAGCGTGTTATAGAATCATTTTTATGAAAAGGAGCATTTCCAAATTTATGAACTTTTCCTATTTAAAGTACGCCATCGAGGTTGAAAAAAGCGGTTCTATCACGAAGGCCGCCCAGAATCTGTATATGAACCAGCCCCATCTGAGCAAAATCATCCGGGAGCTGGAGCGGGACTTCGGCTGTCCCATCTTCGAACGGACCAGCCGCGGCATGATTCCCTCGAAAAAGGGCGAGGAATTCCTGCGCTATGCCAAATCCATCCTGGTTCAGATGGAACAGATTGAGGCCCTCTGCGCAGAAAATGATTCCAGCCGCCAGGAGCTGCGGGTCTCCGTTCCCAGAGCCACCTACATTTCCAGCGCATTTACCGACTTCATCCAGAGCCTTCCCGGCGGCGCGCCGCTGAATGTCCATTACCGGGAGACCAATGCCATGGACACCATCCGGGCGGTTTCTGAAAAAAACTGTGACCTGGGAATCATCCGCACCCAGTCCCTCACCGAATTCTATGAGGAAAAGCGGCTGGCCGATGAAAACCTGCATTCCGAGGAGCTGTGGTCCTTCCCCTGTCTGGTCCTGATGAGCCAGGCGCATCCTCTGGCCCACACGCCAGACTTAAATTACCTGATGCTCCGGGACTATACCGAAATCCTGCACGGCGATTTTTCCCCGCCCTCCTTCACCTTTGATTCCGGCGAGGGAAATGGCTCCGGCGCCGTCAGGCGGACCATCTCCATCTACGAGCGGGCCAGCCAGTTCCAGCTTCTGTCCTGCTGTCCGGACACCTTCATGTGGACCTCTCCCATCCCCTTCCAGGTGCTGGCCGCCACCGACCTGGTCCAGCGGCCCTGCAGCATCCCCGGAAACCGGTACAAGGACCTGCTGATTTACCGAAACGGCTACCGCCTCTCCAGAGAAGACACCCTGTTTATCCAGGCCGTGCGGCGGATGGTATCGCGGCTTTCGGAGGGATGATACGGGATGCCTATAAGGGATATCCATTTTGGCATATGGGTATTCCTTTTTTGTATCTACCGGAAAGTCCGGGACCATGCTATACTTTAATCGTTAAATAAATAACAAATGAATTCAATCCCATCAAGGAGGTACATATTATGAGATTTACATTACCCAGAGACTTATATCACGGAAAAGATGCGCTGGAGGCGTTAAAGACCTTAAAGGGCCGCAAGGCCATGGTTGTGGTAGGCGGCGGCTCCATGAAGCGTTTCGGCTTTCTGGACAAGGTTGTGGATTATTTAAAAGAAGCAGGCATGGAGGTTTCCCTTTTTGAAGGAGTCGAACCGGACCCATCCGTAGAAACCGTTATGAAGGGGGCAAAGGCCATGACCGAATTCGGTCCGGACTGGATTGTTGCCATCGGCGGCGGTTCCCCCATTGACGCAGCAAAGGCCATGTGGGCATTCTACGAATATCCGGACGTTACCTTTGAGCAGTTAATCACCCCGTTCAGCTTCCCGACCCTGCGCACCAAGGCTCAGTTCTGCGCCATCCCGTCCACTTCCGGCACGGCAACCGAGGTAACTGCATTCTCCGTTATCACCGACTATGCCAAGGGCATCAAATATCCGCTGGCTGATTTTAACATCACTCCGGATGTTGCCATCGTAGACCCGGCTCTGGCTGAAACCATGCCAAAGAAGCTGACCGCACATACCGGCATGGACGCAATGACCCATGCAATCGAGGCCTACGTTTCCACCTTACACTGCGAATACACCGACCCGCTGGCTCTCCATGCAATCGAGATGATCAGCGAATATCTGATTCCATCTTACAACGGCGACATGGACGCCCGCGATAAGATGCACGATGCTCAGTGCCTGGCCGGCATGGCATTCTCCAACGCACTGCTGGGAATCGTCCATTCCATGGCGCACAAAACAGGCGCCGCATACTCCGGCGGCCACATTGTCCACGGCTGTGCAAATGCAATGTATCTGCCAAAGGTAATCAAGTTCAACGCAAAAGAGCCTGAGGCCGCCAAGAGATATGCGGACATCGCCAGATTCCTTCATTTAGAAGGCACCACCGATGAAGAATTAACCGCCAGCTTAATCCGCCACATCCAGGCAATGAACACAAAGCTGGATATCCCATCCTGCATCCGCAGCTATGAGGGCGGCATCATCGATGAAAAGGAATTCATGGAGAAGCTGCCAAAGGTTGCCGAACTGGCCGTAGGCGATGCCTGCACCGGCTCCAACCCAAGAAGCATCAATCCGGAGCAGATGGCAAAGCTGTTAAAGGCATGCTACTTTGACGAGGAAGTTGATTTTTAATAAAATCGGCTGAAAATACCCTTTTTCTGCATATCATATCGTAACCAGTCTCATCAGCTTAGCAACCAGATAGCAACTGTCATTTTGAGCTGCTTTTTCACCCATATTTCAGGCAGAATTGGTGTCAAAAAGAGACTTTATAAAAATTTAATATTTTATAAAGTCTCTTCGTACATTTTCCCCTCTTGGACGAGGCTTATTCCCCATCAAATTTTAATTCCGGATTAATTCTCTTGAGATATTCGGCAAAAAGCGGCACTGTAAAGTCAATCTCTCCATGCCCGGTAGAATAAATAATTCCTTTGTTGATAAGCTGCGCTCTTGTCGGCGAAATCGAATTCACCCTCTTTTTTAGTATGTGAGCTACATTAGCAATGGTACATGGCAGTTCCCCGCATCTCACCATTGCAAAGAGAAAGTCATGCTCTTTCTTCGTACACTTTTCATAACGCATTAGGAAAAAGCTTTTATCCAGTTCATCCAAAAACGTGGGAATTACACGTTCTACATCACTCTTATCTATTTCACTTTTTTCTGTATATTCCCAGACAGTGTTACAGAGTTTCTGTATAAAAAATGGATACCCCTTACTCCAACGGATAATCTCTGCCACTGCATCCTCTGTATAAGCAACATCAAATGCTGCTGCAGGCTCCACAATAGCTTTTTTTGCATCCTCCTTTGATAATTCGGCCACCGGTTCAAACTT
Organism: Lachnospiraceae bacterium; assembly: GCA_030536455.1. Taxonomy (GTDB): domain Bacteria; phylum Bacillota; class Clostridia; order Lachnospirales; family Lachnospiraceae; genus Caccovicinus. The sequence continues at coordinate 2,698 of JAUNPZ010000062.1, read as the reverse complement.
AAACAACCGTTCCGAGTAAGTTTTCACTTCCCCCAGATATTTCAGTACCTTCGGAAGGCCTGCACCAAACAGAAATATCGGAAGCCGCAGCTGGTTTATCCGATGAAGTGCATTTACCAATGCTTCCATCTCATCATTTTTCATGTACTGAATCTCATCAACGAAAAAGCAGATAGCCTGCTTTGCCTTAGATGCCATCTTTCCCATAGCAACAAGCATATCTGTCAGGTCTTCTGAAAGGACTCCTGTTGTTATATATGCGGATGGTTCAGACAAACCCGCACTAAAAGTCTGGTCTTCTGGATTATAGGTCAAGCTGAATGCCTGCAGCACCCCCAATGCCCTTCTTCCGAAATCCTTCGCTGATTCAAATGCACTCATCCTGTGAATCAGCTTCTTAGAAGAATAAGCCATCTGTTTAATAAAACTCTTTTTCTCCGCAATTTCAATATGAACATATAGCAGTTCTAAATCATCTGCCATCTCCTCGATTCGATTCAGCAAAACAGTTTTGCCTACCCCACGCAGTCCGTAATAGATAACCGGCTGCTGCGGATACCCTTTTATCATCGCCTTTAAATATTTATCAGCTGTTTTTATGATTTCATCCCTGCCTGCCAGATAGGGCGGCATGGTTCCTGCTCCTGGTGTGTACGGCGAAGCACATTGCATCAATAACACCTCTCTTCTTCATTTCCTGCATTCATTATAAACGATACTTTGCAAGGTTACAACAAATCTTGCGACAGAGCATCCGTATCATCGTCTCAAACTTCCTGTTATTCAAATCGTATCCGGTCTGCCAGATATAGCGGAACCGTCACAACATTCTCATCTTCCGCAATGCCTCCGTAACTTTCACCTTTCAGGTAATAAAGTTTATCCAGCTTTCCTGCCGCATATAAAGCCCTTGCGGTCTTAGCCTGTGCATCCGTACTCTTCACTTCCACTCCATAGTTCTTATGATTCCGCTTACTCCGCACGAAGAAATCCAGTTCTCCCTTCGTTTTCTCATAATACCCAAACCATGGCTCACTACCGGCAATATCCTTCTTCAGATGCCGCCGGATTGCCAGATACACAAAATTTTCTGCCAGAATCCCCTTCATCACATCATCCTCTACACCAGTCTGGCTTAAGAAATAATGTGCAATTCCCATGTCCAGAAAATAGAATCGGCTGTTCTCCTTGATATTCAGGAAATCACAATCCACCGCTTTCGCAGCATACCCGATAATATGGGATGCCTGCAGCCAGCTTATCGCATGATTCATCATCTTCTTAGTGATTCTTCCGCTTTCACTCTGGTACACAATCTTGCTGATTTCCTCCACCAAATCACGAACTCCGAGTTTCTCACGAATCATCGTAATGGCAATTCCATTAAAAAGCTTCTCAAAAACATCCACATCTACGATTTCCGTAAAATACCTTTTTGATTCATTCACAAAAAGAGACATCAGGCGCCACAGCACCGATTCACACTCTTCCAGGCTTTCTGTTTCCAGATAAGTATTCACAACAGCCGGATAACCGCCGATTCTCTGGTAAATGTCATAATATTTATGAAGTTCCTGATAAGCTTCACGGTCTGATTGCCCATACAGACTGATGTGACGGTATAATTCCCCCTTGCCAAAAGCATCTGCAAATTCCTCAAAGGTTAATGTCTCCATAGTCAATGAATCCAAATCCCCTGCCGGCAGGAAGAACTCCTTATCAAGCAGCCGTCCCAGATAGCTCCCGGTCACAATCACATAGCAGTCAAAATTCCTGGCAAGCACCCGAATCAGGTTATAAACTCTGGAAGACTCCTGTATCTCATCAATTAGAATTACCGTGTTCTTATCATCCGTAAATTCTGAATCATATAACTGAAGAGCCTGGTGAATCGTCTCCTCCTTCCGAGGCATCCCCGGTTCCCATTCTTCCGCTTTATCAAGGCACTGGATAAATTGATTACCGGATACATCCGCCATACTGATGTAAATCACATGACTGAAATTCTCCCTGGCAAATTTCCTTAAGATATAAGTTTTTCCCACCTGCCTGGCGCCCTCTACTTCCAAAACCCGACCGGTATTCTTTTCCTTCCATTTTACCAATTCATCATATATGGTACGCCGCAGTTCCATAATTGCTGCCCCCAATCCTTCTCTGTCATCATTACTGACATTATAGCCCATCTGAAAATCTTTCACAACCATTAACGCCTCCTTTCTCTACACTTTCGTTTCATTTCCTCCTGTAATCTAAGGCATTCACAAAAGGCAGCAGATTTTGTTCTGCTGCCTCCTGCATCATTCCTTCTTGTCCACGATTCCGTATACCTCATCCAATTTGCTTACAAATTTACTCTCTACATCCAAAAACTCAAGAAGGAACATACTTTGTGTCGGCAGTCGTGCAGAGTATGGTCGGTAATTCCTGCTTCCCTGACGCACTTTTTAAACCAGTAATGAATCCGGTCTGAAGAGTAATAATCCCCGTGCTGGTCACAGAACACCAGCCCTTTATCCCGATAATCCGCCCCATACACCTGCTTTGCGGTTCTGCTTCTTGATATAGGACAGGCTCTTATCTATCACAATACATCCTCTGTCCAAATGCACATTTTCCCATTTCAGGCCAAGCATCTCCCCCCGCCTGCACCCGGTTGTTAATGCCGACGCAAACATAGTGAAAAACCCGGTATCCC
>JAUNPZ010000216.1 GCA_030536455.1 Lachnospiraceae bacterium | reverse complement strand
GCAAGGGAGGCGGATGATAATGGACATTCGAAAAAAAGGATTAAGACATTTTGAAAAAAGCAGAAAGGGAAGATTGGCCTGGGGCATATTATTGTGCATGGGAATCGCCTGCGCCGCAGGTGGATGCGCCCCGCAGAAGGAAACGGACTCATTTTCGGCGGAAGGCGCGGCAGCCGCATCGTTTCAGGATAACGGCGGACAGGAGATGCCGCAGAACGGGGAAGAAGAGGAAGACCGTGGTTTGCGGGCAGTTCTTTCCTCAGAAAAGGGAGATATTCTGGTAGATGAAAAGGGACAGCCATTGTCGGATATCTATCCGCATATTTATGCAGAAGACTTAGGCGGATATCAGGAATATGTCCGATTTTGCAGCGAAGAGGGAAAAGTTGGCTTTTTATCAGCGGTCAGCGGCAGGGAGCTGATTCAGGCGAAGTATGCCGATGCATCTGAAATGTCAAAATCAGCCCTGGTCAGTGAGGATGGGAAGGAAAAGTATTTCATCAAAAAAGACGGAGAGCGGCTTTTTGAAGCAGCTTTTGCAGATGCGTATCCATTCGAGCATCAGGGCAGGTATGCAAGGGTGATGGGAAGGAATGGAAGATGGGGATTACTGGATGAATCCGGCCATGAAGTCCTGAAGATGGAATATGAAAAAATAAATGCCCTGCCGGATGTATACGGATATGCGACGGGGGTAGACGCGGACGGATATGCAGTCATCATAGAACTGGATTCAGAAGACGGCTTCCCAAAGGCAGCGGTATTAAAAGAGTATGCAGATATCGGCGAAGTACAGAATGGGGACAGCTTTGCCGTAGTCACAACGAAAGAAGGAGACCGGGGAGTCGTGAATCTGAGCGGAGAAACGATACTGCCCCCGCAGTATTCCGATATCAGCTTCCGGCAATTATATTTGTTTGAAGATTATGACCTTCGGGAAAATGCGAACTTTGCAGTTACGGTAAAAAGCAGGGATGGCAAGTATGGAGCACTCTATTTTCAGGATAACGGCGACCGCTTTTCTGAGCTGCTGCCGATGGAATATGACGAACCGCTGCAATTCAGCGGAAATGGTTATGCAGTTGCAAGGAAAAACGGTGAAATCGGGCTGGTAGATGTGGTAACGCATTCATTTGCTCCTTTGAAGGAACGGGGCCTGTCCGCAGAACCGTATATCAATGACCGTTCTGTGGTGTGCGCTGATGACGGAAAGTATGGAATTATGGATTCCGTCGGCGAGCTGCTGGTCAACCCGGAATATGATTCGGTTGGCGCATATTTATCAAACTGCTGCGAGGCTGTGCTGGATAACAAAAAAGGGGTTCTCAGTTATCAGGGAAAAACGCTGCTTCCGGCAGAATATGTAAATTTATACGATATGGATGCAGATGAATATGTGATTGCAGAGCAGACGAACCATACATACAAGATTTTCCGGGTCGATGATGAGGCCGAAAATGAGGATGGTGTCATGGAGGTTTTGACGGCAGATGAGATTATAGAAAATCAGATTGACGGAAACACCTGCGTGATAAAAGACGGAAACACATGGAAGGTATGCTGGCTGGATGAAGGGCAGGTTATAAGTGAGTTCCAATGGACGGAACCATGTAAGTGCAGCTCGTATGAAGAAATACGGGCGGAATCATAGAAAGAAGTTTCTCTGCGATGTGATTATAAATTCTTTCAAATCCCAATCCGGGACCAACTGCCGGATTGGGATTTGCCGCCGTAAAGGCGGCTTTTTTCCGTTCACCCTTCTCCATTCCATTTAAAAAGAAAAATGCATGTAATCCTTCGTAGAAAACGCGGTACCCCAGGTCCAGCCATATTTTCCGAATGCCCGCGCCACATCTCCGTCCGGGGTGATGCTGTACGGATTCACATAAGGTTCCCAGGCTCCGCCTACGAGAACGGTTCCATCCGGCGCAACCTGAGGATTCTGCTCCGGGTTAATGTCGATTGCCAGTCCGACGCTGTGGCTGCTGCTTAAGCCATTGTCCCTCCAGGCGTATCCTCCCACACTTTGAATCGGGAACTGCTCCGGTCCATTATAGATTTCGGTAAAAATAGCTTTCACCTCCTCCGCAATGGAGGACATCACCGTAACGGTGGTTACAGCCGGAACCTTCTGGCCATTGGAAAGATGCCATACCGGTATTTCCACAGAAACCATCTCCGCTGTAGCCGTTTCTGCGGTTGGATTCTCGGAAATCCGGGTATACTGAGCGTCAACCGCCTGAAAATAAGCGCTGCTGCAGCTGTTGTACCATTCCCAACGAACCATGCATTTATAATAATAAAGATAGGCAAAGTCTCCTTCCGTCATCTGGGCAAGGTAGTCGGCAAAATAGGGAGTCTGACTGTTCTCCGCAATCCAGGATGCCTTCCAGGTCTGGTAATCCGGTACGGAAGATGTCTGGGCGGCAGCTCTGTCTGCATATGTCGGGATGCCGGAGTCTGTGCCGTTTTCCGTCATTCCCGGACCGTAGTTGGAGGCCGATGCGGGAAAGGG
>JAUNPZ010000215.1 GCA_030536455.1 Lachnospiraceae bacterium | reverse complement strand
AAACGCCTGATGTTTGTGATTAAATTTTTAAGCAAACTTTATGCCCGCTTCATTATGAAGGCTGCTTGCCAATGTAAGCGTGGATACCGCCGTCTACATACAGGATTAAGCCATTTACGAAGTTGGAAGCATCGGAAGCTAAGAATACTGCCGGTCCGCCCAGGTCTTCTGCCTCGCCCCAACGGCCTGCCGGAGTCTTAGCGATGATGAACTGGTCAAATGGATGTCTGGAACCGTCTGGCTGAATCTCACGCAGAGGTGCAGTCTGAGGAGTTGCGATGTAGCCAGGTCCGATACCATTACACTGAATGTTGTACTCACCGTACTCAGATGCAATGTTTCTGGTCAGCATCTTTAAGCCGCCCTTTGCTGCTGCATATGCGGATACGGTCTCACGGCCGAACTCGGACATCATGGAGCAGATGTTGATAATCTTTCCGTGGCCCTTCTTGATCATGGACGGGATAACTGCCTTTGCTACGATGAAAGGAGCATTTAAGTCAACATCGATAACCTGACGGAAATCTGCTGCGCTCATCTCGATCATAGGGATTCTCTTAATGATACCTGCGTTGTTTACCAGGATATCGATAACGCCTACCTCAGCCTCAATCTGAGCTACCATAGCGTTTACTGCATCCTCGTCACAAACGTTGCATACATAGCCGTGAGCATCGATGCCGGCTTCCTTGTATGCAGCCAGGCCCTTGTCTACGAACTCCTGCTTTAAGTCGTTAAATACGATGGTTGCGCCAGCCTTTGCCATAGCGCTTGCGATGGCAAAACCGATTCCGTAGGATGCGCCGGTAACTAATGCTACTTTGCCCTGCAGGGAAAAATCATTTAAATTGTTCATGTCTCTTCTCCTTTTCTTTTACGTTCTATGTTTGTATCTCACTCATCAAGTTTGTATACAAACATTTTGTTTTGTATACATATATGTTATCATAGTTTTTTCCACTTTGCAATATCTTTTTCTCACAAAATAAAAGTTATTTTTTAGTCAAATGGACAAAAGTCTGGTATACTGGATTTAAGGAGGTTATCTGACCATGTTAAAATTATTACTGCTCGGTTCTGCCGTCATCATTGCCTGCATTCTATGCAACCGGCTCACCAGCCGATTCGGCATCCCCATGCTTCTGGCCTTTATCCTGTTAGGCATGCTTTTCGGCTCAGAGGGCCTGCTGCGTATTCCATTTGACGACTTTCAGTTTGCGGAAAATGTCTGTACCATCGCGCTGATTTTCATTATGTTTTACGGCGGCTTCGGCACGCGCTGGAAAACTGCACGGCCCACGGCGGCAAAGGCGCTGCTGCTCTCCTCCCTCGGAACCATCATCACCGCCCTTCTGACCGGATTCTTCTGCTGCATCGTCCTGAAGTTCAGCCTGCTGGAAGGGCTTCTCACCGGTGCCGTCCTGGGCTCCACCGATGCGGCCAGCGTCTTCTCCGTCCTCCGCTCCCAGAAGCTTTCCTTAAAAAACAGCACGGACTCCCTTCTGGAGGTGGAAAGCGGAAGCAATGACCCCTTTGCCTACATGCTGACGATTATCCTGCTGTCCGCCATGAAGGGCAGCGGCTCCCCCGGAAGCCTTCCGGCGCAGATTCTCTCCACCGCCCTGTCCCAGATTCTTTTCGGAATCTTCATCGGCGCCGGACTTGCCTGGGCCGTCCGCTGGTTTCTTGAAAACTTCACCTTCGAAACCAATGGCTTCGACACTGCCTTTGTGCTGGCCGCCGCCCTGCTGGCCTACGCCCTTCCCTCTGCCATCGGAGGAAACGGCTACTTAAGCGCATACCTGATGGGAATTATCCTGGGCAATCGGCCGATTCGAAATAAGAAAGCGCTGGTAAACTTCTTCGACGGTCTTACCAGTCTGATGCAGATGCTGATTTTCTTCATTCTGGGACTTTTGTCTTTCCCGTCCCGGATTGCAGCCGTATGGCTGCCGGCTCTGGCAATCGCCCTCTTCCTGACCTTAATCGCCCGCCCGCTGGCCGTCGCCCTGCTTTTTACGCCATTAAAAGCAGCATTTTCCCAGCAGGCACTGATTGCCTGGGCAGGCCTCAGAGGCGCGGCCTCCATTGTATTTGCCATCATGGCCTCCGTAAGCGGAGTCCGCCTGGAGCATGATTTATTCCACATCGTCTTCTGCATCGTCCTGCTGTCCATCTCCATCCAGGGAACCCTGCTTCCATGGGCTGCCGGAAAGCTGGACATGATTGACCGGGACGGCAACATCCTGACCACCTTCAATGACTATACCGAGGAAACCGACATCCGGTTCATCAGCATTCCCATCCGCACCAACAACCCGTGGGCCGGAAAGCAGGTCTGCGAGCTGAACCTGCCGCCCGGCACCCTTCTCGTCTTTCTGAGACGGACCGGCGAAAATCTGATTCCGAAGGGAAATACCGTAATTCAGGAAAATGATGTCTTAGTGCTGGGTGCTTCTGCCTACACCGGAGAGGACAGCATCCACCTGACCGAGATTTCCGTTAACCATCTCCATCCATGGTGCAG
>JAUNPZ010000214.1 GCA_030536455.1 Lachnospiraceae bacterium | reverse complement strand
GATACGGTTATGGAATATGATTTTAACGATTCTGTAAAAGCTGGAATTTATGAAGATTTAGAAATTGATTTTTCCGGGCTTTTGTAAAGCGAGAGAAGCGTAAAAAATGAAAGGCTTTGACTGTGGTGCAGCAGCCGAAACGGGATTAGCTACAAGCGTTACTGATTTGGAAAAGTGTCCTGTTTTGTGCAAACTTTGGACAGAAGAAAAGCCCTGCAATATATGACCGATTTTTATCCAAAATAAGAACAATATGCAGAAAGGAAGTGATGCCATGCCAGAGATAAGTTTATTTTATGGAATAAGAATAACGATGTATTGGAGTGATCACAATCCTCCGCATTTTCATGCAGAATATGGAAGCTATAAAGCAGTTGTATTAATTGAAGATGGTGTGATATGTGAGGGATATTTGCCGAAGCGGCAATTAAAACTTGTATTAGCATGGGCGGAAATACACAATGACGAGCTTATGCAGAACTGGGAGCTTTCAAAGGATAATAAACCATTAAATCGGATAAATCCATTAATGTAAGGATGGTGAGCTTATGAGCAAATTGGATTTTACACATTTTCATCCCGAAGTTTTTCAGGCGGCTGCAGGTGAACCATATATTGTCTATGCATACATGAATGATGGCAGCGTTAGAAAATTCAATGCAGAACCATTAATTGATAAAGGTGGAGTATTTGAGCAATTAAAGGATACAAATACGTTCAGAGACAAATTAACCGTGCTTAATGGCACGGTGGCCTGGGATATTGGAGGCAACAGAGACGAATATAACTGCATCGACATTGATCCATTTGTTTTATTTGAGTGTGAGATGGTTCCGGATATACCGGAAAAGGGCATTTTAACATAGGACATAACTTGTCTGGATATTGATTTTGAGGACTGGCGGAAGCCGGTCCTTTTCTTTTTTTAAAAGAAAATCGGAAAAATTACAAAATCACACAAGCTTGAAATGATTTTTATAACAGTCGATGTGTTATACTACATCCAATCAGTAAGATAACCTGAAGAATTTCAGACAGAATCAAAATCACGGAAAAAGGAGGGGAGTTCATTTGGAAGTAAGGCCATATACACAGTTTTACGCCCGGCTGATGGGTACCTTTTCCTTAAGCTTCAACGGCCAGATGATTCCCATTGACGCAAATCCCCAGGCGAAATACATGCGGCTTCTGCTCCTTCTTATAAAATCCGGCAATGAAGGGATGAGCCGGAAGAAGCTGATTGAGATTATCCAGCCGGAGGATGCGGACATAGAAAAACGAATGAATAATTTCCGCCAGAAGGTATATCTGCTCCGGAAGGCGCTGGCGTCCTCCGGACTGCCGGAGGGGCATTACATCGTGCAGAAGGACAAGCAGTTTTACTTCTCTGCGGAGTATCAGCTGGAAACCGATACCGGGCAGCTAGATGAAATCGTCCGGAAAATCCGGAGCGGCGTCCGGGAAGGACCGGAATACCAGAAACTCCTCTGGGAGTTCTGCCAGAACTACAATGGTGAGTTTCTTCCTATGTTAAGCGGGGAGGAATGGGTGGCCGTAGAAGCAGCCTATTATCAGAACTGGTATTTCTGGTGTCTCAATGAATTATGCGGGATATTAAAGCAGCAGGGGCAGTTCGAAAAGATGCTGGAGCTGTGCACGGCGGCCAGCCAGATGCATCCCTACGATGACTGGCAGGCCATGCAGATGGAATGTCTGATGTCCATGAACCGCTACCGGGAAGCGCTGAAGGTCTATGAGCAGGCCTCGGAAACTTTCTACGAGGATTTGGGACTCAGCTCCGTCGATAAGGTGATGGCCCGATACCGAAGCAGCGGAGGTCAGATGTACTACGCCGCCAGCGCTCTGACCGGAATCAAAAACGGACTGAGTGAGGTGGAGACGGCAGAGGGCGCTTACCAGTGCAGCTACCCCAGCTTCGTGGATATGTACCGGGTGATGGTGCGGATGGAAGAACGGATGAAATGGGAGCATGTCCTGATGATGTGTACAATGGAAAAGCCGGAGGCAGATGAATCCATGCCGGAAAACGCGGACGAACCAAAGAAATCGGAAAATGCGGACGATCCAAAGAAACCGGAGAATTCGGGCGAACGAAAAAAGTCGGGAGATGCAAACGAACCGGACGTTCGGGATGGGCTGGAGCAGCGGATGGAGCAGTTCCGCCAGGTGCTGCGAAGGGGAATCCGGAGCGGCGACGTATATACCCGCTACAGTGAGAATCAGTTCCTGGTGCTGTTAGTGGGAGCCGGAGCGCAGAATGGAGCGGCGATTGCCGCCCGTCTGGAGAAAAGCTGGAAAGGAATAAGCGGGGACGGAAAGACGAGAGTGAGATTCACGGTGCAGAAAGCCGAAGGCCCCAGGATAGAGAGGAAGAACGGGAATGAAACAGAAAGGGACGTTCGTGATACATATCGTCAACCAGGAGAACGCAACCTGGCAGGGGCAGGTCACCTGGCTTGATGAAAACGTGACAATGAATTTTCGCAGTATGCTGGAGCTGATTAAGCTGATGGATACGGCGATGGAATC
>JAUNPZ010000213.1 GCA_030536455.1 Lachnospiraceae bacterium | reverse complement strand
TTATTGTATGAATATTTTGCGCTTTTTCAATTTATTTCCGCAGGCAACGAGCCAATGGGGTATGCAAGCCTGCCCATTTGGCGGCTGCTGCATCAAAAGGTCAATCCACACTTACGCGCAAGCACGACGTGTGGATTGACCTTTTGACGCTTAAATCCGTATAAAAACAAAATATCTTTAAAGCAGATTCCAGATTACACTGAGCAAAAACTTAGACAGCAGATTATTATGATAGAGAAAGGACACCCATGGCGTTTCCTCCACCGCGTCCAGCAGATACTGTCCCCATCCGGTACTGACAAAAAGATTCAGCACCAGGCAGAACACCCAGAAATAGATGAACGCCTGGATCAGTCCCAGCACAGCGCCGGCAATCTGGTTCAGCCCGTACAGAACCGGAAGCCGGGCTACCAGGTCCAGAAAATGGGCCAGCACACGGATACTGATATACACGGCCAGAAACAATATAACGAAAGCCAGCGTATTAATAATCCGGTCTGCCAGGAAGGAACCAACATAATCTGCAAATACGTCTACTCCTAAAATCTGATAAATCTCTTCATTATTGTTCTCAATCAGAGCCTTCTTCACCGATTCCGGCAGAGACGTGCCCTCTATGACCGCTCTTTGCTCGGCCGGGAGAACCATTCCGCCTTCCGGCATCTGCTCCAGTCCCGATGCATTTGTCATCATTTCCTGCATCCACTGGTGGATTCCCGCATTCTCCTTCACAAAGGTGGTCACCTGCGGCATGGCGGTACGCACCACGACCAAAGAAATCACAATCGCTGCCATTGATACTGATAAACGCAAGAAGCCCCGGTAATGTCCGTAAAGCATCATGCCCACAAAATAGGACACCATCAGTACTGACAGCCAGTGCTCCTGCATAAATTCTGCTATATCCATCTTCTATTCACACCCTTTTACTCATCCATTCTCGTCATCGCTCAGTCCGTCAGGGTCAGAAAATGGCGGATTGCCGCGGCAACTCCGTCTTCTTCATTTGATAAGGTAATATAATCCGCCTGCTCCTTCAGCATCTCCATCGCGTTCGCCATGGCAACCCCGATTCCAGCCGTCTGTATCATGCTTAAATCATTGCTCCCGTCGCCAAACGCCATCGTCTGCTCCGGACGGATTCCCAGATGCTCTGCCAGCTTTAACAGCCCGCCGCCTTTGGTGGCCGCCGCAGCATTAATCTCCAGATTATACGGAAGGGAGGAGGTGACAATCAGCTCCTTATACTGCTTCAGCTTTTCCCATAATTCTGCCCGCAGATTCATATCCGCAGTAAAAATGTTGATTTTTTCCACCGGCACCTTCTGATTTTTCACCAGAGCCAGTTCATCCTCAACTTCATTTCTTGTGCTTTTCACAAGGGTCTGCATAACCGGAGTCAGGCCGTAATCGGCCAGATGGTGCAGGAAACGGGCTTCCATATTTCCCCGGCCATCGATATACGGGTCAAATGCCACCGGATACGCCGACAAAAACTCCATCACCTGGTAAGTCAGCTCCCAGGGAATCAGAGACTCTGAAATCACAGCTCCGCTTTCCAGGTCCGCCACCCGCGCTCCGTTCGTCAGAATGCCATAACGGACACCGGGCATATTCCGGATGAAATCCGGAATTCCCGCTGCCGGACGCCCGGTTGCCGGTACAATCTGAATGCCGTTTCGAATACAGGCCTCCAGAGCCTCCCGGTTGCCGGACGACAGCTTCTTCTCATCGTTCAGCAGCGTGCCGTCCATATCTAATGCAATTAATCGAATATCCATATTATATAAAGTGCTCTTCCTTTAAAATTAATAAGCCTTCTTTATCGTATTTTGAAGAGAACAGACCGGTAATCCGTTTCCCAAGGGAAGGTTTTTCTGCACGGTCCGCCGCTTCCTCGATTAAATCCTCAGCGGCGCTCTTCGTCAGGGCAATACCGTCCTCCTCCATGATTTCAATCCGCTCATACAGCGCCAGCATACTCTTTCCGGTGATGCTGCAGTCAATCTGACTTGCGTAATGGCAGCAGTACTGGGCAAATTCATCAATGTCCATCACTGCCTCATCCTCTGCCTTCGGCTCAGATGAAACCGGCTGCTCCGGCTGAGGAACCGGCTTCTGCGCCATTTTCTGCGGAACGGCCTCCTGACGGGCTGCCTTTCCGGAAACCGGAGCCACTGCCCGGACTGCTTCCGATGGCTGCGGCTTTTTGACCGTGGTCTCTGGCTGCGGCGCCTCACGGACAATCGTGGCCGGTCTTGTCGGCGCTGCCTTTTCTGTCAGAACGGCCGCCGGTCTTCTCAGGAAGGCTTCCGCCTCCTCTTCCGATGTAATCACCTGGAACTTTCCGGCCAGAGATGGATTCGCCTTCCGGATTCCATCTAACTGACGCGGATTGTCAATCAGAATCACCAGCATCCCGCTGCTGTCCTCTGCCAGAAGCTGATTCAGCTCCTCCAGCATCTCATCCGTTAAATCACCGGCCTCCTCGATGATTAGGTCCTTTCCGGCCAGCTTCGGCGCACTGGCCAGCACGCCCTTCTGGTTCAGCT
>JAUNPZ010000061.1:15010-17213 GCA_030536455.1 Lachnospiraceae bacterium | reverse complement strand
AGAGCGCGGCATCAAGTATCAGTTTATTGATATGAAGGAAAAAGGCATGAGTAAAGGGGAGTTTACTTCTGTAGCACAGGCAAACGGCGGGCTGGATGCGATGATAAACTGGGATGGGAAAGATAAGGATACGCTGTCTTTGATTCAATATATTGCAGATGAAGACAAGCTGGAGAAGATTCTTGAGAATCCCACCGTGATTAAGACACCGGTTGTCAGAAATGGAAAGCAGTCCACTCTTGGATATCAGCCGGATGTATGGAAAGGATGGAGCTAAATAGAAGAAAAATCCCATCGACAGAGTCAATTTTCATGGTTTTTTGCTCGCAATTGTGAAGGTGCTAAACCGTTACAAGATATTAAATTTAGCAGGTGAATAAAAGATAATGAAGAAGAAAACAAAGATTTTAATTGGAACCGTGGTTGTTATGGTTTTCATGGCAGCAGTTATTGCAGGAAAACGTATAGACGTTAAGCAAGATGGCACATCAATATCAATTATTGGTGGCGCAGATGGTCCTACCTCAATATTTCTTGCAGGAAAATTTTCGGGAGAAGATAAAGAAAAGGCATATACCTCCATTACAATGGATGAAGCCAAGGAAGCCTTCCGGACAGAAGGCGACTACATGATCTTAGATGTAAGACGTGCAGATGAATTTGCCGGAGGTCATATTCCGGGAGCGGTTAATCTTGCAAATGAAGAGATCGCAAGCGAGGAGCCGGAGCAGCTGCCGGATAAGGGGCAGAAGATTTATGTGTATTGCCGCAGCGGCAACAGAAGCAAGCAGGCGGCTGAAAAATTGGCTGCTATGGGATATACGAATATCATTGAATTTGGCGGAATCATGGATTGGACGGGCGAAGTTGAGAAATAAAAAAAGCCTTGAAAAATCAAGGCTTGAAAGTGGAGCATACGGGACTCGAACCCGTGGCCTCCACACTGCCAGTGTGGCGCGCTCCCAGCTGCGCTAATGCCCCGAACAAATTTAGTATAGCATAAAAGATTCGTCTTGAAAAGCGGAAATTGCAAAGTTTATTGAAAAAATCATAAAAAAACAAAAAAATATATAGTGTATAGAAAACAAAAAATAAAAAGAAGAAGAGGACAAGAACATGAATATCAATATAAACCCAAAATCAGCCGCAAACTCAATCTCAAACTCAGCTCAAAATCCAGTCACAAACCCGATCTCAAACTCAGCTTCCAATCCGGCGGCCGCGGCTTCTGAGCCATTCCTGGCTTCAGCTCCATCGAAGGAACGTTCCGGATGTCCCTACGCCTGCTGTATCTTCGACCTGGACGGGACGATCATCAATACCATCCATGCGCTGACCTACACCACCAATCTGGTGATGGCGGAGTTTGGCCTGGGGCCGCTTTCGGAGGCGCAGCTAAAGAAGATTGTGGGGGACGGCTACAAGATGCAGATGGAGCGCAGCCTGATTGCCTGCGGGGACAGCCGTCTGGTGCATTTTCAGGAGTCTCTGCCGTTGTATCAGAAGCTGTTCCGGGAGAACTGCCTGTATCAGCTGGAGCCTTATGAGGGAATGAAGGAGCTTCTGGATTTGATGAAGGCGGCCGGGATGAAGCTGGCGGTGTTTACGAACAAGCCCCATGAGCGCGGCGTGGAGAATGTGGAAGCGGTGTATGGAAAGGGATATTTTGATTATATTCTGGGCGAGCAGGAGGGAATGCCGAAGAAGCCGGATCCGGAGGGCGCGTTTCGGGTGATGAAGGCTCTTGGCGTAGAGCCTTCGGAATGTCTGTATATGGGAGATACGAATACGGATATGCGGACGGCAGCGAATGCGGGCCTGGATGCGGTCGGCGCTGCCTGGGGCTTCCGGGGACGGGAGGAGCTGGAGCAGTTCCATCCGAAGTTCCTGGCGGACCATCCCCTGGATGTGGCGGATTGGCTGGGACTTCGGTGAGTTTTCTGGTTCGTGCCGGCAGTGGTACGGAGCGGATTGCTTCGATTAAGAAAACTGTAAGATAATGTAAGAGGAATGCATCTTGTATTTTCACATAGACTTCGTATAATGATAACTGTTCAGTGGGTTTGCGGCCTGCTGTGTGGACTGAATATGGAAACAGCAGAAGGGAAGAGACAGTATTGATGAAGAATATGAACATGAAAATCAAGAAGGGATTGCAGGCACTGATCTGGGTGGCGCTGGCGGCTCTCTTATTTGTTTTAAA
>JAUNPZ010000061.1:0-14910 GCA_030536455.1 Lachnospiraceae bacterium | reverse complement strand
AGGGATTGCAGGCACTGATCTGGGTGGCGCTGGCGGCTCTCTTATTTGTTTTAAACGTGGGCGGAAGACCTGCATGGGCAGCGGGACAGACCGGCGCAGCACAGGCAGGCGGCATGCAGGCAGACGGCACACAGACAGCACAGCCGGCGGCGCCGACCGAGCAGGTAACCCTTACGTCCTGCCTGATTAACGGAGAGTCCGTGCAGATAAAGGGCGTGAATGCCGGGGCGGTTTCAGCGGTGGACAGCCAGTTCTATCTGTTTGAACTCCATCCCTATGAGGACAGCATCGGAGCCAGGACGGACTACGTCTCGTCGATTCAGAAGGGAGCGGAGCTGAACTTTTTTGCGCCGCTGAACCGGGGAACGACGGAGAGTCGGTTATATTCCCGGTTTGTGGCGGCAGTCTGGGACGGGGTGAAGTATGTGGAGGTAAGCCGTCCGGTGTATATCACCAATCCGGAGGTGGTGGCGGAGAACCAGAACCCGTACAAGGAGCCGCTGACCAAGAAGGGGCTTCTGATTGAGCCGTCGATGCTGAAGGATGCATTTACGCTTGGCGTGAAGCATGTGATTGTGAATTTCCCATTCCAGTTTATCCTGGGGACGGGAATTGATTATGAATACGAGGGGAAGACCTATCATTTTAATAAGGCGCTGTTCGATGAGTACGACAAGATCGTGCGGGATATGACGGCAAAGGATTTGTCGGTTACGGCGGTGATTCTGAACAGCTGGAATGATGCCACGCCGGACCTTTATTATCCGGGGGTGGCGAAGACGGCCGGAGCGAATTACTATATGTTTAATGCCTCCACCCAGGCGGGCTATGAGGACATTAAGGCGATTGCGTCTTTCCTGGCGGAGCATTACAGCGGGAACGGGAATGGCAAGGTTTCCAACTGGATTATCGGCAATGAAATCAATAACCAGGAGTGGAATTATATCGGCCCCATGGATGTGGACCGGTATGTGAAGGAGTATGAGCGGGCGTTCCGGGTGTTCTACACGGCGATTAAGAGCACCAGTGCCAATGACCGGGTGTATTTTTCCACGGATTTCAACTGGAATCATGATGCGAACGGAACGACGAAGTACAATGCGAAGGATGTCATCGACCGGTTTAACGCGAATGTGCAGGCAGGCGGGCCTATTGACTGGGGTCTGGCCTACCATCCGTACTCGGTGCCGCTGACGGAGCCGGAATTCTGGGATGACAGCGCTACCGGGCTGGTGACCTGGTATGAGGATTCGCCGGTGGTGAACATCGGAAATCTGTCTGTGCTGACGGATTATTTCCAGAAGCCGGAGCTTTTAAGCCCGTCCGGCGAGGTGCGCAGCATCATTCTTTCGGAGCAGGGCTTTACCTCCACCAGCGAGTCCAGAGGGAAGAACGAGGATCTGCAGGCGGCGGCCATCGCTTATGCGTATTACATCGTGGACAGCAATCCGTATATTGATGCGTTCATTATGAGCCGTCAGGTGGATGCGCCTTCGGAGGCGAAATTATCGGCAAGCTTTGGCTTATATGAGTGCGATATGAGCCGGGAGGACCAGATCCTGCCGACCAGAATGAAGAAGAGCTATGATGTGTACCGATATATTGACAAAGGCTCCAAGACGCTGGAGGTGACGGCGTTTGCCAAGGAGATTCTGGGAATTGACCACTGGTACGATGTGATTCCGGAGTTCCGCTGGAGGGGACTGGAAAAACGTACCCAGAATTGACGCAGATAAAGAGAACGCGCTGTGGAATCGAAAAGGTTTCACAGCGCTTTTCTGCATTGTTGACATTTTCTTTTTTCGCATTTAAACTAGAGATAGAGAACAGAGAGAAAGCGAGTGTGATTGCGATGGCAAAGATTTTGATTCCCCAGGCAGTGGCGGAGGAAGGCGTGAGAGAGCTTCTGTCGGCGGGACATGAGATAAAGATGGGCACCGGTGTGACCGAGGAAGAACTGATGAAGGAGGCGGCGGACTGCGACGCGATTCTTCTGAGGACGGCGGTGGTATCTGCAAAGGTGCTGGAGGCGGGAAAGCGGTTAAAGATTGTGGCCCGTCATGGCGCCGGATATAATAATGTGGACATAAGGGCAGCGGAGGAGCTGGGAATCTGGGTGACGAATACGCCGGATGCCACCACGAATTCGGTGGCGGAGTATACCATTGCGGCGATTCTCTCGGCTTCCAAGCGGATTCTGGAGATGAACCGGGCGCTGAAGGCAGGGGATTTTTTCTATAAGAATACCCACAAGGGCATGGATCTGGCGGGAAAGACTCTGGCAATCATCGGTCTGGGGCGGATCGGACAGGCCGTGGCGAAGAAGGCACATTTCGGCCTGGATATGAAGGTGATTGCATTTGCCCACGGAAGAAAGCAGGAGGAGGTACCGGAGTACATCCGTCTGGTGGACTGGGAGACGGCGTTTGTGGAGGCGGATTTCGTGTCGCTGCATGTGCCGCTCCGGGACAGCACCAGAGGCTTTATCGGACAGCCGGAGTTTGAGCGGATGAAGAAAACCGCTTACCTGATCAACTGCGCCAGAGGCGAGGTGGTCCGGGAGAAGGAGCTGATCGCGGCGTTAGAAAACGGGCAGATAGCGGGGGCGTTCTGCGATGTTTTTGAGCAGGAACCGCCAGCAGCGGAGAATCCGCTTCTTTCGATGGAGCAGGTGACGGCGACGCCTCACATGGCTTCGAATACGGAGGAATGCATGGCGGCGATGGCGTATCAGGCGGCTGTTCAGATCAACCGGGTGCTGGCCGGTCTGGAGCCGGACTGGCCGGTAAACTGCCCGAAACGCAGTTTGACCGAGTGAAGGCGCAGAGGATAGAATGAAACGGAGGTAATTTGCTGTGGGGGCAAAGGAAAACGTAAGGGGACAGATTCGGAGTCAGCTTCAGATTAAGATTCCGAAGAAGTACCATGTCTTAATTTATAATGATGATTTTACACCGATGGATTTGGTAGTGGAAATCCTGGTGCGGATTTTTGATAAGCAGGAGCAGGAGGCGGTTGCGCTGATGCTGGCCATTCATAAGGGCAGCAGCGCGGTGGCCGGTGTCTATCCGAAGGACATCGCCCAGACCAAGGCGGCGGAGGCAGTCCAGTGGGCCAGAGAGGACGGTTATCCGCTGAAGGTGGAGGCAGTCTGCCGGTAGATGGATTTTGCTCGTGACGGTGCAAAGCAGTTGGGAACGGTTTACTAGAAAAGGACAGGCGAAGAATATATGGAGTTTACCAGGGACATGCAGAAGGTGATGGAGCGGGCGGTGAAGCTGGCCAGGGATGGCTGCCATCGTTACTTCATGCCGGAGCACATGATATACGGGCTGACATTTGATGAAGAGTTTTCTGCGGAATATGAGTCCCACGGCGGGGATATCGAGAAGCTGAAGGCGGATATTCTGGGATTTGTCAAGGAGCAGGCCGGAGAATCCGGCGGCCAGGACAGCTCCCGTCTGACGGTGGATGCGGAGCGGGTCCTGCGCATGGCAGAGGGTCAGGCCAGGGCCAGCGGCAGGCCGGCGGTGGATGCCTGCCATCTTCTGGCTGCGGTTCTCCGTCTGGAGGAGAGCTATGGACTTTACTACATGGCGGTTCAGGATGTGGATCTGATTGAGATTCTGGGAGAGATGTCGCGGGAAAGTATTTCCAGAGAGCGGCCGGAGGATTCCGTGGACTTCGTGGGATTTGACCAGTTTGACGAATTGTGCGAGGGAGACGGTTCCGGGGAAGCGCCGGAGGACGTCCGGGAGGACGATGCTGAGACCGGGACGGAAAATGACGGCAGGGAAAAGTCCGTCGCGTCGGGCCGGCCCGGAAGGAATCCGTCGGGACAGGCCGGGGGCCGGAGCCAGCGCTGGCGCAGCTTTCTGGAGGATATGAAGGAAACCAGCCGGACGCAGAATCCGCTGATAGGCCGGGAGGAGGAGCTGGAGCGGACCATCCAGATTCTCTGCCGGAAGGATAAGAATAACGTCCTTCACATCGGCGAGCCGGGAGTGGGAAAAACTGCCCTGGCCTACGGCCTTGCCCGGAAAATCCTTCGGGGAGAGGTGCCGGAGCCGCTTAAAAATGCCGGACTATATGCCCTGGATTTGGGCGGCCTGCTGGCCGGAACCCAGTACCGGGGAGATTTTGAAAAACGTTTTAAGGAAATCATGGAGGGGCTGTCCGGGGAGGAGAATCCCATCCTTTACCTGGATGAAATCCATAACATCGTAGGGGCCGGAGCGGTAAATGGGGGCAGCCTGGATGTGGCGAATCTGTTGAAGCCTTATCTGGCGGCCGGACATATCCGGTTTATCGGCGCGACTACCTATGAGGAGTATAAAAAGCATTTTTCCGCCAGCAAAAGTCTGGCCCGCCGTTTCCAGAACGTAGACATCGCGGAGCCGACCAGAGAGGAGACCGTTTCCATCTTAAAGGGGCTGAAGTCCGGGTATGAGAAGTTTCACGGAGTCCGGTACGGAGCCGGGGTGCTGGAGCATGCGGCGGAGGTCAGCAGCCGCTATATCAACGAGCGTTTCCTGCCGGATAAGGCCATCGACCTGATTGACGAGGCCGGCGCCTACCGGCGTCTCCATCCGCTGGAGCAGAAGCGCCAGACGGTAAATAAGGCGCTGATTGACCAGGTGCTGTCAAAGACCTGCCGGATTCCGGCGCAGACGGTGGAGAAGGGGGATACGGAGAAGCTGGCGGTTCTGGACAAGGAGCTGAAGTCCCGGATTTTCGGCCAGGACGAGGCGGTGGACCAGGTGGTGAATGCGGTGAAGTTTTCACGGGCCGGATTAAATGATGAGAATAAGCCGGTTGCCAGCTTCCTGTTTGTCGGTCCTACCGGCGTGGGAAAGACGGAGCTTGCTAGGGTGCTTGCCTCGGAGCTTGGGATTTCCTTTATCCGTTTTGATATGAGCGAATATGCGGAGAAGCATACGGTGGCGAAGCTGATCGGCGCTCCGGCCGGCTATGTGGGCTACGAGGAGGGCGGTCTTCTGACCGAGGAGGTGCGCCGCCATCCGCATGCGGTTCTTCTGCTGGATGAAATCGAGAAGGCCCATGGGGACATCTTCAATGTGCTCCTGCAGGTGATGGATTATGCCACGCTTACGGATAATCAGGGGAGGAAGGCGGATTTCCGCAATATCATCCTGATTATGACCTCCAATGCCGGGGCGGGCCAGCTTGGAAAGAGCCAGATTGGTTTTGGCAGCGCGGAGATGAACCTGGATGCGCTGATGGAAGCGGTAAAACGGACCTTCCAGCCGGAATTCCGGAACCGTCTGAGCCGGATTGTGCTGTTCCACGGCATGGATGAGGAGATGGCGGCCCGGATTACGGAGAAGAAGCTGAAGGAGCTGGCAGAGAAGCTGGCAGCCCGGAAGGTGGAGTTTCATGTATCGCCGGAAGCGGCGGAGTATGTGAGAAAGGCCGGAATTACGAGGGAATACGGGGCCAGAGAGATTGACCGCGTGATTTCCGGCGAGGTGAAGCCGCTGCTGGCGGAGCTTCTGCTGTTTGGGAAGCTGAAGCGGGGCGGCGCGTGCACCCTGGAGTGCAGGGACGGAAAATTGAAACTAGAAAGCTGAAACGGTGTTAAAATTGAATATCAGGACTCAGATTAAGAAGATTTACGGATTTGAATTATCCGTCTGCTTCCGGATTACGGATGCAGTGTGGGTATTATTTTTGCTGCAGAGAGGATTCTCTCTGGTGCAGATTGGCGTGGCAGAGGGCATCTTCCATGTGACCAGTATGGTTTGCGAGGTGCCGAGCGGGATGCTGGCGGATTTGATCGGGCGGAAGCGGATGCTGATGGTTTCCGGCCTGCTGGGCGTGCTGTCCGCCTTATTTATGGGGATGGACGGCGGCCTGACGGCGGTCTGCCTGGGCATGATTTTTTCTGCGCTCAGCTATAATGCCATGTCCGGCACGGAGGAGGCGATTCTTTATGACAGCCTGTTATCCGGCGGCGAGGAAGGACGATTTGGCAGTGCGTGGGCGGTCATCAGCGTGATTGGACGCTGCGGAGCGGCGGCTGCCTGCCTGGCCAGCCCGGCAGCGGTGGCCCTTGGATACCGGGGGACCTATCTGCTGGGAGGACTGTTAAGCATGCTGGGATTTCTGTTTGCGGCCTCCTTAAAGGAGCCGCAGGTGACCAGTGCACAGAAGGCCAGACAGGAGCAGCCGTTCCGGCAGCTTGGGAGCCGTTTTGCGGCGCATGTGAAAAGCTGCGGCATCTTTATGCGGGAGCATCCCCTTACGATGTGCAAGCTGCTGGCGGATGCCGCCATTGCCTGCCCTACCTATCTGCTGATCATGTTCTCCCAGGAGCATCTGACCGCCAGCGGATGGCCGGCGGCCTGGATCGGCCTGCCTCTGCTTTTTATGCGGCTCTGCGGCGCTGCCGGTTCCTGGGCGGCCAGCAGAAGCTGGGGAAGGAGAACCAGGAGGACAGGATGGAGCCTGTCCCGGCTTATGATGGTCTGCGGCCTGCTGGGCGGTATGGGAACCCTGTTAGCCGGAAGCCGGAGCATCGGACTGATTTTCCTGGGAGCGGGGCTGGCGCAGGCCTGCGAGGGCTTTTCTGCGATTAAGGTCAGCGAAAATACCAACCGGGATTTTGAAAGTGACCAGCGGGCGACTATGGTCAGCGTGGACAGCATGCTGTATTCCGTCCTGATGATCGCCGCCAGCCCGGTGGTGGGAAGAATCAGTGACGGAAAAGGCGTCCCGGCCGGTTTCGCGGCTCTTGGCATCGGCCTGATAGCGGGAACGCTGGCGGCCGGAGGAATCTACCGGGCGGCCGTCCGGAGAAGACGGTCGGTTTCTGTGTGAAAATATTCACAAATTTGTGAAAAAACTGTTCAGTATTTCGTGAAAAGATACAAGAAAATGAAACGAAAAGCTTGTATTTGAAACGAAAAGCGTGATAATATAATGTCATAAATCAAATTTCAGGAGGAACTTGATATGGCATTACATGTTATGGATGAGGCAAACCGCTGTCTGCAGTGCAAGGTACCGCAGTGTCAGAAGGGCTGTCCGATTCACACAAATATTCCGGAAGCAATCCGTCTTTTAAAAGAGAATAAACTGGATGAAGCAGGAAAGATGTTGTTTGAGAATAACCCGCTGACCACCGTCTGCAGTCTGGTCTGCAACCATGAAAATCAGTGCGAGGGTCATTGCGTTCTTGGAAAAAAGGGCGCTCCGGTTCATTTTTCTACCATTGAAAATTATATTTCATCCACCTATGCGAACAAGATGACGAAGGGACCGGCTCCGTCGAATGGAATGCGTGTGGCCATCATCGGCTCCGGCCCGGCCGGAATCACCATCGCCATCATTCTGGCAAGATATGGCTACAAGGTAACGATTTTCGAGGGCAAGGATAAGATTGGCGGCGTTCTCCGCTACGGCATCCCGGAATTCCGTCTTCCGAAGAGCGTTCTGGATGATATCCAGTACCGCCACCTGGAACTGAAGGGAATCCAGATTCGTCCGAATACCACCATCGGCGCGGCAATCGGCATTGATGACCTGTTCCGTGACGGCTACAAGGCGATTTTCGTCGGCACCGGCGTATGGAATCCGCGCGCGCTTCATATCAAGGGGGAAACCTTTGGAAATGTTCATTTCGGCATTAACTATCTGAATAACCCGGACAGCTACAAGCTGGGCGACCGTGTTATCGTAATCGGCGCCGGAAATGCAGCGATGGATGTGGCCAGAACCGCTTTGAGAAAGGGTGTGCGCCATCTGACCTGCTTCTCCATCACGAAGAAGGTGGCGGCCAGTGAATATGAGTTCAGCTATGCACAGCTGGAGGGCGTCGAGTTCGAGTATAATAAGATGCCGGTTGAGATTACGGATGAGGGCGTGATTTTCCGCGATATGAATGAGGATGAGGAAGGCAATCTGACGGAGATTCCGGGTACGGATGCACTTTATGCGGCAGACAGCGTGATCATCTCCATCAGCCAGGGACCGAGAAACCGGATTGTGTCCACGACAGACGGCTTGAAGGCGAATGCCAAGGGCCTGCTGATTGCCGATGAAACCGGACATACCTCAAGACCGGGAATCTTTGCCTCCGGCGATGTGGTGAACGGCGCCCGCACCGTAGTAGAAGCGGTGGCTCACAGCAAGGTTGTGGCAGAGTCCATGCATCAGTATATGCAGAGCCTGCCGAAGGAAGAAGGAGAAAGCCAGGAATAAAGCTCAGGGCAGAAACCCGGAGCAGAATAATAAAGCAGAGAAAGCGGGAACGGCGGCCGGATGACGGCGCGCAGTCCCGCTTTCTCTTTTCCGGCTTTTTCACCGGTTCTCCTCCCTGGAAATCTGTACGATCATCTCATTGGGAAGGCAGACGATGACGGCCCCCTCCAGATTCTGTCTGCCCTGATGCACGCAGACCTTGTCCGGGCAGGTGGCCTGGTCGCACCAGATGGCTCCATCCCGGACCACCAGATGGTTGGTGCCCCCGGAGGGACTTTCGATGGTGTATTCACCGTCCATATTCAGATCCAGTGTCTGCACCACCTGTCCGCCCACGGAAACCTCCGCGTAAAAGGCCGGTTTCTGATGCAGCCTCTGCCAGAGGAGCATCGCACAGGCGGCGGACAGAAGAAACGCGATGAGGATGATTTCACTTCTATATTTTTTGCCGATTTGTTTCATAAAAAAATTCCTTTCAGGATAAAGACTCCGGCAGAAATGCAAAGCGGCTGCGGGGCATGATGTCAGCACAGCTGGTGAGCCGCCCGCATTCTGGAACCGTGGAAGTTAAGTATAGCATGAATGAATGGAATATGGTAGAATAAAAAATGGTGAATTGAAAAAACGTTCTTCCCTGTACGGTCAGGAAGGATTAGAAAGCAGGAATATTTATGAATCAAAACAGAACATATGAGAAAAAAAGCGGCCGGTCCAGGACAGAGAGAAGTGTCTGGGTGGCCCGCTACGGGATGCTGATCGCGCTGGCCTTTCTGTTCAGCTATCTGGAGGGAATGTTCCCGATTTATCTGGGCGTGCCGGGCGTCAAGCTGGGACTGGCCAATCTGGTGACGGTGGTGGGACTCTACACGGTGGGCATACCGGGAACCGTGGCCGTGAACCTGGTGCGGATCGTGCTGGTGGGATTTACCTTCGGAAATATGTTCAGCATGCTCTACAGCATGGCGGGGGCGGCTCTCAGCTTATTTTTCATGGCGTTTTGTAAGAAGAACGGCTGGTTTACCCAGGTGGGAGTCAGCATCATCGGCGGAATCGGGCACAATATCGGGCAGCTTCTGGTGGCGTCCTATGTGGTTCAGACGGCAGGGGTATTCGCCTATTTTCCGGTGCTTCTGATAGCCGGAACCATAGCGGGGGCAGTGATTGGCCTGCTGGGCGGCATGGTGGTCAGCCGGATTGGTAAGTTTGTAACAAAAATATAGGTTTTTGTAACTTTTTTTCATTTCAAATTCAGGGCATTGGCGTTATAATAAAAATACAGCGGAAAACCCGTAGAATGATTACAGAAAACAGGAGGTTTTGGGATATGGTTTATGAAGCAATTAAGGGTCTGGTGCAGTACGGACAAAACGCGGGACTTTTGAAGGAAGAGGACCGGATTTATGCAGTGAATCAGATTCTGGATGTGCTGAAGATGGATGAGTATGAAGAACCGGAAGGCAGCGTAGAGTGTGAAAATCTGGAGGCGATTTTAAAGGAGCTTCTGGACTATGCGCACGAAACCGGGGTGCTTTTGGAGGACAGTGTGGTGTACCGGGATTTGTTCGATACCCGTCTGATGAACTGCCTGATGCCTCGTCCAAGCGAGGTGATCGGAGCTTTCTGGAACCACTATGAGAAGTCTCCGGAGGAGGCTACCGACTATTTCTACAAGCTGAGCCAGGACTCCGATTATATCCGCCGTTACCGGGTATGCAAGGACTTAAAGTGGAAGACGGACACCAAGTACGGCGAGCTGGATATCACCGTGAATCTTTCCAAACCGGAGAAGGACCCGAAGGCCATCGCGGCGGCAAAGCTGGCAAAGCAGAGCGGTTATCCCAAGTGCCTGTTATGTATGGAGAACGTGGGATACGCAGGCCGTGTAAACCATCCGGCCAGAAATAACCACCGGGTCATCCCGATTACCATTAATGACTGCGAGTGGGGCTTCCAGTACTCCCCTTATGTATATTACAATGAACACTGTATCGTATTTAACGGAAAACACATTCCGATGAAGATTGAGAAGGCAACCTTTATCAAGCTGTTTGACTTCGTAAAGACCTTCCCGCATTACTTCTTAGGCTCCAATGCGGACCTTCCGATCGTGGGCGGTTCCATCTTAAGCCATGACCATTTCCAGGGCGGACATTACACCTTTGCCATGGCAAAGGCCGGTATCGAAAAGTACTTTACGATGCCCGGCTATGAGGATGTGGAGGCCGGAATCGTCAACTGGCCGATGTCCGTACTGCGGTTAAGGAGCAAGGACAGCGATCGCCTGATCGAGCTGGCCGATGTGGTATTAAAGGCATGGAGAGGCTACACCGATGAGGCAGCATTCGTCTACGCGGAGACCGATGGAGAGCCTCATAACACCATCACGCCGATTGCCAGAAAGAACGGCGATATGTTCGAACTTGACCTGGTTCTGCGGAATAATATCACCACCGAGGAATTCCCTCTGGGCGTTTACCATCCTCATCAGAACCTGCATCACATCAAGAAGGAAAACATCGGTTTAATCGAGGTAATGGGCCTTGCGGTGCTTCCTTCCAGATTAAAGAAGGAGCTGGCGGATTTAGGCGACGCCATCGTAAACGGAAAGGATATCCGGGCCGATGAGGAGCTGGCAAAGCATGCGGACTGGGTAGAGGAATTCCGGCCGAAGTATGAAAGCATCACCGCGGAAAATGTGATGGGAATCCTGCAGGAGGAAGTCGGCCTGGTATTCGAACAGGTGCTGGAGGATGCCGGTGTTTACAAGTGCGACGAGGCCGGACGGGAAGGCTTCGGACGGTTCTTACATAGCGTAGGATTTGAAGGATAATTTAGAATTAAGATGATTGAGGCTGAAAAGGAGGAGGGAAAGCCGAATAGCAGCAGAATAAAATCTGCCATACCGTATATGATGAGCGGTATGGCAGATTTTTATTGGACGAAGTGCCATTCGCTGCTGGCCAGCGGAAAGGATTCGTATGCTTCTGGGAAGCCGACTTGAAGGCTTTGGATTTCATCCGGTGAGAACTCATCTTCCAATACATAGAGGAGTGTGCGCTGTGAATCTGTTTCCAGGTAATCGAATGGCGGATAGGCAGTTCCTGCTACTTCAAGAAGAAAGTTGTTTTCAAATATTTGAGAATCATCAAAACCCGTCAGCTGAAGCTCGACTGCCTTGGGGTAAAGCCTTGCCTGCTGTATGGTTAAGGTTTGCCCGGAGAAGCAGATACTTTGGTCAATCTGATATTCATCTGGAGCTGCAGCTGGAAGTGAAACCGTACAGCTCAGATTATCAATTTCCAGCACGGCAGAATCTTCGGCTTTCAGATTCCAGAAGGTGATTTGTGCCAGCTTGGAATGCTCTGGGTCAACGATTTTTCGCACGCTTCCAAATGCTTCCTGTGGTTCAATTTCTGCGCCGGGGATATCCTGAAAATCCTCTTCAATACCGCTTTTTCGGTTTATTTTTGTGAATTTCAGAACGTATACAGGAGCATAGTTTTGCAGTTCAATTAACTGCAGTTGACTTTGTGAAGCTTGGGATTCCTGCAGAATGGGCTTCTCCATCGAGTCGGAAGGTTCTGATGAAAGGAAATCTTCGGCAGAGGTTCCGGCAGGTGTTTCGTCCTGGAGCTGCAAGGTGGATTCAGCAGCAGAAGCAGGGATGGATGAAGAAGGGGACTCCGGCGTGGCACACCCGCATAGCAGTATGCAGGAAAGGATGGGTATGTAAATGTTTTTCTTCATGTGGATTGTTCACTAATAAGTATCCACAAAACCATTTACTGATACAGCTGATTTCGATACTGTGGTATCAATTCCGAAGTAAAAAGAACTCGGACGGAATGTAGAGGAAATCGTGAAATCATAGCAATCAAAGCCACTACTGTCAGTTGGTGAGTAGTAATAATCTTTTCCGTTATCGCAATTGTGGAATACAACCCGATAATTTTTGCTTGCGCTTATAGTTTGACCATAAACTCTGAATTTACCCTGTCCATCTAAGGTATCAAAGATGTATTTGCTCCACATCACATTATTGTTAGAATAAGCAGAATAGGTATACTGTGCATCATCTAGATTATAATGTGAAGTAGGTCTGGAAGTAGTTCGGGTAACAGCCTGATTGAATGGATCTACAATAGCTTCTAAGTGAGGATCTGATGGATCAAAAACGTTGATAATAGTAACAGCGTCTTTATCAGTGGAATCAGCAGCGAAAGCAGAAAGCGAACCACATACACACATTGATACAGCTAATAATAAAGTTGCGATTTTTTTGAATTTCTTCCTCATAAAATAGTCCTCCTTTGAATCATTAATTGTATTGAACAAGGCCATGTTCTTTAAAAACAATTACAATATATCACATAAATGTAAGTGAGTCAAGCGAAATTTTGCAGATATAAAAGTAGGCACTTTTTATGAGCGGAATCGATGTTTCAACAATAAAAATCAACCATACAGGCCAAAAGCCCAAATATACAAGGTTGTATTTGCGCTTTGACCGGTATGGTTGGAATGTATCAGTTCCAGTGTCAGCCAGCAGGCAGACTATTTATGAATGATTAGTAATTCAAATACACCGTCCCCAGAATATGAACAGAACTGCTCTTCTTGTTCTCAAAATAAACAGTGTATGTACCATCTTCTGAAATGGTGAAGGTGTGATTAACTGTTCCGTTTGTAGAATTGACATAAGAAATAGTGCCGGAAGGAGTCAGCAGTCCGGCTTTAAACGAATCGGATGAATTGTCCCCGGAAACAACGAACCGGACCTTTTCACCGGAACCGGCAGTAAAACTGAGCGTCTCGGTTTCTTCATATGCAGAAAGCGTAAGGTCTACAGAATTTGCTCCTCTTACAATCGGCTGGGAAATTCTTTTTATATCAGCAGGAAGCTGGATGGTTTCATGGTATTCTACATGCTCTTCCGGCATCGATTCCACTTCCACCGCATTTCGGTCAAATGCAGACTGAAGGACAGCATTGCACAGATACAGGGAGCCTTTGGAGGATGCGTAGGAAACCAATGGACAGCTTAAGGCTGCGATTGAGATGGTCAGAGCGACTGAAAATAGTTTCTTTTTGGCGGTTGATTTTTTCATAATGATAGAAATTCTCCTTTTGAAAAATGCTTCATTGTCATTTGAAAATGAAGTGGCATAAGTAACGTGGCGCGGCTGTGCGGCTAATCGGAGCAGCAGCCGTGCATAGATGGATTTTTGTGTGTTGGATAGCTGTTCCGATACTGCTTCATCGCAGGCCAGTTCCACGGTATCGAAAAACATATGGGAGAAAAGCAGCATCATTGGATTAAACCAGTTTATTCCCTGGATTACCCCAATGAGGATTCGGAAAAGAATATCACGGTTCTGATAATGGGTCAATTCGTGCTGGAGAATAATACGCAGCTCTTCTTCAGACAGTTCGGTATCCGGAAGGATAATTTTGGGTTTTCGTATTCCGGTTAAAAACGGACTGTTTAAACAGGAACAATGATACAGGCGGATTTCCTGTGTGATCTGGTATTGGGATGTCAGTTCCTTTAAAAGCAGGTGCGGCCTTCGTTCAGTGACGGGAGTACATAGTTTTAAGAACCGATGAAGACGGCAGCTCTGAAAAACGGGAATCAGAAAAAGGGCTGTCACCACGCCAACCAGCCATATGGCAGCCAGCAGTTCAGCCTCCGGCTGCCTGCGGGCCGATAAATGCTGGGAAGCGATGCGTGGAAATTGTCCCAGGGAATACATTCCCTTAATATCGGGGCCATTTACCGGAATGAACTTAAAATCGTACAGCTTACACAGAAAATAAAGCGCCATCAGTCCGGGCAGGCAGAAGCCTGGCAGGGAAAGCTTCATGAACAGATAAGAATGTTTTGCTTTTATCTGCTTTGCAAAAACGTGCTGGACGGACCAGGTGGTCAGGAAGAGAAGGCTGCCGCTTAAGGTTGTGGCGCATAATACGATGATAAAATCAATCATGTTCTAACTCCTTGAGAAAAGAGTCCAGGCGTTTTTTTGCATCCTCAGAAAGTTCCTTTTTTCCGCAGAAAGCAGCAATGAAATTCGGAAGCTGTGCAATCCCAAAGGTTTTTTTCATGGCGGCCTGCATCAGCGCCTGATTGTACTGCAGCTCGGTTATCTGAGGGGAGTATAGAAAATGCCGTCCTTCTCTTATAACATTGACGTAGCCCTTGTCCGAGATACGGAACAAAATGGTACTTTTTGTTCCCTGAGCGTTTGGAAACTGACGATAAATGTCATCGCTGGAAATTCCTTCCGGGTGCGCCCAGATTACTTTCATGTACGCCAGCTCCGTTTCGGATAAGGGTTTCCGGTTTCCGAGGAATTCTAATGGTTCTAACGCTTTTTTTGTCATGGTGGTTCACCTCCTTTTGATTACAATATAACACATAAATATAAATATGTTAAGCGCTTTTTATGTTCTATAATTAATTTTGGTTTGATGAATGCAAATTAAATAAGAAATAAAATAATTACATATAAATATAAAAATGTAATTGACTCAAGACGACAAAGATGGTAGTATTGTTGTATAAAATGTTTAGGTGTCTATTCCTAGTTCAAAAATTTCTAGAACTGACTTTGGAAGAAGAGATGTGTGCTATGCTATTTCATAATAGTGGGGAGGGGTGCTGATGGGGGAAATTGAGTAAAAAGG
>JAUNPZ010000212.1 GCA_030536455.1 Lachnospiraceae bacterium | reverse complement strand
CACCACGAATTGAGTCAAAAACTGAGTCAAATCGCCGCCTTACACCCGGAAACCCTTATAAAATAAAGGATTATTCCATTGTATACGGCATCAGAGCAATGTGACGTGCTCTCTTGATCGCTACGGTTAATGCTCTCTGATGCTTTGCACAGTTGCCGGTGATACGACGAGGAAGGATTTTGCCTCTCTCGGATACGTATCTCTTTAACTTATTTACGTCCTTGTAATCAATAACGCCGTTCTTATCGCCACAGAATACGCAAACTTTTTTTCTTCTGCGCACGCCGCCTCTTCTTACCTTAGAAGAATCTGCTCTATCACCTTTATTAAATGCCATTGGTGTGTCCTCCTTTTCATATTATGGAACTGGACTTGCCTTAGTTAAATGGAAGGCCTTCGTCCTCGACTCCATCTGGAATGTTCATGAATCCGTCACCGATTGCGCTGGTTGGCGCCGGTCTCTGGCTCTGTGGCTGGGATGGCTGCTGATAGCCGCCATGATTATAGCCGCTCATGTCAGAGGATGCGCCCTTGCTGTCGGCGAACTCCTGATCGTCTACAATGATATCAGTGGTATAAACTTTCTGACCGTCTCTGTTGACGTAGCTGCCAGTCTGAATCCTTCCGGAAATCAAAACCCGCATTCCCTGACGGAAATACTTTTCTGCAAATTCACCTGCACGGTCGAAAGCCACACAGTTGATAAAATCTGCGGTCTGCTCATTCCCATCCTGGCTTCTGCGGCCTCTGCGGTCTACTGCCAAGGTATATCTTGCGATTGCCATAGCGCGCTCGCCCTGGGAATATCTGACTTCTGGGTCTCTGGTCAGTCTACCCATAAGAATCACTCTGTTCATACGCTCACTCTTTCTATAACGATTATGCTTCCTGCTTTACGATTAAGTATCTGATAACTGGTTCCATAATACGAACGTGAGCCTCAACTTCGTTCGGGCAGTTAGAATCGCCTTCGAACTGAATGAAGTAGTAGTAAGCTTCTTTCATCTTCTGGATTTCGTAAGCTAATCTCTTCTTACCCCACTCGTCTACGTTGGTTACGGTGCCGCCGAAACGGGTGATGTAACCCTTTACCTTCTCGATTGCTGCTGCTCTCTCTTCGTCTTCCAGCTTCACATTCAGAACAACTGCTAATTCGTACTTGTTCATCTTGTTTACCTCCTTGTGGTCTCTGGCCCCTGATTTTCATGTTAACAGGAGCAAGGAAATTAATATGTCACAGAAATTTAGTCTACCAAACTTTCTCAGGTTTTGCAAGTACTTTTTCTATGTTTTTCAAGCTTTTTCACATTTTTCTTCACCGGTTTCGAGGTTTGTTTCGAGATTTTTCAGGCCTGCTCCGGTTTTCGGAGTCCTCTTACATTTTTCTCCACCAGTTTTCTGGCCACCATCACCTGATGGCCGCATCCCAGGCATCTTAACCGGAAATCAGCCCCTACCCGCAGGATTTCCCATTCCTGGCTTCCGCAGGGATGAGGTTTCTTTAATTTCACAATGTCTCCTACTTCAAAATTCAGCTTTTCCGCCATGTCTGCTGCTCCTGTTTCTTTTCATCAATGATCATGTCTTATAAATACGGTCCGGCCGCAGTCTGCTTACCTGGAAAGCACCTTTTCTATCTGCTCCAGTTCTTCTGCAGAAAACTCCAGATTCTTGATGCAGTCCACGTTATTTTCAAGCTGCGCCACGCTGCTGGCTCCCACCAGCACGGAGGTCACCTCATCCCTTCTGAGAACCCAGCTTAACGCCATCTGCGCCAGCGACTGGCCCCGCGCTGCGGCAATCTCATTCAGTTTCCGAATCTGCTCCAGCTTCTCCGGCTCCAGATACCGGCCTCCGATGGTAGAACCTTCCCTTGCGGCGCGGGAATCTGCCGGAATTCCACGCAGGTACCGGTCGGTCAATGCGCCCTGCGCCAGGGGACTGAAGGTGATACAGCCTACGCCTTCCTCCCGCAGTACATCCAGAAGGCCATCCTCCACCCAGCGGTCAAACATGTTATAACGTGGCTGGTGAAGCAGGCAGGGCGTACCGTTCTTTTTCAGGATTTCGATGGCCCGCCTTGCATCCTCGGCCTGATAATTGGAAATACCCACATACAGGGCCTTTCCCTGGCGCACGATGTCGCTTAACGCGCCCATCGTCTCCTCCAGCGGAGTCTCCGGGTCGGGTCTGTGATGGTAGAACACATCCACATAATCCAGTCCCATCCGCTTTAAGCTCTGATCCAGACTGGCGATCAGATATTTTCGGGAGCCCCAGTTTCCATAAGGCCCCGGCCAGAAATCATAGCCCGCCTTCGTGGAGATAAAAAGCTCGTCCCGGTATACGCCCAAATCGCTTTTTAAAATGGCACCGAAATTCTCCTCTGCTTTTCCCTCTGCCGGCCGGCCGTAATTATTTGCCAGGTCAAAATGGGTGATTCCCAGGTCAAATGCCCGGCACAGAACCTGCCGCTGGTGCTCCAGCGGTTTTTCCAATCCAAAATTCTGCCAAAGTCCCAGGGATACTCTGGGAAGCAGGACTCCACTCCTGCCGCAGCGTTTATAGCTCATCTTCTCATAACGGTCTTCTG
>JAUNPZ010000211.1 GCA_030536455.1 Lachnospiraceae bacterium | reverse complement strand
TAACAAATGGAATATCCTTCGTCGGGTTCTCAGACTCGGAGCTGTAGTTTACCACATAGGTAGCGCCGCCTGCTGCAAAGGTCAGATAAACCGAAGCCAGAATAAAGCCGACCGGGCCGCCGGACAAGAATCCCGGCGCATCAAAGTATCCCGGCTGGATGTTTCCGATACCGAACACGATATAGGCCGCAACCGCTGCCGCCAGCACGATGCAGAGAACATTCTGCAGTCTTGCAGCCTGCTTCACGCCCAGCACATGCATGCCGAACAGCACGCTCAGAAGGATAAAGGAAATCACCTTCACATTGGCCGCCGGGAACAGAGACAGGAAATAGTCACAGAAGGACAGGGTATACATGGCCAGTCCCAGCGACATGGCAATCTGGATAAAGATATAAATTCCCGCCAGCTTCCGGTTCCCCAGTACTGCAATCTGGGAATACTGGCCCCCTTTAAAGTTCGCCGTTCCTCCGATATAAATCTGCGGAATGGCAGAAACAATGGTGATAATTCCGGCTACCAGATAGGCAAAGCTGACGCTCCGCCCGGTAAATCCGATGGCAATTCCGGTCATGGTCATGATGCCCACGCCGATAATCTGTCCGATAGACATGGAAAATAAATCTGCCCTTGTTAATTTGCTTTTCTTCTCCTCACTCATACAATCCCCTTCTCCTTCAGTGCTTCCTCAAATCGCTCCAACGCTTCCTTTAACAGACTTCTCGGCCCCGCCGTATTGAACCGGATATGCCCCTCTCCGCCCGGTCCGAACCAGGTTCCCGGCACACAGATGACGGCTTTTCCGAGAACAACATCCCGCATGATCACATCATCGGAAAGTCCGGTTTCTGAGAAATCCAGCCACACCAGATAGGTGCCCTCCGGCTTCCGAAACTTCACCATCGGCATATGCTCCCGCACGAAATCATAGACAAAATCAATATTTCCCTGGATGTAGGCCTTCAGCTCCTCCAGCCACTCCTCATTCTCCTTGGTATAGCAGGCAGACAGGCTTTCAATGCCGAAGGTATTCTTCACATCCAGCGACAGATTCAGCACCATCTCCTCAAACGCCGCCTTTAATTCCGGGTTCGGAATGATGGATACGGCAGCCTTTAAGCCAGCCACATTAAAGGTCTTTCCGGGAGAGGTCAGCATCACCACATGGTCCCGGTATGCCTCATTCAGCCCCAGAAGAGAATGAAAATGATTGCCGTAGAATATCAGGTCCGAATGGATTTCATCCACCACAACCAGCACATGGTTCCGGATACAGATGTCCATCACCCGCTCCAGCTCGTCTGCCCGCCATACGCGGCCAACCGGATTATGAGGACTGCACAGCACCATCAGCTTGTTCTTCGGGTCTGATGCCTGCTTTTCCAGCAGGTCGAAATCCATCTCATAATAATTATCCTTCCCGGTCAAGCCGTTGTTTACAACCGTTCTCCGGCACCGGCATACCAGCTTTTCGAATGGGTCATACACCGGCTGCTGGATGATTACCCCATCTCCCTCATCGGTAAATGCCCGGATTGCCACGTTAATTCCGGCAACCACAGAGGGAAGCACCCCAATCCAGGCCGGATTTACCTCCAGACCGTTCCTCTCCTTCTGCCAGAAGCACACTGCCTTCATGGTGTTTGCCATCGGCGCACAGTAGCCATAAATCTCCTTGTCACAGCGGGCCTTCATCGCCTCAATCACACCTGGCGGACAGGCAAAATCCATATCCGCCAGCCACATCGGAATCATCTCATCCGGAACCGGAACATGCAGATAAGACTCCACCGCCTTCGAGTGCCACTTCAAATCGTTGGTGCATTTGCGGTCAATTTTTCGGTCAAAATCAAATGCCATTACCATTACCCCTTTCTTTTTCCCGTGTATGTTGCTTTCCCCTTGCAGCCGGGACGCTTTCACGCCTCCATTTATTTTAGATACTAAAATATTTATTATAAGAAAAGGCAGCCTGGTATCTTCAGACTGCCCTTTTCTGCTTTCGGAAATATTCCCGCTCTTTTATTTTAGCAACTAAATTAATTTTAATATAGCACTTTTTCATGGTTTGTCAATGATTTTTCGAAATTTTTTGTATGTTTTTTACTGACGCCGGTTCATCTCTTCCGTGAACGCTTCAAACTGCCGGTCAAAACGCCGCACAATCTCCAGCTCCTCCTCCGTAAAGGAATCGAACATCTCCGCTGCCTCCGCGTAGCCCTTCCGGTCATATTCCGTATGAAGGCGGTACAGCTCCTTCCCCTTATCCGTCAAAACAACCGAGTACTGCCGTTTATCCTGCTCATCCTGAATCCGACGGAGAAATCCCTTCTTTTCCAGCTTGGCCAGGTACTGGGACACGGCGCCATTGGTAATGCCCAGCTTTCCCGCCAGCTCAGACACATTATCCAGGCCGTCCAGACCGATGGTAGTTATGATATGTACCTCTCGCATCAGAAGCTTCTCACCGGGATAATATTCCCTCGGAGTGGAAAGGTATTTCTGATAGATGGTAGTGGTCCTTCTGCGGATGGATAAAATATCGCACAACATTTCTTTTCTGCTCATTTCTGCCTCTTTCCAACTTTCTTTGCTTTCCATTATAT
>JAUNPZ010000060.1 GCA_030536455.1 Lachnospiraceae bacterium | reverse complement strand
CATTCATAGGAAGCTTCCGGGTCCAGACCCTTCAGCTTTATAATAATGGCATCCGGATTCGCCTGCAGCTTCGTCACCACCGCGCAGAACAGGCACTCCCTCTTATCCTCCGACACGAAGGACCATGCCACGGCCCGGCTGTCCTCATACGGGCTGCTCAGACGATAGTAGTCGCCTTCGTGAATCAGGTCATAGGATTCCTTATACTCCTTCACCTGTTTCTTTACCAGCTCCCGCTCCTCCTCGGTCAGCTTATTCAGGTCCAGCTCATAGCCGAAGCTCCCCGCCATAGCCACAGTGGCTCTGGTTTCCCACGGAGTTTTCCGGAAGGTCTGATGGTTCGGGCTGGCCGAAACATGAGAGCCAACTGCGGATATGGGATAGCCAAAGGAGGTTCCGTACTGGATCTTCAGACGCTCGATGGCATCGGTATCGTCACTGCACCAGATCTGCGGGCTGTAATAAAGCATGCCCAGGTCGAAGCGTCCGCCGCCGCCGCTGCAGCCCTCTAAAAGCACATGGGGATACCGGGTTACCAGATTTTCCAGGAAACGGTACAGTCCCAGCATAAAGCGGTGGCCCACCTCGCCCTGCCGGTCAGCCGGAAGAGCCGCGGAATACAGATTCGTCATGCTGCGGTTGAAATCCCATTTGATATACTCGATATTCACCTCGTCCAGCAGCTTAAACATCTGGGTCTGGATATCGTCCACCACCTCCGGACGGGAAAAGTCCAGAACAAACTGACTCCGGCTGATATTGCCCGGACGTCCCGGAATGCGGAGCGCCCAGTCCGGATGCTTCCGGTAAAGCTCGCTGTCCTCGGAAATCATCTCCGGCTCAAACCAGAGACCGAACTTTAAGCCAAGGGCATTCACCTTATCCGCCAGTGCCTTTAAGCTTCCGCCCATCTTCTTTTCATTCACGAACCAGTCCCCCAGCCCGCTGTAATCGCTGTCCCGCTTTCCGAACCATCCGTCATCCAACACCAGCATCTCGATTCCCAGGCTCTTAGCGTCCTCGGCAATCTTGACCAGCTTGTCTCCATTAAAATCAAAATAGGTGGCCTCCCAGTTGTTGATCAGCACCGGGCGGCGCTTTGCTTTCCATTCCCCCCACAGCAGATGCTTCTGCACAGCATGGTGAAAACGGTGGGAAAGGCTGGTCAGTCCGTCCGCCGTATAAATCATCACGGCCTCCGGGGTCTGGAACGCCTCGCCCGGATTTAATTTCCACCGGAAGCCCTCCGGCGAAATTCCCATCACCAGTCTGGTCTGATTGAACTGGTCCACCTCGGACTCTGCCAGGAAGGAGCCGCTGTATACCAGGCTGATTCCATAGCAGTCCCCTGCATCCTCGGTGGCGCCATGCTCGCACAGAATCACAAACGGGTTATGCTGGTGGCTGGAGGCGCCGCGCACCGAACCAACCGCCTGCCTGCCATGCTGCATCGGAGTCCGTTCCATCTCCCGCTCCATGGCATGCTTTCCGTAAAAATGGATAAAATCCAGATGATTGTGATTAAAGTCCAGGCACAGAGAAAGGGTGCGGTCCAGATATACCGCCTTCTCCGTTCCATTTATCACCCTGGCTGACCGTGTAATGACATCACAATCCTCCAGGACACCGTAATACAGCTCCAGCTCCATTCCCGTATCACGGTCCTCCATGGTAATAATCAGGGTCTCCCCGTCCTCCCCATGGAAAGCCGGAAGTCCTTCCAGCATATATTTCCCCTTCTCAATCCGATGGGAGCGGTAGCGGTAATCCACTGCACAGCTTCCATCCGGGTTCACGACCTTCACGCAGTCACTGCGGTAATCTCCGATGCCAAAGCAGGAGTACTCCTGTGGAAAATAATCCAGAGAAAAGGCGCGGTCCTGCTGCATCTCATACGGATTTCCGCAAAAACCACGATCCGTCCGCTGAATCAGATAGGACAAATCGCAGTCCCCGATCCGTCTTCCATAATAAAGATGAAGTAGGACCCCCTGCTCGGCCGCCTTCATCTGGTAAGCAGAATGCTTCGTCTGGAGCGTAAATACCCCTGTTTCTTCATTAAACAGAATCGCCATATGTTTTCATCTCCTCATTCCAATGATATTTCACTGACGCCGTTTTTCATTTTCCGGCGTTAAACCTGTTGTATTCCGTTATAAAACCATATATAATTAAATTATTTCCTAAATTTCTAAGATTGTGAGGTGCTTCGATGGATATACAAAGAACGACCGGCTTTTACATGTCCGCAAACTACCGGGTGCTGGATTACGAGTTCCGTCAGACCAATGACCTTTACATCATCTGCTGCGGAGAAGAACATTTCTCCAGTCCCAGAGTCATCGGTCCCTACACCAGAACCGGCTACCATCTTCACATCATCACCTCCGGAAGCGGTTATCTGTCGGTAAACGGCGAGACGAAAAAGCTCACCCGTGGACAGCTTTTCCTTCTCCGTCCCAATGTAGAAACCACCTACTGGGCCGACAAGGATGACCCCTGGAGCTACTACTGGATCCAGTTTGACGGTTTAACGGCCGCCGCATTTTTAGAAAAGGCCGGATTCCCGCCGGGAACCTTCGTCCGGGATTCCATCCTTCCTCCGGATGATTTCGTGCAGTACCTGGAAAAGATTTTAAAAACGCCGGAGCTGACCCATGCCAGCGAGCTCAAACGAATCGGAACCCTTTATTCCCTGATGGGAGTTCTGATTGAGTCCTACCATACCCAGTGCTACTCCCAGAAGACCCACTATGACTACTCGCCAAAAATCTATGTAGCTCATGCCATCGACTACATCCATCATAATTACGCCACGGCAACTGTAAGCAAGCTGGCCTCCTATATCGGAATCAACCGTTCCTATCTGGCCTCCACCTTCAAGCGCCTGGTGGGAATCTCCCCCCAGGAGTATCTTTTAAACTTCCGGATGGAAGAAAGTGTCCGGCTGCTGACGGAGGGGGAAATGCCCATCAAGGATATCGCAGCCAGCGTAGGCTATGACAACCCCTTAACCTTCTCCAAGATTTTTAAAAACCGATACGGCGTCAGCCCTCAGAACTATCGAAAGGAACACAAGTCCTGAGGGCCGGGCCTCCCGGTTTATTCTACAGCTTTCCGCCGGATGTTGCAATGCCCTCGATAAACTGCTTCTGGAAAATCAGATACAGCACGATCATCGGAACACAGGCAAGCAGGGAAGCTGCCATAAGCTGCGGGTAGTTATTGGAATACTGGCCCTGCATCTTGGCCAGCGCCGCGGACAGCGGCATCACCGTCTTGTTGCAGATCAACGGCCACATCAGGTCCTTGTATGCGAACACTGCGGTGAAGATGCCCAGCGCTACCATACCGGAACGGGCCAGCGGCGCCATAACGAACAGGAAGGTCTGGCCGATGTTGCAGCCATCCAGTCTGGCTGCCTCCTCCAGGTCCTTCGGAAGCCCCATGTAGGACTGTCTTAACAGGAAGGTTCCGAACGCCGTTACCATACCTGGGAAAACCAGGGCAAAGATGGTGTCCAGCGCGCCAAGCTTGCTGACCATCAGATACTGCGGAATGATGAAAATCTGTCCCGGAACCATCATCTGGAACATGACCAGAGAGAACATCAGCTTCTTTCCCGGAAATTCCAGTCTGGCAAATGCGTAGCCTGCCAGTGTCGCCGTCAGAACCGCGCAGATCACGCGGCCTAAAATCAGCATCAGGGTATTAAAGTACAGCTTTGCAAAGCTCATGTTGTTGATTACTTCCGTAAAGTTCTCCACCTTCCAGCTGCTTGGGAAGATAACAAAGGGGTCTACGGAGGTGGATTCCGTTATGGTCTTAAATGCAGTCAATGCCATCCACACAAATGGTACCAGCATCGTAATTGATACCAGAATCAGCAGAACATGGATGAGCGCTGCTGTTAATTTCTGTTTTTTCTCCATGCTTTCCATAATTGTCCTCCCTAATTGTAGTATACGTGCTTCTGCATCCGCATCTGAATCACGGTAATCACCATAATAATCGCTAACAGGAATACGACAACCGCAGAGCCAAGTCCCTTGTTATTATTAATGAAGGAATACTGATAGAACAGGTATACTAAGGACTCAGTCTTGTAGAGCGCCGGATTGTTCTTATCCATTACCATGAAGATTAAATCGAATACCTGCAGGCCGCCGATGATTCTGGTTACGGATACGAAGAAGATCGTCGGGGAAAGCAGCGGCACGGTAATGTGGAAAAACTGATAGATGCCGGAGGCGCCGTCGATGCTGGACGCCTCATAGTAATCCTTCGGAATGTCCTGAAGTCCTGCCAGGAACAGAACCATGTTGTAGCCCAGGATGGACCATACGCCAATCACGGCTACGGAAAATACTGCAATGTTCGGGTTGGAAATCCAGTTGATTTTCGTTCCCATCATATTGTTTAATAAACCGAATTCGGAGTTGTACAGCCATCTCCACACCATCGCGATTGCCGCCGGCGCTGCCACCATCGGCAGGAAGAAGATGGTACGGTATGCCGCGCGGCCTGCCATCTTACGGTTTAATAAAACGGCCAGCACCAGCGCGATCGCGATGGAAAACGGAACCTCCACGATTGCATATTTAAAGGTGTTCAGTAATGCCTGCCATACCTCCGGGTCAGACAGGATCTTCTGGTAATTGGCAAGTCCTATGAACTGATTGCCCTTGCCGAAATCACCGGTTTTATAAAAGCTTTCGATGATGGTCTTAAAAATCGGATAAATATTCAGAACAATTAAACCAATCATCGTCGGCAGGATAAAGGCCCAGCCCCAGATAAACTCACTTTTCTGGCGTCCGGTCCACTTCTTTTTTGGTGTCGCTGCTGCTTGTTTCGCCATCATATCGCCTCCCGCATTTTGCCTGAATCCGCGCTGCACATTATTCCTCAGAAATTGCCTTATTCATATCCTCTGCAACCTTTAAGCAGGCATCATTCATGGCCATATTTCCATTCCATGCCTCCTTGAAGGTGTTGCACATCGGGTTCCACCAGGTTAAGGTTGCTCTGGTTGCCGGGCGGAATACGATGTTCTCACGCATATCCAGATATGGCTGTAAGTTGAATAAGTCGGTGCTGTTCTTCCACTCATCGGATACGCCCTCGTAAGCTGCCATCGTTACGCCTAACTGAGCCTGCTTTAACTGTGCGTCCTTGGTTCCGAACCACTCCACTAACTGCCATGCAGCTTCCGGATTCTTGGTCTTTGCATTGACCGCCCAGCCTAAGCCATTATATAAGGAAACGCGGTTTCCGGTTTCGGCATCCTTCGGAAGCACGGCGATGTCACAGTTCTGGGAGATGTACTCATGCTCCTTGAAGGCCGGAAGCATCCAGGAACCCTGGCTTAACATCGCAATCTTGCCGGAGCCTAATAATACGTCGGTACCGGTCTCTGCCATAACCGTTGCCGGAGGCATCGCATTGTCAACTAACTTCTGAACATATTCCATAGCCTTGATGGTGTTCGGGTCATCAAAACCGGAGGCCTTCTTATCATCAGTCAGCACCTTGCCGCCCATGGAATAGATGATGTTCATCCAGCCGTCCTGCTCGTTGGATGGGTTCATAGCCACACCGTACTGGCTGCCGTCTTCCTTGGTCAGCTTCACGGCTGCGTCATAGAAGTCATCCCAGGTCCAGCTTTCATCCGGATAAGCAATTCCCGCCTCATCGAACATGGTCTTGTTGTACCACAGCGCGATGGTGTCCACATCCTTCGGAATCGCATAGGTCTTGCCGTCACAGGTGTACATCTCCTTGATGTCCTGCGGGAACTTGTCCATCTCCAGCTTCTCGCTTCCTGCAATGCGGTCGGTTAAATCCATCAGGATATCATTTTCCATGTACTTGCGCGCTTCGTTGGAATGCATCCAGAATACATCCGGCATATCGCCGCCGGAAGCACCTGCCTCCAGAAGTGTCCAGTACTCATTCCAGGTGATGACCTGAAGCTCTGCCTTGTTGCCAGTTGCTGCTGTATAATCTGCCATAATCTTTTCCAGACCGGCCTTCTGTCCGTTGTCCCAGATTGCCACGGTAAGCGTACCGCCCGCATCTTTACCGGAAGCTGCCTGATTTCCGCCTTCGGATCCGCTGTTTCCGCCGCCGCATCCTGCTAAGGATAACGCCATAATGCCTGCCAGTGCTGCTGATAAAATTTTCTTTCTCATAACTTACCTCCATATTTGAATCACTGTTTTGGTTGATACCTTTGCTTGTGTCTGCTGATCTGCATGATTCTTTTTGCCGGCTTTTTTTACTCGAATCTGTGCAATTCTTTTGTGCTTCTTTGTTTCTTATGGTTACATTATAGAAAACTTGCACAAAATCGTACATAGGTTAATGTGACAGGTATATGGAATAATGTGATTTGAGAGCATCTTTTTTGTGCTGTACTATGCATTTTGTTGGTTGGATATGGAATAAACGTGCGCCGTCAGGCGCACCGCCAAAAAGGCGGCAACGTATGAAACATACACTGCCGCCTTCCTCTGCTCTTCTGTTTTCTTTTTATCGTTTCTTCTTTTTCAGGATTCCGTTTTCCGTCCGGTAAACCAGCTTTCCCTCGCTGATGATTTCAAATCCCGGACCGAAGGGCTCCTCCTCCGGGATTTCCTCCTGCTCATAGACGCCCGGTCCCTTTAAAAGAAGCCTCCGCTCCTTTCCGCTGAGATACTGCGATGCGTAGACCGGCTCCTTCCAGACAGGCTCCTCTATCTTCTCGAAGATAATCTGCGTTCCATTGCTGGTCACATAGCTTTCCGGACCCATCTCCGACAGCATATCTCCCGGCTCAAAGGTATCGATTTCATCCGTTGGTGTG
The DNA here is from genome assembly GCA_030536455.1 of Lachnospiraceae bacterium. Taxonomy (GTDB): domain Bacteria; phylum Bacillota; class Clostridia; order Lachnospirales; family Lachnospiraceae; genus Caccovicinus. The sequence continues at coordinate 10,722 of JAUNPZ010000060.1, read as the reverse complement.
CGGATGATCAGGCTGGCGCCCTTCAAATCCGCCTCCTCGGTTTCCGCTGCACCCGGTTTTCCGGTATCACCCGGCCGAACTGCTCCGGTTTCGGATTCAATTCCGGTTTCGGTCTCCGGCACAGCTTCACCGGATTCTTCGGTTTCGATTTCGAATCCACTTTCCGGCACAGCCTCATCGGCTGCTTCCGTCTGGTCTTCCGTTTCGGATTCCGCTTCATCGGTTTCACCGGCTGCTTCCGTCCGGTCTTCCGTTTCGGAGTCCGCTTCTCCGGTTTCATCGGCTTCCTCCGTCTGATTTTCCGTCTCGGACTCCGCCTCATCGGTTTCTCCGGTTCCCGGTTTTCCGGTCTGCTCCGTTCCGGATTCCGGATTCTGTCCGTCATCCTTCGATTCGGACTCATCTTCTATTTCATCTGCTTCCCCGGATTCGGTCTCAGATTCGGCTTCCGATTCATCTCCGTTTTCACCCGATTCACTCTCAGGCCCGGCTTCCGATTCATCTTCAGCTTCACCCGGCACCCCGGATTCGGAGCTGTCCGTTCTGCCGGACTCATCCGCCTCAGAACCATTGATTTCGGTATCGATCTCATCCGCATTTCCGGTTTCCGCAGCTGATTCGCCTTCCGTTTCATCGGCTGCTCCGGCTTCTATCTCGTTCTCCGTTTTTCCCGTCGCTTCTGCCTCCGCTTCATCGGCTGCTCCGGTTTCCGGCTTATCGGCCGCTTTTCCGGTTTCTGACGTATCGGCCGCCTTTCCGGATTCTCCATCCTCCGCCGCTGGCTCATCTTCCGCTTCACCGGATTCTGCGGACACGGCCTCACTGCTCCGTTCTTCCATCTCCTCCGGCATCGCTGTCACAGAGCTGCTGTTTTCCTGCTCCGGCAGAACCGCCGGATTCCTTCCGGCATTCCCGCGGTCATCCGGCTCCGCACGGTTCTCCTTGCGGCTGTCCGATTCATAACGGTCCTCATCCCGGTCGTCGGAGTCATCGGCCTCTGCCATCCGGATAATCCGCACTCTGCTGCTGACCGAGTAGGCATTTTCCTGGATTTCCTGGCTCAGCTCCTCCATGGTCTGGCTCAGCATCCGGCCGCAGGCCTCCTGCTGCTTTGTCCCGCCCAGGTCATTCTCCGATACCAGAGCGCTGACAAATTCCGCCTTTCCCACAGAGACCTGATAGGTCTCTGCCAGCTCCTCCAGCTCCTTCGTCACCTGAATCGTCTGGTCATAAACCACCGCGCAGACCTGCTTTTCCGAAAGCGCCGTCTCCATCTCTCCGGCCACCTCCGTCTTCAGCTTCTCCGCCCGCTTCTCACTGCTTCCGGACACGGAAACCAGCACCGCATGCTCGCCGCCGTCCGCCTGCAGATATCCATTTTCAATCAGGGAATCCACCACCTGGTTCACCGCCTGGGTCACAGGCTTCCCCTTTAGCTGCCTTCCTTCCACCAGGACGGCTCCGTCCTCATTCAATGCTTCGGATTTCAGGACCTTTTCTCTTCGGTTTAGGGACAGCTTCAGGCTTGGATTCACATCGATATTCACCACCGATGCCACCTGCAGATTTTCATAATAATAACCGCCGCCTGCCGCCACGCAGAGACAGGCCGCCGCCACACCAAGATTCCGAAGCCGCCGCTCCAAAAGCAGCACCTTTCCATCCCATCCCGGATGCGCCTTTCTATTCTCCGGATGCCCGGAAGCTTCGCTTCCTTCACGGCCCGGAAAAGCCGGCCCCTCCTTCGGCTCCTGTGGAACTGTCAGATCCAGTCTGGACCAGACATCCGGAGTCGCTGCCGTCAGAGCAGACTTTAAGTGCATTTCGATCTCTTGTCTTGTTATTGCTGTATGAAATTGATTGCTGCTCTTCACGACCTCACTCCTCTCTCAGATATTGTTCCAGCTTTTTCATCGCGCGGTTGTATTTTGACAGAACCGTTGCAAGAGGCAGCCCAAGCGCCTCCGCAATCTCCCGGTGCTTCAGTCCCGATGAATTTTTCAGAAGGACAATCTGGCGTTCCTCTTCCTTTAATGCCTCCAGCGCCGCTTTCAGAACCATGTGGTCCGCCGCATCCTCGATTTGAGGGCAGACTTCCCCTGTCTCCGAGCCAGCCAGATCATCCAGTCCCAGATCCGACTGGTGCTTCTGCTCTCGGAACTTCATATAACAGAGATTTCTCGCGATGGTAAACATCCACGCAAGTGGTTTTCCCTGGGGCTTATAGCTTCCCGCTGAGGTCCACACCTTCATGTACGTTTCCTGCATAATCTCCTCTGCGTCCTGGGCATTTTTCAGAATTGACAGGATAAAACTGTAGATGGTTCTGTCCGTATGTTGATACAACTGCCGAAATGCTTCCTGGTCTCCATCTGCTATGCGAAGCAGCAGAGCCTCATCCGCCGCCGGATTGTCCTCCGGGGTCTCCGGAAAGCTGACTGTTTCCAAAAATAACATGGAATGGTATTCCTTTCCTACTTAGTTAATGCAGAAACATAAGAACTTATTGCACCGGTGTTCAAATTTTTTCAATGTGAATCCAATCACGATTCCTCATGCTGTCCGCGGTAGCTGTTTTCCACCAGAATCACGCAGGCACACCGGCTGTCCGCCTCCCGGACCTTCCGGCCAATCTGCGCCTTCACCTGGTCGTACTGGCTGCGCGGATAATCCCTGGGAACGACCAGGTCAAATATCAGATTAATCCGCTCTCTTCCATCTACAACACGGAAATCATGGAACAGCAGGCGGCTGTCCACATCGGCCAGCACCTTCCGCACCATCTCCTTCAGCAGAAGAACGTGCTCATTCTTCGTTTCAATCGGGTCCATATGAATCACAAGGGCCATGTGGAAACGCGCAGATGCCTCATGCTCAATTCGGTCGATGATTTCATGGGAAATCTGGATATCGACATCATTCGGCACCTCCGCATGGATGGATGCCATACTTCTGGAAGGCCCATAATTATGTATGATTAAATCATGGGTCCCTGCAATGCCGTCATAGCTTTCCACAAAATGGTTGATTTCCTCATACAGCTTCGGGTCGATCGCCTCTCCCAGCAGGGGGTTCAGCGTCTCCTTTGCAATATTAAAGCCGGCGTACATAACCACCACCGAAACCACCAGTCCCACGATTCCATCGATATTCCATCCAGCCACCCGGAATACCAGGATCGAAAAAATCGCTGCCGATGTGGTCAGCACATCCCCCATGGAATCCGCCGCCGTAGCCAGCATCACCGTCGAATGAATCCGTTTCCCCAGCTTCCGGTTAAACATACCAAGCCACAGCTTGACCCCCACCGACAAAAGAAGAATCACCAGGGACACAGCCCGAAACACCATCTCCTCCGGGTGCAGGATCTTCCCGATGGAGGTTTTAAATAACGAAAAGCCCACCTGAATGACCAGGAACGCCACCACAAAGGCTGCGATGTATTCCATCCGCCCATGGCCGAAGGGGTGGTCTTCATCCGCCGGTTTTTCCGCCATCTTCACTCCTACGAAGCCGATGATGGAGGATGCCGCGTCGGACAGGTTGTTAAATGCGTCTGCCATCACGGAGATACTGTTGATCAGCACGCCAATCAGAAGCTTTGCTGCAAACAAGATCACATTGCAGAAAATCCCCACCAGGCTGGAAAGGGTTCCATACCGGGTGCGCACCGCTCCGTCCTCAATCTTTTCATAATCCTTCACAAATCTTTTTACTAAAAATTCTGTCATAACTGCCTCCGAACTGCCTGTTTAAGTCCTATTTTAAGTACTATTTTAGTTTCTGTCCTTCATACTCCACGGATTCCAGGAATAATCCCTCCGGCGGAGCAGTAAAGCCGGCCGCCCCCCGCTCCTTCGCCTCCAGCACCTCTTTCATGGATTCCGGGCTTCTCCGGCCCAGCCCCACCTCAATCAGCGTTCCGGTCAGGATGCGGACCATGTACTGAAGAAAGCCGTTCCCCGTGTAGGTGATGGTAAGCCTTCGTCCTTCCCGGTCCTCCTCCTGAATCCAGATTTTCTCCACCGTGCGGACCGTGGACTTCTTCATCTTTTTATTGCCGCAGAAGCTTTTAAAATCATGGGTTCCGATTAAAAAGCCGGCTGCCTTTCTCATGGCCTCCACATCCAGTGCGAACGGAAAGCCATATCGATATTTTCGTTCAAATACATCCTTTTTATTCCCGGTATCCAGCCGGTAGCAATAGGTTTTCCGAACTGCGGAAAATCTGGCGTGGAACCGTTCCGGAACCTGGTTCACGGAAAGCACCCGGATATCCTCCGGCAGATAATGGTTCAGATATTCCAAAAGCTCTGCCTCACCCGGACTTCCCGGCAGATGGACATTCGCCGCCTGCCCCAGCGCATGAACTCCCGCATCGGTCCGCCCGGAACCGCAGACCTCCACCGGCGTTCCCACAAACTCCTCCAAAACCCGCTCCAGTTTTCCCTGTATGGTAAGCTCCGTTCCCTTCTGCTTCTGCCACCCCTCGTACCGGGTGCCGTCATACTGCAGACGAAGCAGGTAATTCGCTGTCTGATCCAACGCGCTCATCCTTTCCTCCAAAATGTGATTTATCCTTCCTATTATAGTACAATCCTGGAAAGATTACAACTTTCCCCCGCAAAAACGCCGGGAAATAACGCCTGTCCGGACATTTTTTCCTTTTCTGACGGCAAAAATGCCCGCTCCGGCGATTCGTATCCAATCTGCCGGGCGGGCATCCTTCAAACAATCAGGTATTACTTCTTCTCATCCAGAACAGAAGTACAGTGTGGACAGCGCACTGCGTCAATCGGAATCATGGTCTTGCAGAACGGACACATCTTCTCAGTCGGAGCGGCCGGTGCTGCAGGAACCTCATGCTTCTTGCGCATCTTGTTCATCTGCTTTACGAATACAAATACCACCAGCGCCATAATCACAAAATTAATTACCTGAGTGATAAATAATCCGTAATTAAAGGTTGGAGCGCCGGCTTCCTGAGCGGCCTGAAGAGTTTCGTAAGCAACGCCGTTCAAAGAAATGAACAGATTGGTAAAATCCATCTTTCCGACTACCACGCCTAACAGAGGCATAATCAGGTTATCCACCATTGATTTTACCAGTCCGTTAAATGCAGTACCGATGATCATACCAACTGCCAGGTCAATCATATTGCCTTTTAAGGCAAATTCCTGAAATTCCTTTAAAAACTTTTTCATCTTCATTCTCCTTTGCATCGTATTTACTACCAATACTTTAGTCTATCGTATCCTGGCTTTTTTGTAAAGAGCACCTTTCATCTTTATCCGGATTTTCGCGAACTTTCGTGAATTTTCTCATCCGGCATCTCCAGTTTCTGCTCTTCCGTCTTCGCCTCCCGATGCTTTCGGCTCCTACTGAAGAAACTCTTCCACCAGCGCCTTCATCTGCTCCTCCGTTTCCGGCTTCATGGCAGACTTTATGGTTACCACCTTCTCGCAGATGGCCAGATTCTTCATACCCTCCAGAATTGCCCGCATGGCCTTTGCCGCCAGCGGTCCCCAGGAGCCGTTCTCCACCAGCGCCACCCTCCGGTTCTGATAGGTCTTGGACTTTAAGTGATGCAGGAAATCCTCCATCGGCGGGAAGATGCCGCCGTCATAAGTAGCTGCCGCCAGAACCATCTTATCATACTGGAATGCTGCCTCTACCGCCTCCGACATATCGCACCGGGACAGGTCGAATACCGTAACCTTCTCTCCCTCTGCCTCCAGAAGCTCTGCCAGCCTTCCGGCTGCCTTCGCTGTATTGCCGTGAATCGAGGCATAGGCCACGACCGTTCCCTTCTCCTCCGGGCGGTAGCTGCTCCAAATATCGTATTTTTCCAGATAATATCCCAGATTTTCCTTTAAAACCGGGCCGTGAAGAGGGCAGATCATGGCGATATCCAAGGCCGCCGCCTTCTTAAGCAGCGTCTGTACCGGCATGCCATATTTTCCCACAATGTTCATGTAATAGCGTCTTGCCTCTGCAATCCACTCCTCATTCTTCACCAGCGCGCCAAAGGTTCCAAAGCCATCGGCGGAAAAAAGCACCTTCTCCGAGTCCTCATAGCTTACCATTACCTCCGGCCAGTGAACCATGGGAGCCATCACAAAATGCAGGGTATGGCTGCCCAGATTTAAGGTATCGCCTTCTTTCACCAGAACCTTCCGTCCCTCCAGGTCCATATCAAAAAACTGGCTCATCATCGGGAAGGTCTTGGCATTGCCCACCAGCTTCATCTCCGGATATTTTTCTGCCAGCACCTGGATGCTGCCTGCATGGTCCGGCTCCATGTGGGAAACCACCAGATAATCCGGTGCTTTTCCATCCAGCGCCTTTTCCAGATTTTCCATCCACTGTACGGCCGCACGGCTGTCCACCGTATCCATCACCGCAGTCTTTTCGTCAAAAATCACATATGAATTATAAGAAACACCATTCGGGACCCGGTACTGGCTCTCGAACAAATCAATGGTTAAATCATCTACTCCTACATAACAAATCGAATCCGTAATTTTCATCTCTGCCATCCTTTTCTCCTTCTTGCAGAATCATTGCCTGCTGTTTTTTGTTTCATAGCATCCAACTATGAATTAGATTACCATATCTTTCGCTTTTGTCAAGAAATTTCTTGTCCCCTGCCGGTTTTATTCCGGAAATATCCCATGCAGTGCAGGTTTTGAATCTTGTAATTCCCATATTCCTGTATTATAATGGTTCTCGTGAAAGCACTTACATTATAATCAATTTCGTTGCGTGGCGCAAGGAGGACTTTTCATGGCAGCCGTACATATGACCGAAGGAAACATCACCAGACATCTGATTTCCTATTCCATTCCCTTGATTCTGGGAAACCTGTTCCAGCTCACCTATAATGCCGTCGATTCCATCATCGTCGGCCGCTTCATCGGCAAGGAGGCCCTGGCCGCCGTGGGAACCGCCAATCCGGTTATGAGCATCATCATCCTGGGGATTTCCGGCATCTGCATCGGCTCCTCGGTCATTATGAGCGAGTTTTTCGGCGCCCGCAATTATGAGCAGTTAAAAAAAGAGATGTCCACCACCGCTGTTTTCGGTCTGTACTTCTCTGTGCTGGTTGCCGCTCTGGGAATCCTCGCATCCCGCGCCCTGTTAAAAGCGCTCCAGGTACCAGCGGAGATTCTGGACACCGCTGCCCTTTACCTGCGGATTATCTTTCTGGGCGCTCCCTTCACCTACTTCTATAATGCCCTGTCGGCCGCATTAAAAAGCGTGGGGGATTCGAAAACGCCCTTAAAGTTTTTAGCATTTTCTTCGGTATTAAACGGGGTACTGGATATCATCCTCATCGGCATCTTCCGCATGGGCATCATCTGCTCGGCTGCCACCACCGTGATTGCCTCTGCCGCATCGGCCATCCTGTGCATCCTTTATATCTATAAAAAAATACCCCTGCTTCAGCTTCGGAAGCAGGAGTTTACCATTGACCGCATGTTATTAAAGCGTACCTTACAGTTCGGCGGCATCACCGCTCTCCAGCAGGCCTGCCAGCCGGTGGGAAAGCTTTTGATCCAGGGAGCCGTCAACACCATGGGAATCGATGCCATCGCCACTTTCAACGCCGTGAACCGGATTGACGATTACGCCTGTCTGCCGGAGCAGAGCATCTCCCACGGCATCACCACCTTCACCGCCCAGAACCGGGGCGCCGGAAAGAAGGAGCGGATTCTTCAGGGCTTTCGCACCGGACTGACCCTGGAATTCTGCTATTGGATTCTCATCTGCGCCGTAACCTGGGTTTTGAAGCGCCCCTTCATGCAGCTTTTCGTTACCGCAGGAAATGAGGAGGTAGTTGCCTTAGGCTGCAGCTACCTCAGCCTGATGGCCGTGTTCTACCTCTTCCCCGGCTTCACCAACGGCTTCCAGGGCTTCTTCCGGGGAATGGGAAATATGAGCATCACCCTGCTTGGGACCTTTATCCAGACCTCCCTGCGGGTCATCTTCGTCTATCTCCTGGTTCCCCGGATTGGCCTAAACGGCGTAGCCGTGGCCTGCGCCGTGGGCTGGAGCGCCATGCTCCTGGTAGAGATTCCCTACTGCATTTACTTTGTTAAGAAAACTTCGAAGGAAAGCCCTCTTTAATAGGAATATAACCGCGTTCCTTCCGGTTCACCCAGCCGCATCACATAGCATTCTGTGCTGACCCGCTGATAGCCAGGCCGCCATCCCATATCGCGGCCTCTGTCGCGGGTACTCTTCTCTACAGAAAAATACACCTGATTTCCAATCACATTCAAATCCCGTATCAGCGCCACGCTGCTTTCCTCTCCGGTAACTTCCCCACAGCCAAATGCAGCCGTCTGTTCTGCGGTCAGAATCGTCCGGTAAGCGGCCGCATTCTCCTCCTGCATGGAAATCGTCCCATCCAGATAGACAAAGGAACCGGGACGGCTGAGACGGAAATCCGACTGCTTCACTTCATTGGTATTCAGATTCTTTACCATGCTGTTCGTATATGCATAATCGTCCCAGAATCCGATATAGGAGCCGATTCCATTTTCATCGCCGCCCTCATAATAAACCAGGACCTCGCCATCCTTTTGCTCCACCAGAAATTCCTCCGCGATGATGGAATCCACACAGGCCTGGCGGCTGAGCGCAGCCCCCTGCGCATCCAGCTCGACCCGGTTAATCCCGCCGCCCTGGAAAAATCCGCCGGTTCCCGCATAATAGCCATAGGAATAATACAGGGTATTTCCCAGATGACTGAGCTGCGTCACATATGTATTTCCCATGGAATACATGCCGTAATCCGAAGGCAGGGAAAAGCGGTCCGTTTCCCGGACGGAGCCGGAACCATCCAGAGGCGCCTGATAAAGCACCAGCTCATTCCGGGCCGTATCCTGCATGGAATAATACACATAGCCATCTATGGTATCTCCATAGGTATAGGAGCCGGAAGCAATCGGACGCAGCGAACCATCCTGACTGTTTATCACCTGAACGCTTCCTCCATTCTCATAGGTGGAGGCCCATACCGTTCCGGAAGCCGCATCCGCATCCCAGATTTCCAGATATCCGTAATCCCGCCGGTCACTTCCGTCCAGATTCACCGAATACAACGTATTTCCTTTCAGGTACATCCGGTTTCCGGCAATATAAATTTCTCCATCCCCCTCCATGGAAAATAATACTTCTTCCGTTCCATCCGGATGACGGCATATCATCTGATTCGGCACATTCGTTTTCTTTGGAAAATAAGCAAACAGCCCGGAATCTTCCACGCTTCCGGCTGCATATTTCCAGTAATACGCATTTCCCTGATATTGGACAACGGTCCCGCCATTGTTCTGAATCTCCAGCTCCTTCAGCCGGAATTCCGGCACCGTCCTGGTCTGGTTCAAGGCCTGCCATTCCACAAGAGGAATGTTATCGGTACGCATCCAGGATACCGTCTCCAAAAGCGGATTCCGCTCGGACTGCTGTGCCTCCCCAATCCGCTCATACAGCCGGAAGGTACTTCCTGCCACATCGGCCTCTCCCTTTTCCGCCTTCGCCGCCAGAAGCGCCTGGCGGATGGTCTGAGATTCTCCCGGTGATTTGGTGTCATCCCTGCAGAGATTTTCCGCCACACACTTCATAATCCAATCCGAATAGATATTGTAAATCGTATTGCTGGTACCCGCATAAGCCTGAAAGCCTTTGTCCAGAAATACCTTTGCAAGCTTTCCGCCATCGGCCGCCGAATAGCAGGCGCCGCAGAAAAACAGTCCTCCATCTTCGGTCTCTTCCATATACTTATCCACAAATTCCGGCGTAATCCAGTAATTCGTGTCTCCCACGATTAAGCTTCCGTCCCGGATATCCTCCTGAAATGCATTCGTAGTCTCATCATTCACTTCCTCCGCCAGCATCAGCACGCTTTTTCCATCACTGATGTTTCCATGTCCCCGCCAGTAAATCAAGCGGCAGTCATCCTCCGCCACATCCTCCAGCATGTCCCGAACCCCGGAAACGGACACCTCCGTATCATCCAGATGGTTCCAGTCCCTGCACTGCGCCATGGTTTCCCTGGTATACTCCCCGTAGTCCCGGACCGATTTTCCTCCATTTGTAAGCACAGATACCGGGACCGTATCGCCAAAATCAACCGCATTCACCGTATCCACACAATAGCTTCCGCTGTAGGTATCCTGAATATGAGGTGCAAATAAAAGATTCGCCCCGGTCTCCAGCACCATGGTCACGCTGGACGCATCCTCGTTGAAGATACATTCGGAGATTTTCCCCTTTTTCTTCAGCTTCTGTCCGTACTCATAAATCTCATTTGCCGCTTCCTCTGCGGATTCTTCAGTAAATTCCCCGTATTTTTCCAGAATCCGGTCCGTCTCGCCCGCAATCTTGTCATACCCCTTCAGCACCTCGGCCTTATTATGCCGGGACACATTCGAGCCGCCCCCGCCGCCAAGCAGACGGCCGATCTGCTCCCATGCCATCCTCGTGCTTTCCGGAAGCAGCTCCGCCAGCTTCCCGGCCGCATCCCCGCCGTTCCCTTCCTTAAACCCGCTCCAGTCCGGTCCGTCCCCGCCGCATCCGGCCAGGCTTCCCAAAACCAGTCCTGCTGTCAATGCCACTGCAATCCGCTTTGCTTTCCATGTTCTCTTCATCCCTGTTTTCCTTCCTGTTCCGCACATTCTCTTCCTGATATGGCTTTTTCCATGCTGTTTTTTCCAC
>JAUNPZ010000210.1 GCA_030536455.1 Lachnospiraceae bacterium | reverse complement strand
GTCCGAATGGGGGCCGAAACGGCGGTCTTGGCGGTGGTCCAAAGGGAGGCCGAAACGGCGGTCTTGGCGGCGGTTCAAATGGCGGCCTGGAGGGCGGGCCTGGCGGTACGCAGGGTCTGCATGGCGGACAGAAAGGGCCCACACAGGGCCGGCAGATGCCGCAGGGCTGCTGCCACTGGGCAGAATAGATTCGGTCAGACATAAGAGAAATCTCTTTTTGTTTTATGATATGCAGAGGGTGAGGATTCGTGTTATACTGGAAGTCAGCGGAAATGTTTGCGGAAGAAGGAAGAAGCTGACGATTCAGCAGGCAATGTTATTGAAAAAGAAAGGAATCAGAAGAAAAATGAGTTTAAAAGAAAAGATGCACAGCGGCAGGCTGTATTTTCCGGGAGATGAGGAACTTTTAAAGGAGCAGGCAGGGTATCTGGAGTTGCTTTATGAATTTAACCAGACGCGTCCGTCAGAGGGAGAAAAGCGTCAGGCTTTATTGAAGAAAATGTTTGCGGAGATAGGAGAAAACTGTTACATCGAACCGCCGTTTCATGCGAATTTCGGCGGCCGCCATGTGCATTTCGGAAAAAACATCTATGCGAATTTTAACCTGACGATGGTGGACGATACCCACATCTATGTTGGTGATTATACGATGATTGGGCCGAACGTTACGATTGCCACAGCCGGACATCCGATTCTGCCCAGTCTACGGGAACTGGGGTATCAGTATAATATGCCGGTCCGCATCGGCCGAAACTGCTGGCTTGGCGCCGGGGTGGTGGTGGTTCCAGGCGTTACCATCGGGGACAATGTGGTAATCGGAGCCGGGAGCATCGTGACGCGGGATATCCCTTCGGATGTGGTTGCCGTTGGAAATCCCTGCCGGGTGCTCCGCAAAATCAATGAACAGGACCGGGAATATTATTTTAAGGACCGGAGGATAGAGGAGGAAGAGCGAAAGCTGTTTGAATAAACCGGTCTGAATCAATTTCATAAAAATTTCTCCGAAAAAGTGAACCAAACCTTCTGCGGCGGACTCTTAGTATATGTAATTACAAAGTAACGGGACCGTTACATGGAGCAGGAAGAAAACATTCCTGAACCGATGCATCGAAAGGACGGAAAGGAAGCAGATATGGACGAGAAGACGAAGGCTTTCGTGGAGCAGATGATAACCGGTGACGAGAGTGCATTTGATGCGTTATACCATTTCTATTCCGGAAAGCTGTACCGCATGGCTTTGTTTCTTACCGGAAACCGGAGTGACAGCGAGGATGTCCTGCAGGAAACGTTTGTAAAATGTTATCTGAACCGGGGAAGCCTGAAAAATCCGGAGCGTTTTGAGGCCTGGATTTACCAGATTCTTGTGCGGACGGCCTGGCGGACGTCAAAGATGCGGAAGAGGAAGGGCGAGCTTTCCTATGAAGGCCTGCTGGAGCAGCAGGAGGAGACGGGAAGCCGGACGGCTGCTGTGCTGCAGAGAGAGGACCGGATGGACGGACCCTTGGAGAAGCTTCTCCGGGATGAGACGGCCAGGGAGCTTCTCGGAGCAGTCAACAGGCTGGATGTAAAATACCGGACGGTGGTGCTGCTTCATTATTACAATGGCCTTGGAACCAGAGAGATTGCAGAGATTACCGGAATCCTGGAGGGGACGGTAAAATCCAGGCTGAGCAAGGCCAGAAGGCTGCTGAAAAAGTGTCTGGAGACGGAACTGGCGGCGGGAAACGGAAGGGAGGCTGTGCTGTGAGAGACAGATTCGAAGATACGCTCAGGCAGGTGATGGAGGCAGAACTGGCTTCTGCGGATTTTCCGGAGGCGGCAGAGCAGCGGATTTTGGAGCAGATCCATGGTCAGGTGGATGAAAGGAGAAATCAAATGAAATATTCAAAAAAAAGAATCGGAATTATGCTGGCAGCAGCATTTGTTGTAATCGGAAGCATTACGGCGATTGGAGCCGGAAAAATCACGACGCTGGTCAGTCACACTTATAAGGACGAGGCCATTCATTCGACGGCGCAGCTTACCGGGCAGGGGAAGGAAAAGCTGGGAGCGGAGCCAAAGGTTCCGGAACGGTTTTCAGATGGAACTGCATTTGCAGAAGGCTATCTGATGGATGTGGGCGCTCTGGATGAGGACGGCAATCAGGTAGGAACCTACCCGGAGCTGATGGCTCATTACGGGGAAAATGGCAGATTGTCTTTAAGCATTTCGAAACCGATTGACGGGATGACCCAGCAGGAAGCAGAGGCAGACCGAACAGAAGAATATGAGGGCATTACCTTGCATGCGAGAACCGACCATTACCTGTTCCTTCCGCCGGATGCAGAACCCAGTGAAGAAGACCGGAAGCTGCAGGAAGCTGGCAGGCTGATGATCAGCTACGGTTCTTCGGAGGAGGAGCGAAAGGTCTTCCAGAATGTAAGCTGGACGGAGGATGGCCTGGAATATACTCTTTCTACCTTTGACGAGGTGGATCAGGAAGCTATGCTGGCGCTGGCGAAGGAGGTTGTGGACTGCGGAGCGCAGAAATAGAAAGCGGAAAACATACAGAAAATCACAGAAGGGGCTATTGGAAAATAGATAGTCTCAACCGGCAGGAGGCAGATGAAATAATTATCTGCCTCCTGCTCGATTT
>JAUNPZ010000059.1:2291-17813 GCA_030536455.1 Lachnospiraceae bacterium | reverse complement strand
TGGGTTCCTTTCTTTTTGGGATTTTTGAGAAACGACAGGCTGGATGGCGCTTCGCCCCGTCTCACTACCGTTGCTCGTCAGATAAACATGAGGCGGCCTCTCCTCATGCAAGCATGGTCGCTTGCTTTCTGCCGCTCTGACGCAGCGGTAGTTCGACTCCGCTTCGCTCCGTCTCACTACCGTTGCTCGCCAGATAAATGCGAGGAGGCCTCTCCTCATGCAAGCATGGTCGAGGCCTCCTCACATTTATCTGGCTCTGCTTTCGCTTACATCATGCCCCCCATTCCAGCGCCGGCTGGCATGGCTGGGGTTTCTTCTTTAATATTAGCAACAACAGATTCAGTTGTCAATAAAGTAGATGCAACACTTGTTGCGTTCTGCAGAGCGCTTCTGGTTACCTTGGCCGGGTCCAGGATGCCTGCTTTGATCATATCGACATATTCTTCCTTGTATGCATCGAAGCCAACTGCGGTTTCGGACTCTCTTACCTTGTTGATGATAACGGAGCCTTCCAGACCTGCGTTTGCTGCGATGTGGAACAGAGGTGCTTCCAGAGCCTTTAAGATGATCTTGGCGCCGGTCTTCTCGTCACCTTCCAGTTCGCTTAACATACCCTTGATCTTCTCTGCGGTATGAACATATGCGGAACCGCCGCCTGCGATGATACCCTCTTCTACTGCTGCCTTGGTTGCAGCCAGAGCGTCTTCCATACGAAGCTTTGCTTCCTTCATCTCGGTTTCGGTTGCAGCACCTACACGGATTACGGCTACGCCGCCTGCCAGCTTCGCCAGTCTCTCCTGTAATTTCTCTCTGTCGAAATCAGATGTGGTCTCTTCAATCTGGGAACGGATCTGAGCAACACGGGCTGCAATCGCATCCTTTTCACCGCAGCCATCCACGATGATGGTGTTCTCCTTCTGTACCTTAACGGATTTTGCACGGCCTAACTGGTCCATGGTGGTTTCCTTTAAGTCTAAGCCCAGCTCCTCGGAGATTACGGTACCTCCGGTCAGGATGGCGATATCCTTTAACATCTCTTTTCTTCTGTCGCCGTAGCCAGGTGCCTTGACCGCTACTACGTTGAAGGTGCCTCTTAATTTATTCACGATTAAGGTGGTCAGAGCCTCGCCCTCTACATCCTCAGCGATGATGAGCAGCTTTGCTCCGGTCTTTACGATCTGCTCCAGCAATGGCAGGATATCCTGGATGTTGGAAATCTTCTTATCCGTAATCAGGATGAATGGGTCATCCAGAACGGCTTCCATCTTATCCATGTCGGTTGCCATATATGCAGATACATAGCCTCTGTCAAACTGCATGCCTTCTACTAAATCCAGTTCCGTCTTCATGGTCTTGGATTCCTCGATGGTGATAACACCGTCCTTGGAAACCTTCTCCATGGCGTCTGCTACCATCTCGCCAACACTGTCATCTGATGCGGAGATTGCAGCAACTCTGGCAATCTGCTCCTTGCCCTCGATTGGCTTAGACAGCTCTCTGATATACTCTACCGCAGCCTCGGTTGCCTTCTTCATACCCTTTCTTAATACGATTGGGTTTGCGCCTGCTGCCAGGTTCTTCATACCTTCGTTAATCATCGCCTGAGCCAGAACCGTCGCGGTGGTGGTACCGTCACCGGCTACATCGTTGGTCTTGGTTGCTACTTCCTTTACTAACTGTGCGCCCATGTTCTCGAATGCATCTGCTAATTCGATTTCCTTTGCGATGGTAACACCGTCGTTGGTGATTAACGGAGCGCCGAAGGACTTATCCAGAACTACGTTTCTTCCTTTCGGTCCCAGGGTAACCCGAACGGTATCTGCTAACTGATTCACGCCAGACTCTAATGCTTTTCTGGCCTCTACGCCATATTTAATTTCCTTTGCCATGATAAATCAACCTCCAGATTGTTTTCTAATTTCTGTTTTGAATCAATAATTACGATTACTCAATGATTGCCAGGATGTCGCTCTGCTTTACAATCACATACTTCTCATCGTCTGCTTCCACTTCGGTTCCGGAATACTTGGAGTAAATAACCTTATCTCCGGCCTTTACCTGCATGGTAATCTCCTTGCCGTCCACCACGCCGCCCGGACCTGCTGCGATAACCTCTGCCTGCTGCGGCTTCTCCTTCGCCTGACCCGGCAGTACGATACCGGACTTGGTGGTTTCTTCTGCAACCAACTGCTTCAATACAACTCTGTCAAATAAAGGTACTAACTTCATGTTCTATGCCTCCTGTATATAATCTTTTTCATTCAAAGTTACCTGCTTTTTCACTACATGATAAGTTATATCACCGTTTGTTAGCACTGTCAAGTGTCGAGTGCTAACTTTATACTTTTTTTACAAATTTATTGCAGGAAAAATCGTTTATGCCTTTCTTTTTTCCGTCTTTCGTATTAGAATAAAAGAATAAATATCTGGGGCCCGGATGCACCAGACTATCCAGGAGAGGAGCGTTTCAATATGGCTAAAAAAGGTTTTGGAAAGTTTGTTACATTTGTTGCACTTGCAGGTGCTGCCGCTGCCGGCATTTCTTATCTGAAAAAATACAAATCCTTTAACGAGGAACTGGAGGAAGAATTCCACGACTTCGAGGGAGATGAGGACGAAGAGGATTATTTTGACGAGGAGGATGAGGATTACGAGGAGGAGACCGGAGAAGATGCCTCTGCCCGGAAATATGTCTCCTTGAATGCCAGCGCAGATGAATTAAAATTAGCTGCAAAGGATATGATGGCTGCCGCCGGAGAGGTTGCGGATGCAGCGAAAAATGTACTGAAGGATGCTGCCGCCATCTTCTCGGACACGGCCCACGAAGCTGCCTCCGCCGCCAAGGATACCGCTCACCTGGCAAAAGCAAAGGTAGACGCCTACAAGGAGCGTATGGAGGAAGAGGAGGATATCTTCGAGAATGAGGAGCCTGACGCACCGGAGGTCACAGGCGCCGAAACCGCCCCGATAAAGGAAGATGCCGAAGACACCGCGCCGGAAAAACCGGAGGTTGCTGCAAAGGCTGAGCCGGAAGGCGCTGCAAAGGATGCCGCACAAGAGAAACCGGAGGCTGCAGCCGAGGAAACAGCGGCTGAAGAAGAGGACAGATCCGCTCCCTCCATCGAGGCCTACGGACAGCACATCTCCTCCAGCCATATCACCGGAACCGCAGAGCTGGAGTCCGGCGAGCCGGATTCTACCCTTCCCGTTATAGAACCGGAGGATGCGCAGAAGACCGTTCCGGAATCGGAACCGACCACCATCGTTGAGGAGATGGATGAATAGAAACCAGCACAAAAACAGCAGTTTCACGAAAAGGGACCGGTAAGTCCCCAGCCGTGAAGCTGCTGCTTTTTATTTTTGATCATGACGGTTCCCCGCCGATTTTCCACGCCTTCTTAAGCCGTCTGACTCCCTCGTGAATCTCCACCTCCGTCAGATTGGCATACCCCAGCACCACGGTAGAAGGATACCGGTTCTGCTCCGGATGAATGAAATACCGGGACAGCCCGTACACCCGGACGCCGGCTGCGGCTGCCGCCTTCTCCAGCTCCTCTTCCCGGCTGCTTCCTGTATGGCTCAGCAGCACATGAATCCCGGCATGCTCGCCCCGCACGGAGAAGACCGGCTCAAAGCCCTTCAGCTCACCCATCAGGCAGTCATGCTTCCCCTTATAGACGGAGCGCATCCGGTTCAGATGCCGCTCATAATAGCCGTCTGTCAGAAACCGATACAGGATATTCTGGTCGATTCGGGACACGGTGGAGGCAAAAAATCCGGCCTTTTTTTTATATTCGGCCAGAAGCTTCGGCGGAAGCACCAGAAATCCGACACGGATTGCCGGAGCGATGGAGCGGGAAAAGGTTCCGATATAAATGACCTTCCCGTCCCGGTCCATCCCCTGGAGCGCCGGTATGGGCTTTCCCTTATAGCGGAATTCACTGTCATAATCATCCTCAATCAAATACCGCTCTTCCGCCTCGCCCGCCCAGGAAAGCAGCTCCTGTCTCCGCTTTACCGGCATAACGATTCCCATGGGATACTGATGGGAAGGCATCACATAAGCCGTATCTGCCCGCCCTTGACGGAGAGCCGCCACATCCATCCCCTGACGGTCCATCTCCACCGGCAGCACCGGATACCCCTGGCTGGTGAAAACCCGGTACGCCTGCTTGTAGGTGGGATTCTCCATGGCGATGACCCGGCCGCTTCCCAGGACCAGGGATAAAAGCATTAATAAATATTCATTTCCTGCGCCTACGATAATCTGGTCCGCGCTGCAGCGCACGCCTCTTGCCGAATGCAGGTAGCTTCGGATGGCTTCCCGAAGGGCATATTCCCCCTGGGGGTCCCCATTTAAAAACAGCGCCTTATTATCATCCACCAGGATATTCTTGCTGATTTTCCTCCAGATGTTATAGGGAAAACTGTCCAGGTCGATTCCTCTTGGGGAAAAATCCACCGCGCAGCCATCCTCACCCGGCTCCTCCGCAGTGACAAACTGCCCCGACGGCTGGTCTCTCACCTCCACCAGCTCCTCAATCGCCGAGATAAAGTATCCTCTGCAGGGCACGGATTCGATATAGCCTTCCGAGAGAAGCTGCTCATACGCCATCTGGGTCGTGCTGCGGCTCACCTTCAGATGCTCCGCCAGGACCCGCGTGGAGGGAAGCTTCATCCCGGCCCCCAGATTCCCCTGACGGATTTCTTCCTTCATGTAATGATAAATCTGTTCATACATGGGGATACTTCCCTGATTATCCAATGGTATCATCAATTCCATAATATTCTTTTTTACTTCGGCAGCCGGAACGAACTCTTTAAGGATACGATCCGGTTAAATACCGGCTTCTCCGGCGTGCTGTCCTTGCAGTCCACGCAGAAATATCCGTTTCTCATAAACTGGAAGCTGTCATACGCCTTCACATCCGCTAAAGCCGGTTCTACAAAGCAGCTTGGCAGGATGGTCAGGGAATTCGGATTCAGGTTCAGGGTTCCGTCTGCATTCAGCTTGCCCTTCTCCTCATCTACGATATTCTCATACAGGCGGCACTCCACTTCCTTCGCCGTCTTTGCCGCTACCCAGTGGATGGTGCCCTTTACCTTGCGGCCGGTAAAGCCGGAACCGCTCTTGGTCTCCGGGTCGTAGGTACAATGAACCACGGTCACGCGGCCGTCCTCATCCTTCTCATAGCTGGTGCAGGTAACAAAATACGCGCCGAAAAGACGGACCTCATTGCCCGGAAACAGACGGAAATACTTCTTCGGAGGCTCTTCCATGAAATCCTCTCTCTCGATGTATAATTCCTTTCCGAACGGAACCACACGGCTTCCCAGCTCCTCATTCTCCAGGTTATTGGGAACCACCAGCTCCTCCATCTCATCCTCCGGATAATTGTCGATCACCAGCTTAACCGGGTCCAGAATCGCCATCATACGGGATTTCTTAAGCTTTAAATCCTCGCGGATGCAGTACTCTAACATCGCATAATCCACAGAGCTGTTGGCCTTGGACACGCCGACCAGGTCCACAAACATCTTGATGGATTCCGGCGTATAGCCCCTGCGGCGCAGCGCGGCGATGGATACCAGACGAGGGTCGTCCCAGCCGTCCACAATGCCATCCTCCACCAGCTTCTTGATGTAACGCTTGCCGGTCACCACATTGGTCAGATATAATTTTGCAAACTCAATCTGACGGGGCGGATTCTCAAATTCACACTCTCTTACCACCCAGTCATACAGCGGACGATGGTCCTCAAACTCCAGGGTGCAGATGGAGTGGGTGATATGCTCGATCGCATCCTCAATCGGATGGGCAAAATCATACATCGGGTAGATGCACCACTTGTCCCCTGTATTGTGATGGCTCATATGCGCCACACGGTAGATAACCGGGTCTCTCATGTTGATATTGGCAGAAGCCATGTCAATCTTGGCGCGAAGCACCTTCTCGCCGTCCTGATACTTTCCTTCCTTCATCTCGGTAAACAGCTTTAAGTTCTCCTCGACGGAACGGTTCCGGTATGGACTTTCCTTGCCTGGAGTGGTGAAATCGCCGCGGTACTGACGAATCTCCTCTGCGGATAAATCACAGACAAAGGCTTTTCCCTTCTTGATCAGGAAAACCGCGCACTCGTACATCTTATCAAAATAGTTGGACGCAAAGAACAGACGGTCCTCAAAATCAGCGCCCAGCCACTGCACATCCGCCTTGATGGACTCCACAAACTCAATCTTCTCCTTGGTGGGGTTGGTATCGTCAAAACGCATGTTGAACTTTCCGCCGTACTTCTGAGCCAGTCCATAGTTTAATAAGATGGACTTTGCATGTCCGATGTGAAGATATCCGTTGGGTTCCGGAGGAAAACGGGTCTGAACATGGTCGTACACGCCATCTGCCAGGTCCTTTTCAATCTCCATCTCTATAAAATTTTTAGACACTGTTTCCTTTGCTTCGGTCTCTGGTGCCAGGTTTTTCTCTTCCATAATCTGATGCCTCCGTTTTTCGATTTGGCAGCGCTTCTTTTGTGTGGGCAGCCCTGCCTGTTCATAATGAGTAATCATACCATATTTCCCGGCTTTGGGAAAGAGGTAACGGGGTTTTTTTCATTTTTTCGTAAACACCGGCTATCCGGCTGTATATGATAAGATAACGAGATTTCCGGAGGCATCTATGTCTCAATACACACCAATCACCGGAACCATCACCCAGATTGACTGGCATGGAACCGGCCCCAGGCAGCTTGGCTGCAGCCTTCTCTTCACCATCGACACCCCTTCCCAGGGCATCGTAACCATGACGCTGGACGGCTCCGCCTTTGTGCTTAACACCTGGCCCCTGCAGATCGGCGACCGGGTTACCTTTTTCTACGAGAATACGGCGCCGGCTCCTTTGATTTTCCCGCCCAGATACCGCACAGCGGCGGCCGCCCACACCCCGGAGGGGACCACGGCCGTTCTGGATGTCTTTACCCGCCTTCCGGACGGGACCCAGCTTGCGGCCTCAGACGGCTCCCTGCGCTTGAACATCCGGCCGGAAACCTGGGTCACCCTGCCCAACGGCCAGCCATTCGGCGGAGAACTGTCCGGAAAACTGATGATGGTCCTTTATACCACATCCACAAGAAGCATTCCGCCCCAGACCTCGCCGGAGCAGGTCGTGGTGTTCTGCGCCGAAGAGCAGCCTACTGCAGGACTCTCCTGATATTTGCCGTCACCCTCTCCGACAGCTCTGCATACCGCGCCTTTTCCGCCTCGTCAAAGCCGGCAAGCCGCGCCTGGTTATAATCCGCCTCAGCCACCTCAAAATCGGCCAGTATGGAGTCTGCTGCCGGAAGAAGGGTTACGGTAAACCTCCGCTCCTCCGCCTTCTTTTCCATTCCCTTCTTTTCCTTACTCTTCTTCTCTTTTCCTTTTTCCTCTTCTACCTTGATAATGCCCTTTAAGACCAGCTTCTGAAGAGCCACCGACAGCCGTCTGCGGGAAATGCCGAGCAGATCCGCCATCTCCCTGCGGCTGTGAAGCTGCCGGTACTGCCGGAGCAGGAGAAGAAGGCTGGCCTCCAGAAGAGATAAGTCGTTCTGAATGGCCGCCGGCTCCAGATACCGCTCCAGAAGCTTTCTCTCCCGGTAAGCCTCCATCAGAATGCCGTCCCCGGCCACCGCCTCGGCGCAGACGCGGCTGCGCTCCTCCCCAAGCCTTTTTGCCCCGGAAAGAATGGTGGGGAGAATCATGCCGTCCCCGGCGGAATCCACCAGGAAACGGTACACCTGGAGACGGTTTTTCTCGTAATCCTCCTCGTCCAGAACATGCTTGTAGAAATTG
Organism: Lachnospiraceae bacterium; assembly: GCA_030536455.1. GTDB lineage: Bacteria > Bacillota > Clostridia > Lachnospirales > Lachnospiraceae > Caccovicinus. The sequence continues at coordinate 9,986 of JAUNPZ010000059.1, read as the reverse complement.
TTGTAATACTCAAACACCATTAATTTCATCTTCACGGTTTTGGTGATGCTCATGCCCTGGGAAACCAGGGAGCCCTTCCGCTTCAGATAATAATAGACCGGAGTCCGAAGCGCATAGAAGCTTTCTGCGTGACGGATATACTCCAGATTAAACATGAAATCCTCGCACCAGCTGATTTCCGAATCCATCCGAAGCTGATACCGCTCAATGATATCCCTCCGGTACAGCTTGTTCCAGAGCACACCGTAATAGAAATCCGACGGATTCTCCATCATGCAGGCCGCGAATGCCTCCTGATTCAGGACTCCGTCCTCCTCGATATCCCCCTTCTGGGAAACCCGCTCCCCCACCACACGGTAAAAATCCGTGATAACCAGGTCACAGGAATTTTCCTGGGCGGCGCGGACCATCAGCTTCGTCGCATCCGCAGTCAGCCAGTCATCGCTGTCCACGAACTGCAGGTAGGCTCCCTCCGCCATCTCTATGGCCAGATTCCGGGTGTCCGACACGCCGGAATTCTCCTTGTGGACCACCCGCACCCGCGCATCCCTCCCGGCATATTCCTCGCAGATTTCTCCGGAGGAATCGGTGCTTCCGTCATCAATCAGCAGCAGTTCAAAATTCATATATTCCTGATTTAATATGCTGTTTACACAGCGTTTTAAGTAAGCCTCCGCATTGTATACGGGAACGATAATGCTTACAACTGGCGTCATAAATTCTCTCTCCTTGCTTTCCCAACATTTTGATATATGCAAGGCTATTGTAGCACGGAAATGAGAAATGAACAAATCTTAATCAGGCTAAAAATCCCAGAATGCCACGAATATCCATCACCACCGCATCCGCTCCTGCATCCAGGAATTTTTTCACTGCCATCTGGCGGACCTTCACCTTCTCTGCCTCATCCAGCGCCTCGAACTCCTCTTCCGAAAGGCCGATTACCGAGCTTCCCTCAATCACGCCCACCGTAAATACGCCGGCATTCTTCCCCTCCCGGATGTCCGAAACAGTATCGCCAACCTTCATGACCCGCCTTACATCCGCAAGGCCCAGCTCCTCCATGCAGCGGAATACCATATATGGATACGGTCTTCCTTTCCCGCCGGTCTGGTCCGGGCTGAACCAGCAGTCCGGATGATATCCCTTCTTCTCTGCCGCAGGCACAACGATTTCCATCATCTCACGGGTGTATCCGGTGGTGGAGCCAATCTTTAAGCCCAGTCTGCGAAGCTCCTTCACCGTCTCTGCCACATAGGGCTTGATATCCGTAAACTCCGCCACCTGCTCCATGATTTTTTTCTCACTTAACTGGTAAACCTGCTCCACATCCTCCTCTGTAAAATCCCGTCCGTAAGCCTGCTTCCAGGCTGCGCGGATCCGCTCCATCTGAAGCATGGTGCGGACATGGTCCTTTTTTAACATTCCCATCGGCGCCCGAACCTCGTCCACCGTGGGATGAATCCCAAACTCCGCAAATGCCTCCGCAAACGCCTGAACCGGCGCAAAACAGCCATAGTCTACCGTGGTTCCCGCCCAGTCAAAAATAACGCCCTCAAATCTCATGCCTCTTCCTCCTGCTTTTTCTCTGCTAAAAATTCCTTCACGATCTCACACAGCTTCTCGATATCTTCCCGGTAGATCTCACCGATATTGCCGATGCGGAACGTGTCGGCATCCGTTACCTTTCCCGGATAGATGGCGTAGCCTCTTTCCTTAATATATGTATACATCTCTTCAAAAGAAAAATGTCGGTTTTCCGGATAGAAAAAGGTGGTGATGATCGGCCCCTGATGCTCCCGGATATACGGATGAATTCCCATCTCCCCCATCCGCTCAATCAAAAGCCGGTTATTCTGCGCATAGCGCTCATGTCTTGCTGCGATTCCGCCTTCCTTCTCCATCTCCCGGAGGGCCTGGGCAAATGCCAGAACCACATGCGTCGGGGAGGTGAAACGCCATTTTCCGTCCTTCTCCATCGTCTTCCACTGGTCGTATAAATCCAGCGACAGGCTTCTTGCCTTTCCTTCACACTCCATCAGCCGGTCCCTGCGGCAGATAATGAAGGAAAAGCCGGGAACTCCCTGAATACACTTATTTGCACTGCTGATAATGAAATCAATCCCCAGCTCGGCCACCGGGATATCCACGCCGCCAAAGCTGGACATGGCATCCACAATGAAGATCCGGCCCGCCTTTTTCACCACCTCTGCCACGGCTGCAATATCATTTAAGATGCCGGAGGTCGTCTCGCTGTGCACCATGGAGACATGGGTAATCTCCGGATTTTCTTTTAACAGCTCTGCGATTTTTTCTGCGGACGGCACCTGGTCATAGTCCTCGTTGTAAAGCTTGTAATGGAGTCCGGCATGTTTTGCGATGTCTGCCATGCGCAGGCCGTAAGCGCCATTTGCCGCAATCAGAAGGCCGTCCTCCGGCCCTACCGAGCTGGTCAGCACCGATTCAACGCCGAAGGTGCCGCTTCCCTGCATCAGAACGCAGGTATACTCCTCCTCGGAAACATGAGCCAGCGCTAACAGCTTTCTCCGGATTTCCTGTGTAATCTGTTTATAATCATCATCCCAGGTGCAGTGGTCGAACAGCATCTGCTCCTTAACGGTATCGGTGGTGGTCAATGGCCCAGGGGTCAGCAGTTTATAATTCTTCATTTCCTTTTCTCCTCTTCTTTGTCTTCTTTGAATCTATTATTTGCAGCTTTCAGAAAGCTCCTGATGCTTCTTTAATAAATCTACCGTCAGCTTTTCCGGGAATACCTTCGGATAAGCCGACTTGTTTGCCGCGTCATCCGTTTCTCCCTCATAAATCGGAAGCGGGTAGGTCTGCTGCAGCTCGCTGCGTCCATACTTGATGATACACTCTGCCATGCCCATCGCCTGGCTGCTGGTCTTGTCTCCCTTGTCGATTACCGCAACCGACTCCGTCAGGGAAAAGTTTCCTTCCGCCGGATCCACGAAATCAATGGGCAGTCCCGCAGCCTGATCCGCAACCGCCTGATGACGGAGGCCAAAGCCTGCCGCGACCTCGCCGGCGCGGACCTTCTTAAGCGGGGCGGAACCGGAGCTTTCGATGTGGGGACCGGCATTTTTATAGATTCCGGAAAGCACCTCCTTCGCTCCGTCCTCCCCATACTCACTTACGATTGCCTGCATCAGAAGCCAGGCGGTGGAGGAGCTCTTGATGTCCGTCACCGAAATCAGGTTTGCATACTCCGGCTTTGCCAAATCCTTGATGCAGGACGGCATCGTCAGATTATGCTCCTTCATCATCTCGGTATTTACGATAATCGCGCCCTCCTGCTTGGTAATCGGGCTGTAATACGCCGGATAGGCCTCCAGCGGCTTTGCATCAAAGGTCAGGTCCTGAAACATCTGATTCTGTTCCTGCGCACTCTCCAGGTAAAAGGAACTCATGGTAACCAGGTCCGCCTCGATGTTCGTTCCCTCTGCCAGCAGCTTGCCGCCAAGCTCTGAGGTCCCGAAGGTCTGAATCAGGTATTTTCCTTCATATCCATTGCCGTCTAAGGCATGCTTCATCGCCTCAACAGCCTCGTCATCTGCATTGGAATAAATGACAACCTGCTTGTCTGCGCCGGAGCATCCGGCAGCCGCTGCTGCGGACATCATAAGCAGCGCTGCAAGTCCTAATGTGGTAATTCTTTTCCGGTTTTTCATTTTTCAATCGTCTCCTTCTTGAGCCTTATGCTCATTTGTTTTCTCATTTTCTCTATTTCTGTTCCTTATTTTTCCTCTCCCGGCAGCTGGCCAGATACCCAAACAGCGCTTTTGCCGCCAGATTGGTTGCCAGAATCAGAAGAGACAGGACAAAAATCTCATTAAATTTGGTATAATACTGCAGTTCCTTTATCTTGGTGGTAATCACCATAGTTCTCGCGCCGGCGATAAAGATGACCGCGCTGACCGTTACCATGGCATTTACAAAATAATAGCTGAACACCTCCAGCAGGGTGGACATGGCATTGGGCGTTACCACACAGGCAATCGTCCGGAACCAGGTGTCTCCCATCAGCCGCGCCGTCGTCTCCCAGGATGCGTTCATCTTGCTCAGGGCGCCTTTCATCATCAGGTACGGCGTGGAGAAAAAATGGACCACATTGCAGATTATGATGATAAGAAAGGTATTCTGGAGCGGAGTGCCGGAAAAAGCAAACAGAAAGGCAATTCCGATTACCATGCCGGGAATGGTGTTCGTTACCAGCGCGATTGCATCGATGACGGCCTTCCACGCTTCCGGCAGACGGCTTCTGGCCGATGCCAGCGCCGCTCCGTAGACGGTCAGAGTACCCAAAAATGCAGTCAGCACCGCCACCAGAATCGAATTTTTGTAGACCTCCACCAGTCTGGAATCTGCAAACACCGACGAAATATGGCGGAATGTGAGATGCATCTGATAGGGCCATTCCTGTACAACCGGCACGATGAAAAGCACGGCAAAGATACAAAGCACACCGGTCAGGATGGTGCCGGACAGCAGGCCGAAGCAGAAATCCCGGGCCGGCCCCTTCTTTCGCTCAATCTCGGAAATCCGGCTGTAGCGGATGTTATATTTCTCCAGATAACGAAGAAGAGCAATGCTCAGCACAGAGGGAATCAGCATGCACATGGCCACCACCGCCCCCCGGTGAAAGTCCGGCACACTTCCCAGCATCTCATTGTAAAGAACCGCTGCAGCTACCTCATAGCGTCCTCCCACTGATGCGGGAATGCCGAAGTCGGTAAAGCAGAGGAAAAAGCACTGCACAAAGGACGCCGCCAGGGTCCCGGCCAGCGGACGGATTACCGTTCCGAAAAAGGTGGTCAGAGGCTTATCCCCCATGATTCTGGATACGATCATAAACTTCTTATCAATGAAGCTCATGGTGTTGGACAGCAGCATAAACGAAATCGGCAGGGTATAGATCACATAGCCGATCAGGAGCCCGTTCATGCCATAGATATCAAACAGCTGCCTGCCGAACAGCCGGGTCAGGAGGCCCTGTTTTCCAAAGGAATAGATAATGGCAAAGCCGTATGTAATCGTGGGCAGAAGCATAGGCACCACCGCCGCCAGGCGGATAAACTTCTTAAAGCCCTTCGGGACATTTGTATAATGAATGGTATAGGCCAGGATAAAGGCCAGAAACGTGGTCAGCACGGCGCTGACAGATGCAATCCACAAGCTTCTTCCAAAAGCCGCCAGAAAACCCTTTCCGGTCAGAACGTCCACATAATGAGACAGGCCCAGCCCGCCTTCACACTCGAAGGATTTTCCCAGAAGCAGGAGAATCGGGACCAGCAGAAACACCAGAAAGAGTCCGATTACCAGCGCATAAATCCCCTTCAGCTCTTTTTCTTTTATGTTCTTCATCGAATTGATTTCCTTTTCTTTTTTTCGCATCAGACGGCCTGCTTTACGATACGGTCCGCGTCCTTATTCGAAGAAAGGCCGCTCTCCATCTCGCCGCGGAACAAGGTAAAGATGTGATTCCGCTTAATCTCAAGCTGATTTAAGATGAACTCCCGGACGAAGGAATCGGCCGGACTGCTGATGATTTCATCCGGTGTTCCAAACTGTGCAATGCTTCCCTGATTCACGATCAGAACCTTATCCGACAGCGTCAGCGCCTCCTCCGGGTCATGGGTTACAATAATGGTAGTCAGCTTAAATTCCCTGGCGATTTCCTTGATTTTTTCCTTGATGGATTCCTTGATGACGCCGTCCAATGCGCTCAGCGGTTCATCCAGTAAAAGGATCTTCGGCTTCATCACCATGGTTCTGGCCAGAGCCACCCTCTGCTTCTGACCGCCGGAAAGCTGGTCAATCCGCTTGCTCAAATGCTCTCTGAGCCCCAACAGTCCAATCAGCTCCTCCACCTCCTGGCTGGTCGAGATACCCGGCTTATTCCGCAGTCCGTAGGTAATGTTCTTATATACATTCAGATTGGGAAATAAGGCATAATCCTGGAACACGATGTTAAATCCTCTGGCCTCCATGGGTACGTCGGTGATGTTCTGCCCGTTAAAATAGATTTCCCCGCTGTCTGCATCCGTAATGCCCAGAATCAGATTCAAAAGCGTTGTTTTTCCACATCCGGATGGTCCCAGTATGGAAACGATTTCTCCCTCTTCGATTTTCAAATTCATGTTATTTAAGATTGTAACGCCGTCATACGACTTCTTGATCTGCTTTAATTCCAGCATAAATATTCTCCTTTCCTTTCCGGACAGCGCCGCTCCTGTACTTTCCTCTGCGGCTGTTTTGTTTTCGAACACCCTCATTAAAACACGGCTTTTTTTCAAACTCAACAAAATACTTGTAAGCACTTTGTAAAGGGAACGTAAACCAGAACGGCCGCAAAAAAAAGAAGGCTTGTAGTTTTTCTACAAATCCTTCTCCTGTAATATTTCACCGGAATCCATACGCCTGTTCCCGGACAATCCGGCTGCTTTCATCCAGTTTCTTCGTGTATTTCTTATAATCCCGCAGGATAATGCCGGTATAGATCATATCCACCACAGCAATCTGGGACGTTCGGGAAAAGATGGCGTTGCCATATAAAAGCTGCTGATTTCCGGTTTCCAGCACGATATCTGAATATTTCCCAACGAGAGAATCCGGAAAATTGGTGATCGCAATGGAGGACGCCCCCTTTTTTCTGGCCAGCTTCATCACATCCACCGTATTTTTCGAGGTGCCGGAATAGGATATCCCGATGGCCAGGTCCCCCTCCGAAAGATTGGCTGCGCTGACCTGCTGCAAGTAAAAATCACTGTAAAAGATACAGTTAAAGCCAAGGTATAAAAGCTTTGTCAGCAGATCATGGGCGATTGACGCAGAATTCTCTACATAATAAATGGCAATCTGTCTGGCGCTGCAGATCATCTCTGCGGCCCTGCTGACATCCGACGCGGAAATATGCTTTAAGGTATCATCCAGATAAGCGCCTGCCTGAGCCACCACACGCCCCGGCACATCCTCCGGAAGGTCCTTCTCCGAAATCGCATATCCGTACACCAGAGGCGGCGGCACCAGCCTGTCTTCCGATTCCCCTGCCTCCTCATCCCTTCCGGAATCCTTCAGGATTCCATATTTAAACTCTTTAAAACCGCGAAAGCCCAGGGCCTTCACAAACCGCATCACCGTAGGCTGGCTGATTTCCGCCGCCTCTGCCATGGAAGCTAAGGACAGTTCCTCCAATGGCCCGTCATAATGCAGGTAATAATCCGCCGCCTTCTGCTCCGAGCGGCGCAGGTCTGCATACATCTTCTTGATTTCAAATTCATATGGTCTGGACATGTCTTTTCCCTCTTCTTTTTGGATTTCACCGGTAATTTTTCTACAAATTTCTCTCTTCTGTCTTTTCTGCTTTTTTCTCTTTTGCTTTCTGTAGAAAAGAAACCAGTCCGTCTGAAATTGTTCTTTTTTTCGTACATTCCCCCAACTTCTGCCTTTCGGAGGATTTTGAACCATTTTCCGGTATCCTCCCGGCTCATGTGGAATATGTTTTTACCTTTAATATATAAAAAAATCCGCCGCTCTGCTATCCAGCCTATGTAAAATTTTCGTAACAGCTGCATTTTTTGCAGCAAAAGCAAAAGGCCCCGGAACATTCCGTTCCAGGACCCTTTGCTTTTGATTGCGCTGTGTTCTTCTTTCACTGCGTTTTTCTTTCGCTGC
>JAUNPZ010000059.1:0-2281 GCA_030536455.1 Lachnospiraceae bacterium | reverse complement strand
TTGTATACAGGAACGATAATGCTTACAACTGGCGTCATAAATTCTCTCTCCTTGCTACCTCCGATACAGATACACCGGAAGTCCGTCCTTCATCTTCCGCTTTGCCTCGCCCTGAATCAGCGGCCGTGCATAATCCCAGAATTCCGGGCCGATATCGGTGCCGTTCTTGATAATCCACTCTGCCGGGAATTTCTTCTCCCGGTTGCAGATTTCATTCACATCCTCCGTCCGGCACTCCAGCTCATACCCATCCGCCTCTTTCCGGCAGAATGCAATCATCTTCCCGGTCATTCCGGCCAGCGCCGCCTGAACGCCTGCCGCGCCTGCCGCAGCCGCCTCCTCGATATCCGTCAGGGAAGCCACCATGCCGGAACATCTCTGGCTCACGTTCAGCTCCACGGAGCGGACCTTCACGCCATAGCGGTTCCGGATAAATGCTTCCAGCACCTTTCCGGAGCCGGTCAGCATCTTATGGCCGAAGCTGTCCGTCTGGGCTGCATTGTCATATTCGCAGATAAACTTTCCATCCTTATCCGAAATTCCCTCCGACACACAGACCACCACATTCGGCTGACGGTCCAGCGCCTGCTTCACATCCACGGCAAACTGCTCCAGGTCAAAATCCGCCTCCGGAAGATAGACCAAAAGAGGATTATCCCCAGCTTCCTTTCTCGCCAGCACGCTGGCCGCCGTCAGCCATCCGGCATGACGCCCCATCAGCTCCACAATCGTAACCGCCTTCTGCTGGTACACCGAGGCATCCATGGCAATCTCCCTTACCGTAGCTGCCACATACTTGGCCGCGCTGCCGTATCCGGGCGTATGGTCCGTATGGATCAAGTCATTGTCAATGGTCTTCGGAACCCCGATAAAACGGATGGCGCTTCCAATCGTCTCCGCATACCGGGACAGCTTGCTTACCGTGTCCATGGAATCATTGCCGCCGATATAGAAGAAATATCCGATTTCCAGCCGCTCCAGCTTTTCAAAAATCATGGGGTAAAAATTCGAAGAAAGGTCCTCCGGAAGCTTATACCGGCAGGAGCCTAAGTAGGCCGCCGGAGTCTGCTTTAATATCTCCAGCTCCTCTGCTCCCAGTTCACCGGATAAATCCATATACCGGTCCTGCATAAAGCCTTCGATTCCATTTAACATTCCATACACATGCCCGATTTCGTCCCCGTGCTTCATTCCTTCTGCAATCACTCCGTAGAGGCTTGCATTAATCACCGCAGTAGGGCCTCCGGACTGTCCTACAACAATATTTTTCTTCATCTCTTTCTTCTGCTCCTTCACTCTATACTCCTTCGCAGCCGCTCCGCCGCATCACTTCTATATGATTATACCTTAACTAATCTTGCGAAGCAACCAAATTTACGAGTCCCCGGAGGGGATACCCCAGCTTATCTTGCGAAGCAACCAAAATCACGAGTCCCCGGAGGGGATACCTTAACTAATCTTGCGAAGCAACCAAATTTACGCATCCCCGGAAACAGTTGCATTCTGCCGGAAAACCTCGTACAATAAAAGTAACTGAACAATTCCCTACATCCACAATCACAAGCAGAAAGGAGCGAAGGATATGTCACACAAAATCATAACCATAGGCAGACAATTCGGCAGCGGAGGAAGCGAAATCGGAGAATTAACCGCAAACGCCCTGGGAATCCCATTTTATGACCGGGAACTCATCGAGATGGCCTCCCAGGAAATGGGCATCGACTCTTTTGACCTGGAGCGGGTCGATGAAACTGCCATGAGCCGTTTCCGTATCCTCCGCCCAGACCCGGCTGCCGCTATCAACGCCGTCACCGGCTACGGCATGCCGTTAAATGACAGCATGTACCTCACCCAGCGCATCCTCATCGAGAAGCTGGCAGAAAAAGGTCCCTGCGTGTTCGTGGGACGCTGCGCAGATGTGATATTAAAAGACCGGCACCCCTGCGTAAATGTATTTATCTGTGCATCGAAGAAGGACCGGATCGCCCGCATTACCGAGCGCTATTTCATCTCCGAACGCCAGGCTGCCGAAGCCATCCGCAAGGTGGACCGGAAGCGCCGCTTTTATTATGAAAGCTACACCGATGCCGAATGGGGCTCCATCGACTCCCACCAGGCTCTTTTAAATGTCAGCATGCTTGGAAAAGAGCGGACGATACAGATTATAAAAGACATGTATCTTCACGAGGAAAATTAGATTTCTTTTCGGATTCTTTTGGATTTGATGTATATTCTTACGGGAGAGGGACATACTTTGAATGTAAACAAAAGAGAAAAGAAT
>JAUNPZ010000058.1:6894-18345 GCA_030536455.1 Lachnospiraceae bacterium | reverse complement strand
TTGTCCAGCAGATGACAGGCTGCCCAGTGTCCCGGCTCATGCTCTCTGAACACAGGCGTTACCTGGCTGCACTTCTCCGTTGCATATGGACATCTGGTATGGAACCGGCATCCGCTCGGCGGATTCATCGGGCTCGGAATATCACCCTGCAGCACGATACGGCTGCGGCTGCGGCTTACCTGCGGGTCCGGAACCGGAACGGCAGACAGAAGCGTCTGGGTATACGGATGAATCGGGTGGCGGTTCAGCTCATAGCTTTCGCCAAGCTCAACCAGGGAGCCCAGATACATAACGCCGATCCGGTTGGAGATATGGCGCACAACGGACAAGTCATGGGCGATGAACAGATAGGTCAGGCCCATCTCCTCCTGCATATCCTCCAGCATGTTTACAACCTGAGACTGGATGGAAACGTCCAGAGCGGAAATCGGCTCATCGCAGACGATGAATTCCGGCTTTACCGCCAGTGCGCGGGCGATGCCGACACGCTGCTGCTGTCCGCCGGAGAACTCGTGTGGATAACGGTTTGCATGCTCGGTATTTAATCCGACCCGCTTTAACAATTCCTTAATCATATCCGCGCGGTCGCCCTTACTGGAAGCCAGCTTGTGGATATCAATCGCCTCTCCGATAATCTCGCCAACGGTCATACGAGGGTCCAGAGATGCGGACGGGTCCTGGAAGATAATCTGCATCTTCCGGCGGTAAGGCAGCATGTTCACAGACTTGCCCTTTCCTAACGGCTTTCCGTCCGGTCCTAACGGATTCTCATAAATCGGCTTGCCATCATAGATGATGGAACCGCCGGTCGGTTCATATAAGCGAAGGATGGTTCTGCCCAGAGTGGTCTTTCCACATCCGGACTCGCCTACCAGACCTAAGGTCTCTCCCTTCTTAATAAAGAAGGAAACATCCTGCACGGCCTGCACGCCCGGTCCCTTCACACCCTTAATCGGGAAATATTTTCTTAAATCTTTTATCTCAAGGAGAATCTTATCATCATTTGCCATCTTACTTTTCCTCCTTGTTTAACTGTTCCTGAACCCGCAGCCAGCAGGCAGAACGGTGATTCTCTCCTACTTCCACATACGGAGGCATCTTCTTTAAACAGATTTTCATACACTTCTCGCAGCGGGGAGCGAATGGACAGCCCTCCGGCGGATTCAGCATATCAACCGGTGTACCCTCAATCGGAATCAGACGCTCATAGCTTTCTGCATCCACACGAGGCATGGACCGAAGCAGGCCCTTGGTGTAAGGATGGGCCGGCTGATAGAAAATATCATCTACCGGGCCCTGCTCTACCATCTTTCCGGCATACATAACCGATACCTTATCACAGATATCCGCCACAACACCCAGGTTATGGGTGATGAAGATAATTCCCATCTTGGTCTTCTTCTGCAGCTCTTTCATCAGCTCCAGAATCTGAGCCTGGATGGTCACATCCAGAGCGGTGGTCGGCTCATCCGCGATCAGAAGCTGCGGATGGCAGATTAATCCCATGGCAATCATAACTCTCTGGCGCATACCGCCGGAGAACTCATGAGGATACTGCTTCATACGCTTTTCCACGTTGTTGATACCAACCAGTTCCATCATCTCCATGGCCCGCTTCTCCGCTTCCTCCTTGGAAATGCTCTTGTCATGAGCGCGAAGCGCCTCCACCAGCTGGTTTCCGATGGTGTAAACCGGATTCAGACAGGTCATCGGGTTCTGGAAGATCATTGCAACCTTATTACCACGGAAAGCCGTCATCTCTTCCTTGGATTTACTTAATACATCTTCTCCCTCGAAGGTAATGGAGCCTCCGATTACCTTACCTGGAGACTGTAACAGACCCATGATGGAATATGCTTCCACACTCTTTCCGGAGCCGGACTCACCTACTACGCCCATTACCTCGCCGTAGTTTAAATCATAGGAAATTCCGCCTACTGCCTTTACTTCTCCGGCAGGAGTAAAGAAGGAAACATGGAGGTCTTTCACTTCTAATAATTTGTTGTTTTCATGCTGTTCTGACATCTTGCTCCTCCTTTCTACTTTTTCAGCTTCGGGTCTAAAGCATCTCTTAAGCCATCGCCGAACAGGTTAAATGACAGAATCATAACGCTCAGCACGATGGACGGTACAATCAGACGATAGGTATAGGTGTACATACCGCTCAGTGCATCCGTTGCCATGGAACCAAGGCTTGGAAGCGGCGCGGACACGCCCACACCCAGATAGGACAGGAAGGACTCCAGGAAAATCGCAGATGGAATCTGCAGGCAGGTGGTAACTACAATCTGTCCGATACAGTTCGGAAGCAGATGCTGACGGATAATCCGTCCGCCGGAAGCACCCAGGGCTCTGGCTGCGGTTACATACTCCTGCTGCTTTAACTGAAGCACCTGACCGCGGATAATACGGCTCATGGTAACCCAGTACAGCATACCGAATGCGATGAACATGGAAATCAGGTTCGGTCCTAAAATGGTAACGAAGCTGCGAATCACGCCACCGTCTCCGGAGTTTACATACTCGGTTAAAATCGGCTTCATCGCAGTCGCGATCAGAAGAACGACCAGCATCTCCGGAACGGAGTAAATCAGCTCTACGATTCGCTGCATCACCGCGTCCACCCTGCCGCCGCAGTAGCCGGATACGGAACCATATACCGCACCGATCACCAGAACCAGCAGAGCCGCACAGATACCAACCGCCATGGATACACGGGCGCCGTACATAACACGAACCAGAATATCACGGCCGTACATATCCGTACCGAAAATATGCGGGAATACCTTTTCGCCGGCCGCCTTCCGCTCCAGCTCATCCAGGGAATACCCGAACAGATGCTTCTTGATGCCCAGCTCCTTGCGGATGACTTCCGGGTCTGCATCCTGATTCTCCTTGGAAGTGGTCTGAGCCGCTACCTTGGCCTGGGCCTTGATTTTCGCCTTATCAATGTTGGAAAGCTTTTTGCCCTGAGCCTTTGCCTCTTCCTCAGCCTTGGCAATCATCTGGTCAACATCCAGGACCTCTGTCTTGGTTCTCGCCGCAATCTCTGCGTCCACCCGCTTCTGGTCCTCTAAGGTATAGTGATATGGGAACAGATTCTCTGCACCCTTGTTAAACTGCTCGTATCCGTAAGGAACCAGGTACGGTCCCACGAATGCAGCCAGGAACAGGAAGATGATAACCCCAAGGGCAACCATCGCTACTACGTTCTTTCTCAGACGGCGCCATGCATCCTTCCAGTAAGACACGCTCTTTCTCTCCTGGATAAAATCATCCCGCTCCTCTCTGGAAGCCGGTTCGAAATCAGACGCATTCAGGTCTGCCATCATCTGCTCAATATCTGGCTGAAGAGAAACCAGACAGCGCTTCATCTTCTTATCTTCTGCCATCTTTATTCTCCTCCCTTGGTCAGATTAATTCTTGGGTCTGCCACCTTGTAAAGAAGATCCACAACCACGTTCATAATAATAATGAAGGAAGCCAGGAACACGGTGGTACCCATGATAACCGGATAGTCACGGTTCTGGATGGACTGTACAAAGTAACGTCCCAGTCCCGGAATGGAGAATACACTCTCTACTACGAAACCGCCGCACAGGGTAAATGCAACCTGCGGTCCCAGATAGGTGATAACCGGAATCAGCGCATTTCTCAGCGCATGCTTGAAGATAATCTTGTTGTTCTTAAGACCTTTTGCGCGTGCCGTCTTGATGTACTCCTGATTCAGGGAGTCCAGCATGGCGGAACGGGTCTGACGCGCCGTATAGCACATCGGATAGAATCCCAGGGAGAAGCAGGGAAGCACATAGGAACGCCATCCCAGCGCCGGGTCAAAAATGGTCGGGAAAATCTTTAAGGAAGCCAGACCGCCTGCAAAGGTTACCAGCAGAACGGAAGCCACTACGAAGCTTGGCATGGAAATACCAAGGGTACAAACCACACGCAGAATGCTGTCCGTCAGCTTTCCTCTCTTAAATGCAGCCAGACAGCCCAGCGGAACACCAGCCAGCACCGCCCAGGTCAGGGCAATGGCGCCGATTTTTGCAGATACCGGGAACATCTCCCGGATGATGCTGGTTACCGCACGGTTTTTCTGCATCTTTAATGATACACCAAAATCACCGTGAAGCAGATTTTCCAGATACTTTAATAACTGAATATGAACCGGCTTATCCAATCCATATTTTGCATTTAATGCAGCCAGCGTAGCCTCTGACGGTGTTTTCTCGCTTAACCAGGGGCTTCCCGGAACTGCGTTCATCAGAAGGAATGTCACACAGGTTACCAGAAAAATCGTAACGACTGCCATCCCTAATCGTTTCGCAAAATATTTGCTCATTTTATCACATCCTACTTTTCTTTTTCCTCAGCGCCTTCCGGTCATTCTCTTTCTAACGTTCCAGCGCCCGTTGTGAGCAAAAATCCATATCTGAGAATTTTTGTCTTTTTTCAGTGTACACTTGTCTTCTGCAAACACACAAGGTATAAGAATAGCCCTTGAAGAGATGATTCCCAAGGGCTATCTTCTTTTATAAATGCTCTCGCAGAATTAATTACCCATCTGCTTTGCAACTTCGTCTGCAAAGTTCTCTTCCTTCTTCGCCATGCCTTCGCCGGTCTCAAAACGAACAAACTTTACAACATTAACCTTTGCGTTGTTTGCCTTTGCTACAGACTCAACATACTTAGCTACGGACTGCTTGCCGTCCTCAGCCTTTACATATACCTGGTCTAACAGACAGATTTCCTTTAATTCCTTGTTGATACGGCCCATAACCATGCCGTCGATAATCTTGTCATTTGCATCCGGCTTCTCGTTCTTAGCGGCTGCAGTAAGGATTTCCTTCTCTTTTGCGATGTAATCTGCATCTACTTCGCTGCGGTTGGTGAATAATGGCTTTAATGCAGCAGCCTGCATTGCCACGTTCTTCGCCATCTCCTTCAGCTCGTCATTTACCACATCAGACTCAACTGCTACTAAAACGCCGATCTTGCCGCCTGCATGAATATAGGAAGCAACGAAACCGTTCTCAACAGACAGCTTCTCGAAACGACGGATGTTCATGTTCTCTCCGATTACGGAAATCTGAGCGGATAAAGCTTCCTTCACGGTTAAGGATGGGTCTTTCTCCCACTTCTCTGCCATGAATGCGTCCATATCGGCTGCGTCAGACTTTAATGCCTGAGCGGCAACGTCTGCTGCGTAGTTGCGGAACAGCTCGTTCTTTGCAACGAAGTCTGTCTCTGCATTTACTTCTACAACAACTGCCTTCTTCTCATCAGCGGACAGGTCGGTAACAACCATACCCTCTGCTGCGATACGGCCAGCCTTCTTCGCTGCACCGGCAAGTCCTTTTTCTCTTAAGAACTCAACTGCCTTTTCCATGTCGCCCTCGGTAGCTGCAAGAGCCTTCTTGCAATCCATCATGCCGGCGCCGGTCATTTCTCTTAACTCTTTTACCATTGCTGCGGTAACTGCCATTTCATTTCCCTCCGTTTTGTTTCATCGTTCCCGGAGACATGCGAAAACCGCCTGTCTCCGGCTCTATGTTGGTGATTCCGCTTAAATTAAGCCTCTGTGTTCTCTTCTGCTTCCAGCTCGCCTGCAGCCTCTAACTCAGCCTCAGCCTCGCCCTGGTTTGCCTCGATCACAGCGTCTGCCATCTTGGATACGATTAACTTTACGGCTCTGATTGCATCATCATTGCCTGGGATTACATAATCTAACTCTTCTGGGTCGCAGTTGGTATCTGCAATACCGATTAACGGAATACCTAAGGTGTGTGCTTCCTGTACGCAGATTCTTTCCTTCTTCGGGTCTACGATAAAGATTGCATCCGGGATTCTCTTCATCTCCTTGATGCCGCCCAGGTTCTTCTCTAACTTCTCCCATTCCTTCTTTAACTCGATAACTTCCTTCTTTGGCAGTACGTCAAAGGTTCCGTCCTCGGACATTGCCTCGATTTCCTTTAATCTGGCAATACGGCTCTGGATGGTCTTGAAGTTGGTCAGCATGCCGCCTAACCATCTCTCGTTTACATAGTACATACCGCATCTCTCAGCCTCAACCTTGATTGCGTCCTGAGCCTGCTTCTTGGTACCTACGAACAGGATGGTGCCGCCCTCCGCAGCGATGTCAGCGATTGCCTTGTAAGCCTCGTCAACCTTGCCTACGGACTTCTGTAAGTCGATGATATAGATACCGTTTCTCTCGGTATAGATGTATGGAGCCATCTTAGGGTTCCATCTTCTTGTCTGGTGACCGAAATGTACACCAGCTTCCAGTAACTGCTTCATAGAAATTACGCTCATGTTTCTACCTCCATTTGGTTCTTGCTCCCTTCCTTGATATTTTTTTAGTAGAAGGGGCTTCTTCCGTCTGCATCTCATGCTTCCAGGACGACCGGAAGCCTTCCGGCACCTGTCCAAAGAATCCGCAGACGTGCATGATTTTGTCAACTGTATCAATATAGCATAAAATAAGCCGCTTGACAAGCGGCTTATTTAAAAAATTATCAATTTCTGTTTTTTTCACAAAATTCCAATCTCTGCCTCGAATGTCCGCCGGACGCATGCTGGTTTACTTTCCGGTGGTCTTGATGTTCTTCAGCTCGTCAAACACCACATCGTTCAGTACCTTGATGTAGGTTCCCTTCATGCCGGAGGAACGGGATTCGATGACTCCCGCACTCTCAAACTTTCTCAGTGCGTTTACGATCACGGAGCGGGTGATGCCCACCCGGTCGGCAATCTTGCTGGCTACCAGGATTCCCTCGTTGCCGTCCAGTTCCTCGAAAATATGGGTGATGGCTTCCAGCTCCGAGAAGGAAAGGGTGCTGATGGCTGACTTCACGATCTGAATCTTTCTGGTCTCCTCCGCATTCTCCTCATTCACCGAGCGCATCATCTCCAGTCCCACTACAGTGGTGCCGTACTCGCTCAAGATAATATCATCGATATCATACTGGGAATCCAGCTTATAGATGAACAGGGTTCCCAGACGCTCGCCCGCGATGTCAATCGGAGTGATGATGGCCTGATACTTCTTTACATTCTCTTCCGCAAATCCCAGGGTAGCCAGATTCACGTTCTCCTTGGTAGACAGTACGCTTAACAGACGCTCGTTCAGCATCTTGTCCACGAAGCCGCCTACCTTATCGTCAATCAGCTCCTCAATCTCATCTACGCCGGGCCAGATGCTGACACCCAGCACCTTTCCCTTCTTACTAATCACAAGGATGTTGGACAGTAATATCTCGCTTAAAACCTTGCAGATATCATTGAACACAACTTTATGAGAATTATTGTTGTGCAGCAATTTATTAATTTTTCTGGTTTTGTCAAGTAATTGTACGCTCATGTTCAACTCCTCCTAAATAGTTTTCGATGTGATTGGGTCTATTATTCCACGTTTCTCTTATACTGGCTAAATTGTATCACAAATTCTTAACATCTACAATAGTTTTAGGAAGATTTTTGAAAATTATAATTAATCAATCTATTTATCTTGCATATTATCTTTCTTCGGAGATTTCTTTCATGCTCATGCTGTGTCCGCACTGCTCATTCGCGCAGAGAAGCTTGTTCCCCTTTTCCACCATGAAGCTGCCGCACTGAGGGCACTTCTGGGTGGACGGCTTCTGCCAGGACATGAAATCGCATTCCGGATTGTTCTCGCAGCCGTAGTACTTTCTGCCCTTCTTGGTTTTCTTGATTACGACTTCCTTTCCGCACTTCGGACAGGGCACGCCAATCTTCTCCAGATAAGGCTTGGTGTTCTTGCAGTCCGGGAAGCCTGGGCAGGCTAAAAACTTTCCGTGAGGGCCGTACTTCACCACCATGTTCCGTCCGCAGAGTTCACAGACCTCATCCGTCACCTCGTCCGCGATGGTCACAGACTCCAGCTCCTCCTTGGCTTTGGCAACCGCCTCCTCCAGGTCCGGGTAAAAGTTGCTGACCACGGTCTTCCATTCTACGGTGCCGTCGCCTACCTTATCCAGCAGGTACTCCAGGTTCGCGGTGAACTCCTTATCCACAATGCTGGAAAAGCACTGCTTCATCATCCGGTTTACCACCTCGCCCAGCTCGGTCACATACAGGTTTTTATTCTCCTTGGTCACATACCTTCTGGCCAGAATCGTGGTGATGGTCGGCGCATAGGTACTTGGACGGCCGATGCCCTGCTCCTCTAAAGCCTTTACCAGGGAAGCCTCCGTAAAGTGAGCCGGCGGCTGGGTAAAGTGCTGGCTTTCCTTCAGGTTCTCCAGCGCAAGGGGCATTCCCTTTTCCAGCTTTCCTAAAATCCGGTTATTCTCTTCCTTTTCGTCCTCCTGCACATACACGGACATGAATCCGTCAAAGGTCAGCTTGGACGCCGTCAGGGAGAAGTAATAGTCTCCGGCCTTCACCTTTACCGATGTGGTCTCGTAAACCGCGTTCTCCATCCGGCTGGCGGTGAAGCGCTTCCAGATCAGCTGATAGAGCCGGAATAAGTCCCTGGCCAGAGAATCCTTCACCATCACCGGTGTCAGACGGATATCGGTAGGACGGATCGCCTCGTGGGCATCCTGGATCTTTCCGGTGGTCTTCTTGGCTCCCTCCTCCTTCGAGACGTACTCCTGCCCGAAGTGCTCCCCGATGTAGGCTCTTGCCGCAACGTCTGCCTCCTCCGCGATTCGTGTGGAATCGGTACGCAGATAGGTAATCAGGCCGACGGTTCCGTGCCCCTTCACATCCACGCCTTCGTATAACTGCTGGGCCAGGCGCATCGTCTTCTGGGTGGAGAAGTTCAGCACCTTGGAGGCCTCCTGCTGCAGGGTACTGGTGGTAAATGGAATCGGCGCCTTCTTGGTCCGCTCTCCCAGCTTTACCTCGTCCACCACATAGGACTGGTTTTCCAGCCCCTTCTTAATCTGCTCCAGCGCTTCCTTCCCCGGAATCGCCAGCTTTCCGTCCTTCGTCCCGTAGAACTTGGCATTCAGCGGCTTTTTGGCTCCCTCCGGCTTTAAATCCGCCTCCAGGGTCCAGTACTCCTCCGGGATAAATGCATTAATCTCGTCCTCCCGGTCGCAGATCATGCGCAGAGCCACGGACTGCACACGGCCCGCGCTTAAGCCTCTCTTTACCTTCTCCCAGAGAAGAGGACTGATTTTATAGCCCACCATGCGGTCTAACATCCTTCTGGCCTGCTGTGCATTCACCAGGTCCATGTCGATTTCCCGCGGATTCTTGATGGAGGTCTTCACCGCGTTCTTGGTAATCTCATTAAATGAAATCCGGTATACTTGCTTGTTTTTCACCTCGTCCAGCTTCAGCGCCTTCATCAGATGCCAGGAAATCGCCTCTCCCTCCCGGTCAGGGTCCGTTGCCAGATAAATCTTATCTGCCTTTTTTACTTCCTTGCGCAGCTTTGCCAGTATATCGCCTTTTCCCCGGATTGTAATGTATTTCGGTTCAAAGTCATGCTCTGCATCAAAACCAAGCTGGCTCTTCGGCAGGTCGCGGACATGTCCGTTTGATGCGTCCACCTCATAATTCGCCCCTAAAAATTTTTTGATTGTCTTCACCTTTGCCGGTGACTCCACGATAACTAAACAATTTGCCATGAGAACTCCTTATTTTTTTACAGCCTTCTGCCGTAATAGCTTCCCCCGGTATGCACTGCGAATCCCTTCAGTTCCAGATCCAGCAGAATCATCATACACTCGCTTAACGGCAGTCCGCTTTCGCTTGCAATATTTTCCAAATGCTTTGGTTGTAAATCGAGGCAAGCATACAACATTTTCTCCCTCTTTGCAAGACCCTTCTCGTTTTTTTCGTGAAGACTCAGCTTTTTCCCGTATTTAATTCCAAAATATTCCATAATATCCCCCGGTGAGGCTGCCAGGAAGGCTCCGCTCTGAATCAGCTGATTGCAGCCCGCGCTGCCGGGGTCGGTAATCCGGCCGGGGACGGCGAACACATCCCGCCCCTGTTCCAGGGCCAGCCCAGCAGTAATCAGGGAGCCGCTTTTCTCCCTGGCCTCCACCACCAGCACGCAGTCTGACAGCCCGCTGATGATCCGGTTCCGGACCGGGAAATTTCTGGGCTGGGGACGCTCTCCCAGGCAGTATTCCGTCAGAACGCCTCCGCTTTTTACCGCCTGTTCATACAGCGGGTAATGCTCTCTGGGATAACAGATGTTAATTCCGCACCCCAGCACGCCATAGGTTTTCCCGCCGCCCTCCAGCGCCCCCCGGTGGCCGGCCCCGTCTATCCCATAGGCCAGGCCGCTTACAATCTGCACCCCTTCGCCTGCCAGCTCCCGGCCAAAGCACCGGGCCGCCTCCAGGCCATAGGTGGTCGCATTCCGCGAGCCGATAATCGCTGCCGATGGCTTTTCATCCTCCGGCAGATTCCCCTTTACCGAAAGAGCCACCGGACAGTCCGGCAGCGTCCTCAGCCGATTCGGGAAGGCCTCGTCCAGGATGGTAATAAACTTTATTCCCTTTGCGGAAAGACTATGATACTCTTCTGTTGTTTTTGAAAACTTTTCCTTCGCCTGCTCCAGTCTCTCCGCCATCTTTTCGCTTAAAATGCCGGCTTTTGCCCACTCCATTCCTTCTATATTATATAGGCCGGAAAAGCTTCCGCCTATCTGGAGCATCCTTCCAATCGTCACCGGGCCGATGGAAACCGACGCAAGAGACGGGAGGCGGCAGAGCCAGTAGATGATTTCTTTCTGCTTATCTAATTCCAATATTTCTCCTCCAGTGAACGATAGCTGACAGCCTCGCACAGATGAATCTTTTCAATCTGCTCTTTCCCATCCAGGTCCGCAATGGTCCTGGCCACCTTAAGAATCTTGTGGCAGGCTCTGGCGCTTAAATTCATCTCCTGATAAACCTGCTTTAAATATCCCTCCTCATCCGGCCCCAGCTTACAGTAACGCTCGATTTCCTTCGCTCCCATCTCTCCGTTAAAGCGCACGCTCCCGGCAGCCTCCTGTCCAAATCTTTCCTGCTGGATTTTCTGGACCCGGATTACCCGTCCGCGGATATCGGCAGAGCTTTCGTTCTCCGTCTTTCCCCGGAATTCTTCAAAGGTAATCGGCGCCGCTTCCACCGTAATATCAATCCGGTCCAGAATCGGCCTTGAAATCCTTCCCAGATAGCGCTTAATCTGCCAGGGACTGCACCGGCATCTGGCACGGTCCGGATAGAAACCGCAGGGGCAGGGATTGCAGGCTGCCGCAAGCATGGTGTTCGCCGGAAATACACAGGAGCCATGAAGACGGGAAATCACAACGGTGCGGTCCTCCAGCGGCTGCCGGAGAATCTCAATCACCTTCCCGGAAAATTCCGGAAGTTCATCCAAAAACAGCACGCCGCCGGATGCCAGGGAAATCTCCCCCGGCCGGGGAATCACTCCCCCGCCTGCCAGAGCGGTGGGCGTAATCGTGTGATGGGG
>JAUNPZ010000058.1:0-6794 GCA_030536455.1 Lachnospiraceae bacterium | reverse complement strand
CAGCTCTGGTTCCGGGCCGTCCTGCTGCAGATAATCCGCAAGCTGCCGGATGTTTTCCACCGGAATAATCCGGATTCCCTCCACCAGGCTGCCTTCCAGAGCGTTTACCTTCGGGAGAAAGCATCGGGTCAGTCCGCTCTCCCTGGCCGCGGTAACAAGGGACAGCACCCCTCTTACTGCTTTTACCTCGCCGTCCAGCCCCAGCTCCCCCGCCACCATAGCTCCCTCCAGAAGGGCAGAGTCAAATACACCGAAGGCTCCCAGCACCGCCGCCGCAATCGCCAGGTCGTAGGCCGTTCCCTCCTTCCGGCGGTCTGCCGGGGACAGATTCACCGTAATCTTTTTTACCGGAAGGCGGAAGCCGGCATTCTTCAGCGCCGTCCGCACCCGCTCCTGCGCTTCCCTGGTTTCCTGAGACAGGTTTCCCGTCATAATAAATCCAGGAAGGCCGTCATGAACATCCACTTCCACCGCAACCAGGAACCCGTCAATTCCCCAGATTCCTGCGCTGCATACTTTTTGAAACATAACCTCACCTGCATTATAATTCCATATTTCAAATTCTTTTCCATATTTTACCATTTGTAAATATTATACAAAAAAGTTCCGGAATTTGCAAGAGGTTTCCGGAACTTTTTTCATTTTTTATAATTTTTTTATTATTATTCTGCCTGCGCGTCCATCCAATCCCGGATATCATCCGCTGCCATCTGCCAGTCCTTCTCGATAACCAGCTCATGACGGCAATTCGGATACAGTCTCATTTCCACATCCAAAAGTCCGGCCTCCTGAAATAAGTCGCAGGCCCTCTTCACGCCTTTTCCAAAATCGCCTACCGGGTCGTCCTGGCCGGACACAAACAAAACCGGGAGCTGCTTCGGAATCCGTTCTGCCAGACGCCGGCTCTCTGAATCCCACACCATCCGAAGAAGGTCCCGGTACCCGGAATTGGTAAACAGATAGCTGCAGTACGGGTCTGCCAGGAAACGGTCCACCTGCTGTTCATCCGTAGTCAGCCAGTCCATGGAGGTACGGCAGGGCCTGAAGCGGGAATTTACAAACGTTCTCCAGATGTCCTGCATCTTCTCGCTCCGGTAAGCGGCCCCCTTGATACCGGATGCCGCAGACGTCAGGGCCAGGCCGGCCAGAACTGCCGCTTTGGGCTGATTGCCGGTTCCCATCAGGATGGCTCCGGATAATCCTTCCCCAAACACCGTCAGATATCTCCTTACCATAAAGGAGCCCATACTATGGCCCATTAAAAAATAAGGAAGGTTTTCATACTGCTTTTGAAGATATGTCCGCACCCGGTTTAAATCCTTGACCAGATACCGGTCGCCTTCCTTCTCCGCAAAAAAGCCAAACTGCTCCGGCTTCTCCGCCGTCCGTCCATGGCCCAGGTGGTCATGCCCCGCCACCGCGATTCCCGCCTCCGTCAGACGGAGCGCAAACTCCTCATAATAACCCATATGCTCAATCATTCCATGCGCAATCTGCAGAACCATCCGAACCTTTCCCTCCGGCTTCCAGATAACCCCGTAAAGCCGGGAATGTCCGTCGCTGGAAGGCAGATGAAAAATCTCCTTTACCGCCATATGCTTCACCTCATCCTTTCTGAAATCTGTCTTTCTGATATTCTATCTTTCCTAAAACCGGTCTTTCTTATGTCCATTTAAACACATTTTCCAAATTTCCGCAAGCGGCAGATGAAGCTATGTAAATTCCGTCATATAGGGGCGGTAGCGAAGAGGCAGATGATTCCTCTGACATCTTTCATTCTTCCGCTCCGGGATGGCTGTAGTCCGGCAGAAGGTCTTCCAGAGCGACTGGTACTCCTCCTCATCGGTCTTCCATTCCATCCGCTCCCTCCACATCTGCTCATCCTCACGCAGGAGAAACCACTCCCCCTCCGCCGGATGCACCACGGCCCGCCTTCTGTTCTCATCATATATCATCCAGTTTTCGGAAGGCATCCGGTCTGCGAAATGAACGGCCAGATACGGCAGCACATCATTCTTCGGCCCAATCCGGCTAAGCAGCACACCGTCCGACATCCGGGAAAACCGGATAAATTCTTTTAAATAATGGCTTTCATTCCCCACAAAACGGCATAGCTGAAACAATTCATAAACCGACGGCAGATGAAGCATCTCCAAAATCCGGCTTCCATACCGGAAACCATCAATCAGGAACCGATAAATCACATCCGCCCGTCCGGTTTCCCGGCTCAGGGAAGCCATATAAACCTGCTCATATACCCGTTCCGACAGCTTCTGCCGAATGGCGCGGCTTACCTTCCCGGTCTTTTCTTCTGTAACCAGAGCTTTCTCATACTGACAGAACAGCTCCATATCCTCTGCCCCGTCTATCTCCAGACGCACATTCTCATGACCCTTCCGGCTCATCCAGGCATCATAAACACCGCATAATATTCCTTCAAAAGAAGGTTCACACACATATACCGTCATCGTCTTTTCCTCACTTATATTCCGCCGGAGAATCCGGCCGGCAGACCCCCTCTCCCCGGCAGGGTTTCCAGATGCATATCGTCGAACAAAGAAAGCTGACGATAGCTGTCACGATGTTCAATCTCCCATGCATTCCTCCGCTCTTCCCCCAGAAGATGACTGGTGATGACATTCTGGTCAATCTTCACCGGATTCAAAAGCTTCCCGGAACAGGTGATGAAATACTGCGCCCGTTTTAACACCACACCCATCTTTTTCAGGTCCGAGAAGGTCAGGGCTGCCGTTTTTCTTGCCGCCACAATCCGTCCCACGGACTTCACGCCCATTCCCGGAACCCGGAGCAGGGTTTCATAATCGGCCCGGTTCACCTCCACCGGAAAGTGTTCCAGATGACGCAGCGCCCAGTCACACTTGGGATCCAGAAATACATTAAAATTCGGCTGGTCCTCGGACAAAAGTTCTCCCGCGTCAAAGCCATAGTACCGCATCAGCCAGTCCGCCTGATAAAGCCGGTGTTCCCGAAGAAGAGGCGGCCCTCCCGGAAGCGCAGGAAGCGCCGGGTCCTCATTCACCGACACATAGGCCGAATAAAACACCCGCTTCATCCCAAAATTCCGGTAAAGCGCCTCTGCTACCGTAAGCATCTGAAAATCATTCTCCGGTGTTGCCCCCACAATCATCTGAGTGGACTGGCCCGCCGGGACAAAATAATCCTTCTGATTCGAAACATGACGGACTCCATAGTTCCCATAGCGGGAACGGCCCAGGCGCTGAACCGGGCCCGGCGGCTTCACCGGCGCTGCTGTTTCGGCATCAGCCGCCATATGCAGCAAAAGCGGATTCCCGGACGGAACATGGTTTCCCGGCAAAACAGCTTCTCCCGCTGCGGCTTGATCTATCTTCAAAACAGAATCTCCGGGCAGGACAATCCCGCTGCCGCTCTCCGGCACCGGAAGCCCCTCCCTCTGCATCTGGCACGCAATCCCCTTTTGAATCTGCCGCATCGGCCTTAATATCTTCTCCCTGGTCTTTCCCGGCGCCAGGTTCTTAAGCCCCTCGGCAGTAGGAAGCTCCAGATTCACACTCATCCGGTCTGCCAGAAATCCCACCTGCTCAATGAGCGCCGGGTCCGCTCCCGGAATCGCTTTCACATGAATATATCCGTTAAACCTTCGCTCCCGCCGAAGCTTCCACAGGGTCTGATAAATCAATTCCATCGTGTGATCCGCGCTGTGAAGAATCCCGGAGCTTAAAAATAATCCTTCTATATAATTCCGGCTGTAAAACTCCATCGTCAGTCTGCAGACCTCATCCGGTGTAAATGAAGTCCGGACGGTATCGTTCGAGCAGCGGTTGATACAGTACTTGCAGTCGTAGATACACTGGTTGGTAAACAAAATCTTCAGAAGCGAAATACACCTTCCATCCGCCGCAAAGCTGTGGCAGATTCCCGCCTCAGCCGAATTCCCCAGACTGCCGGACTTTCCATCCCGCTTCACGCCGCTTGAGGTACAGGAAACATCGTACTTCGCCGCGTCCGTCAATATCTTTAACTTCTCCTCTATACTTAAGTTTTCCTGAATCAGCATATCCTGCCTCCTAATCACTCAAAGGGTCTTCTTTGAGCTTTTCACACGCTCCATCCCCGCTCCTTCTCCCCTTTTTCAGGCTCATAGCACAGGCAAGGGCAGGAACATACGTTCCTGCCCTTATTCTAACATATCCCGTCCTACTTTGCAATCACTTTTTCGAACATTTGTTCCGTTCCATCTGTTCTGCTCCATAACGTTATCTCGGAAAAATCATCCCGCGAACGGTAAACATAGCTGTTTCGGCCATTCTTATCGGATTCTCCGGTCTCTTCAAAATAAACATAGCCGTCCCGGTATGCCACTCTCGTGATTTCACCGTTTTTCGGAGAATAATACTCCATCTCATTTTGGGACCCGACACTCTGGGAAATCAGACAGGGTGTCCGGAAATCTTCCTCCGTATTCGTTCGGGCTCCCCGATATAGAATCCGATTTTCCGTAAAAAGAAAAAATTCCGGTTCTTCTTCACTTACTGCCACATTGTGATTCCATATCTGCTCCTGTCCCTCTTTTCGTCTGACCAGAAGGTAACGCCAAACCCCGTTTTTCTGAATTGCCTCATCCAGCTCCGCCAGTTCCTCCGGACTTTCCAGATAGTAGTCCCAGCCTCCCGTTGTCTTCAGATACTGTACATCACGAAGCCCGTCCAGAATCGTCTCCTTACCGGTTCCGTCAAATAAATACACCTGATGAATCAGAGAATCCTTTGGGTCCCAGTAGCAGTAAAACAGATCGCACAGCCGACCGGACGGACGAATGGCATCTGCATTTTCTATCTCATAACCGCCCAGAACAGCAACCCGTCCATCCTCCCATTTCACAACATCAAACTCCCTTGCGCTTCTTCCCTCTGCCGCAAAGCTTCGTTTATGTGCATCCGCTCCTTCCACAAACCGGTCCTCTTTTGAAATCCTCCCTTTGTGTTTTTCATCAAATTCTGAGAGCATCTTCATGATGGTTTCCTGTCCGGAGCCATCGAATTCCCGTCCAAACATTTCTTCAGCCTTCCAGTTTTCCCCATCCTTTCGAAAAACAAACAGACCGATTTCCTGACCGTAAAACACAAGATTTTCATCGGTTGCAGCCAACAGATATACCGCATTTTCCGGCGGCTCCGTTTCTTCCTCGTACTTCCATCCGCTCGTGACCGTATACCGGCTGAGCTGCTCCATGTCAACCGGTTCCATGTCCGCATCTTCATCAAATTTTCCGGCAAAAAAGATACTGGTCGGGCCATCTGCACCGCCGATTATTGAAACAGAATCACCGGGATGTTCTTTCACATCCCTTTCTTCCGCATCGCCTTCCCGCGCGTCAATTTCCTGTTCGTCACCTTTCTGTGCGTCGCTTTCCTGCGCGCCGCTTTCCGGTCCATGGTTCTGCGCATCCGCACTCCTGTTTTTTTCTCCCGGATTCGTGAGAAAACAGACTGCCGCCAGCCCCAGCATACATGCCCCGGCCGCCATCATCCAGACCTTCGGCTCCCTTCCTTTCAGGATATGCTTTATTCTGGATTTTGTATGGTTTTCACCGAATGCCATCACAGTCCAGATTCCGCTCTGACGCTCCGCGGCATGGAGAAGCGCAAGAGAATAGGCCTTCCTTTCCTCCCCGGAAAAACTCCGCACTGCCGCCTCATCACAGGCCATCTCCATATCACGGCACATCAGAACAAATCCGATCCAGACAAGAGGATTAAACCAGTGAAACGCCAATGCCAGAAACCAGAAGCCTTTCACCAGATAATCTTTTCTGCGGATATGAATCCGTTCATGCGCCAGAACAAAGCTCCGCTCCTTTTCCTCCAGAAGAGAGGACAGATAGATTCTCGGCCGGACAATTCCAAGGACAAATGCACCTGAAATCCGGTCACTTAAGAATACATCCGGATATGCTTCCACGCGAACTGCCAGTTCCAGCTTCCGGGACAGTTTCCAATACTTTCCGCACTGCCAAATCCAGATTCCCAAAAATCCCAATGACCAGACAACCATCCAGACGGCCAGCGCAATCTGAATCGGATTCACCGAATTTCCTGCGTCATCCGCCCGGAAGTTTTCTTCCAGCACGCCGTTTACCGGCTGGTTCAGCCATACTATCCCGGTGTCGATTTCCGGGACTTTCTCATAAAGAATCTCCTGTTTTACAGGCTCCGGATTCACAGGGAACAGGCTGACCGATGAAGAAACCGCGACTGAAAACGGACAGAGCAGGCGGAACAGCACCAGAAACCACAGCAGATAGGAATACATCTTCGGAAGCCATCTCCCGGCAGTCCAGCGGATCAGCACAACCAGAAGAACCATCACGCCGGAGCCAAAGCTCATATTCAAAAGCCGAAGCATCATCTCCCCGCTCATAGGCTGGCCTCCTCAATCATCCGGCGGATTTCCTCCGCCTCCTCCTTTGTCAGCTTCCGGTCCTTTAAAAAAGCCGTCAGGAAAGCCGGAAGGGAGCCTCCAAAGTTCTTTTCTACCACAGCCTCACTCTCATATTTCTGAACCTGCTCTCTGGGGACCAGAGCGGTAACCAGAGCGTTCTCATTCTTCACAAAGCCACGTTCCGCCAGCTTTTTTAAAACCGTATAGCAGGTCGATTTCTTCCATCCAAGTTCCTTTAGCGCCGTTCTGGCCAGTTGAGTCGAATTCACCGGCTCCATGCGCCAGATTAAGTCCATAAAACGGTATTCTCCATCATATAATTTCCAGTTTTCCATCGCTTCCCTCCATTAACC
>JAUNPZ010000209.1 GCA_030536455.1 Lachnospiraceae bacterium | reverse complement strand
TAATTTGATGATTTTATTATATAGGGAGCCGATTTCAAATTGAACAACACGAAACGGCAGTTGTGTTGAATTGAGAAATATGAGAGAGAATCCATTACATCTCATTTGCCGATGCTTGACAAATATTATACCACATAGATATGGATTTTCTATTATTATCGAACTCCTTTTTACGGAATAGGTGGAATATGAAAATGCATTATCACCTCCGCCATGAATAACCCTCCATTTTTCATCCATACTAACTTTGTTCTAAAAAATTATCCTGTAAGGAGGAATTTAACATGACAAAGTTAGATTGTAATGTAACCAGCTGTATGCATAACTCCGATAACTGCTGCTGCAAGCACGAAATCATCGTGGACGGTCAGCAGGCCAAGGAACCCAGCGAAACCTGCTGCGGAAGCTTTGATGAGAATCGGGGAGGGGCCTTTACCAACCTGTTTAAGACTCCGGAGAAGAAGCTGGAGGTGAATTGTGAAGCGGTAAACTGCGTTTATAACGAAGAGCGCCGCTGTGCTGCAGAGCATATCGGTATCGCCGGTGACGGAGCAAGCGAGGCGGCTCAGACAGAATGCAGCAGCTTCCGGGCAAGATAGGATAAGCGGCGGGCTTTCGCTGACGGTCCGGCCGGTCAGCGCATTTGCTGCACAGATATGTCTTTACAAATGAAAATCCCGGTTGTATACTGATACCAATCAGACAAAAGGGAGAGTATACAGCTATGGAAAAGATGAAGAATTTAGCCTACTACAATGGGAAAATTACGTTAATCGACGATATGATGATTCCGGCGAATGACAGAGGATTTTATTTCGGGGATGGGATCTACGAGGCGGCGATGGTATATAACCACAAGATTTTTGCGCTTCAGGACCATTTAGACCGGATGTTTCACAGTGCCGAGATGGTCCGGATTTCTCTTCCGTACACGAAGGAAGAGGTGGGCGCTCTGCTTTCCGACCTGGTCTTAAAGGTGGAGAGCGGCTGCCAGTTTTTGTACTGGCAGGTAACCAGAGGAACGGCTCCGCGGAATCATATGTTTCCGTCTGCTGAGATTTCCAGCAATCTTTATGTGTACAGCAAGCCGTGGAAGGGTGTGGAGATGTCAGACGAGTACCGTCTGCTCAGCGTGAAGGATACCCGTTTCCTTCACTGCAATATTAAGACTCTGAATCTGCTTCCGAATGTGATGGCTGCGCAGGCGGCAAAGGAAGCAGGCTGTCAGGAGGCGGTGTTTGTCCGTGACGGACTTGTGACGGAGGGCGCTCATTCGAATGTTTCCATCATCAAGGACGGCGTTTTCATCACCCATCCGCTGGATAACCTGATTCTGCCGGGTACCGAGAGAAAGCATATGCTCCGCTATTGCGGCGAGCTGGGAATTCCGGTGGAGGAGCGCGCGTTTACCTTGGAGGAGCTTATGGACGCGGATGAAATCATCGTTTCCAGCACCAGCCATCCCAGCATGAGGGCCATGGAAGTGGATAAAAAGCCGGCCGGCATGAAGAATCCGGAGCTGGTGCAGAAGCTCCGTGACCGTTATCTGGAGGAAATCAACCAGTAAAAATCCCATCGGTGAAGTCGGTTTTCATGGATTTTTGCTTGTGAATGTGAAGGCATGGAACCGTTACAAAGTGAGAGCTGCGTGAGCAGCACTGGAGGCAGGCCGAAAGCGGCTTCCGGTGCTGCTCTTGCTGTATATTTCGATAAAATCAGGAGAAGAAGAATGGAAAAAAAGAGAATCCGTGATTACGGAGTGAATACAGGACGATTAAAAACAGGAAAACGAAATAAGATTACCGATGTCCCCGGTGTTCTGGTGGGACACTGCACGATAAAGAATGAGGAGAATCATACCGGGGTGACGGTCATCCTTCCGGGCTCCGACAACAGCTTTTCCAGCAAATATACGGCGGCGTCCTATGTGCATAACGGCTTCGGCAAAAGCTGCGGCCTGATTCAGGTGGAGGAGCTGGGAACCCTGGAGACGCCCATCGCGCTTACCAATACATTAAACGTCGGTCTGGTCTGGGACGCGGTAGCCGGATATGTGATTGACCGCTGTGAGAAGGACCAGGTGCCGGTGGCCAGCGTAAATCCGGTGGTGGGCGAGTGCAACGACAGCCGGATGAATCACATCCAGAAGCGGGCTGTGAAGGAAACGCATGTGCTGCAGGCCTTTGCGGATGCAAAGGAGGATTTTGAGGAGGGCGATGTAGGCGCAGGGGCCGGAACCTCCTGCTATGGACTAAAAGGGGGAATCGGTTCGGCCTCCCGTGTGGTGGAGATAGCCGGAAAGGAGTATACCATTGGTGTTCTGGTCCAGTCCAACTTCGGGGCAACCATGGATTTCGTTCTGGGTGGCAAGATGGCAGGCCAGTGGATTTTGGAGCAGAGGAGCGCAGAAAAAGCGAGCCAGACAGGCGAAAAGCAGGAACGGATGGCCGTCTCGGAGCAGGACAAGGGCTCCATTATGACCATACTGGCCACCGACCTTCCCGTATCCAGTCGCCAGTTAAAGCGGATCATCCGCCGGACCGCCGTGGGAATCGCCCGCACCGGGGCCTACACCGGCCACGGAAGCGGGGAAGTGATGATTGGCTTTACCACGGCGAACCGGATTCCGGATCTGGGCCGGGAGGAACTGCTTACCATCTCCGTGATTCCGGAGCATACCATCAATCAGGCGTTTCAGGCCGCCGCGGAGGCGGCCCATGAGGCGATCCTGAATTCCATGGTCTGCGCGGAAAGCACCAGGGGAATCGGCGGAGAGATGTATTACAGCCTGGCGGAATTTCTGCCGGACTGCCTGGAAGCGGACTGACAGCAGCCGGAC
>JAUNPZ010000057.1 GCA_030536455.1 Lachnospiraceae bacterium | reverse complement strand
AGAACGATGATTCATGAGGTGCTGGCGGTCACCGGAATCACGGCGACGGCGGGCATTGCGCCGAATCTGTTTCTCTGCAAGGCAGCCATGGATATCGTGGCCAAGCACATCCGCCCGGACCGGGATGGGGTGCGGATTGCCAGATTGGATGAGGCCACTTACCGTCAGATACTATGGGACCACCGGCCGCTTACGGATTTCTGGAGAGTGGGGCATGGATATGCCAGAAAGCTGGAGGCCCACGGCCTGTATACCATGGGAGATATCGCCCGGTGCTCCATCGGAAAGCCGGGAGATTATTATAATGAAGAGCTTCTGTATAAGCTGTTCGGAGTCAATGCGGAGCTTTTGATTGATCATGCATGGGGCTGGGAGCCGTGCACGATTGCGGATATCAAGGCTTACAAGCCGGAGAACAGCAGCCTCGGTTCCGGCCAGGTGCTTACCTGTCCCTATGATTTTGAGAAGACGCGGCTGGTAGTCCGGGAGATGACGGACCTTCTGAGCCTTGACCTGGTGGAAAAGGGGCTTGTTACGGACCAGATCGTGCTGACGGTGGGGTATGATATCGAGAATCTGACGGACCCGAAGCGGAGCACGGCTTATCATGGCGAGGTTGTCACGGACCGGTATGGCAGGAGGATTCCGAAGCATGCCCATGGAACCGCTAATCTTGGACGGAAGACCTCCTCCGCAAAGCGGATTATGAAGCATGTGATGGAGCTGTATGACCGGATTGTGGACCCGGCCCTTCTGGTCCGGCGTCTCAGCATCTATGCCAATCATGTGACAGAGGAAGAAGTCTCCGGCGCGGAGACGGAAACCTATGAGCAGCTTGATTTATTTACCGATTATGCGGCCCTTTTGGAGAAAAGGGAGCAGGAGGAGGCTGAGCTTGCGAAGGAGCGGAGGATGCAGGAGGCGGTGCTGGACATTAAGAAGAAATTCGGAAAGAATGCGATTATGAAGGGCATGAGCCTGGAGGAGGGGGCCACGGCAAGGACGAGAAACGGGCAGATTGGAGGGCATAAGGCGTAAGATATGAGACATGGCAAATATGAGGATATCATCAAACTCCCTCATCCCACATCCAGAAACCATCCCAGGATGTCCATGCAGAACCGGGCGGCGCAGTTTTCGCCATTTGCGGCGCTGACCGGCTATGGCGCTGTGATTAAGGAGACCGCCAGGCTGACGGACCGGAGGATTGAGCTGGACGAATATGAAAAAGCGGCGCTGGACGAGAAGCTTCAGATGCTGCGGGAGCAGACCGGGAGGAGAACGGAGATAACGGTTACTTATTTTCTGCCGGACCAGAAGAAATCCGGCGGCGCTTACATCGAAGTGACCGGGCAAGTGAAAAAGACGGACGAGTATACCCATACGATTGTGATGGAGGACGGCACTGGCATACCGATGGATGAGATACTGGAAATTGAAATCCAATGAAAGTGGAATCCAATGAAAGCGTAATTCAAATCCGGAATGGGCAGGCGGTCTGAGAAAGGAAAGAGTATGACACGAGAGGAACTTCTGCAATATGGATTGAGTTTTCCGGACACCTACCAGGATGCGCCATTTCATGACGTAAACTGGCAGCTTGTCCGCATCCATAAGAATAAAAAAGCATTTTTGTGGACTTATGAACGGGATGGAAACCTGTGTATGAATATCAAAGTGGATCCGGAATGGCGGGATTTCTGGAGAAATGCCTACGATGCGGTTCTTCCGGGATATCATCAGGATAAGAAGCACTGGAATACGGTGATACTGGATGGAACGGTGCCGGAGAAAGAGGTAAAACGGATGATTGCGGAAAGTTATGATTTGGTATGCAGGTAGGAGCTGGAGAGATTTTCTTTCTGAGCAAGAGTATGGACGTCTTAATGGATGATAAAATGTTGAATTCCTGCAGGTTTATGATATACTAAGATATTATTACGAATGAGCGATAAATAAACCTTAGGAGGAATAGGGATGGACAGAAATATTTCGATTACTCAGGATTCAAATGGTGATAAGGTTGTGATTATAAATGATATTCTTTTTTCCGGCAAGCGTTCGATTCGATGGGGAGAGGTTAAAAAATATTTGAAGCAATATGTGGGAGAATTTTATACCATTATGGAGGATAATGAAATCATTTTTATTGGAAATGATTTGCCAGACGAGTATACAGGTTCTAAATATACATACACTTTGAAGGGGACGAATGCGAAGGCAAAAGCAAATGCAGCGCAAGGTATTCCGGAACTTGTGGAAATTGCGGTTAATCGGCATTTTAGGGAAAATACAAATTCTAAACATAATAAAGAGGCTAAAAATGGATGGTATCGATATGATTCACAATTTGCGCTGCCAATTTACTCCGAAAATGGTGAGATTGAGAGATATAATAAATTCCATGCTTCTATGCTCATTCGTCATGATGCAAATGGGAAAAAGTATCTTTATGATATTATAGACATAAAAAAAGAAACGAGCAACCCGCTTGAGCAATAGCTGTACGGCAAAAAACCCATTTCTCTTTAAAAGTAGTTTAAATGAAGAAGATAAATTTGTCAAGAGCAGGAGGAAAAAAATGAAAACTCTTTTCTATCATGGCAGCATCATAACAATGGATGAAACGAAGCCTTCCGCAAGTGCAATGTGCATCGAAAACGGACGTTTCATAAAAATTGGGACGGATGAGGAGATGATGGCGTTCCAGACGGCGGATGAGAAGATTGACTTAAACGGCCGGACGGTTCTGCCGGGGTTCCTGGATGCGCACAGCCATTTTGTGGGACTGGCCAATTCTTTGATGCAGTGTGACTTATCCTCGGCGGAGAATTTTGACGATATCGTATCGAAGATGAAGGCATTTATCGCAGAGAATCAGGCGGAGCCGGGCAGCCGGGTATATGGCTGCAATTATGACCATAATTTCCTTCGGGAGAAACGACATCCGGATAAATTTGTGCTGGACCGGATTTCCGGGGAGCATGAGATTGTGATTGTCCATGCTTCTTCTCACATGGGATGCGTGAATTCCCTGGCGCTTCAAAAAAACGGAATCACAGCCGATACGCCGGACCCGGAGGGCGGCCGGTACGGACGGATGGCGGGTTCGAGGGAGCCGGACGGATATATGGAAGAGAATGCATTTATCCGGTTTCAGAATCAGACCTCCGGATTCGACCAGGCAAAGCTTCTGGAGATGATGAAAAAGGCGCAGGATATCTATGCCAGTTATGGCGTGACCACTATACAGGAGGGGATGGTAAGCAAAGAACTGTTTTCGCTTCTGAATTATGCGGCGAAGGCGCATTTGCTGAAGCTGGATGTGGCGGCTTATCTGGATGTACAGACCTGCCGTGAACTTTTCAAGGAGCATCCGGAGTATACAGACGGCTGCGCCGCAGAATCGGATTCGAATCCTTACTGCAATCATCTGAAGATTGGCGGCTATAAGGTATTTCTGGACGGTTCCCCGCAGGGGCGGACGGCCTGGATGCTGGAGCCTTATGAGGGCAGTGAGGACTGCGGATATCCGGTGCTGAGCGATGAACGCCTTCATGAGCTGATAACCGGTGCGCTGGAGGATAAACAGCAGCTATTGGCTCACTGCAACGGAGATGCGGCGGCTGAGCAGTATCTGACGCAGTTTGAACGTGTGGCCGGGGAGCATCCGGAGTGGGATACCATGCGGCCGGTGATGGTTCACGCTCAGCTGGTTCAGCCCGCCCAGCTGGAGCGGATGGTTCCGCTGGGGATGATTCCAAGCTTTTTTACGGCGCATACCTACTACTGGGGCGATATCCACCTGGAAAACTTCGGCCGGAAGCGGGCAGAACGGATATCTCCGGCGCATTCCGCAGAAAAGCTGGGGCTTCCCTTTACCTTCCATCAGGACAGCCCGGTGCTGCCGCCGGATATGATGCGGACCGTCTGGTGTGCGGTGAACCGCCGGACGAAGAACGGGGTGGTTTTAGGGAAGGAGGAGCGGATTTCCCTGGAGGAAGCCCTTCGGGCCGTGACCATCCATGCGGCATATCAATACCATGAGGAGGCGCAGAAGGGCAGTATCACGGAAGGGAAAAACGCGGATTTTGTGATTTTAGACCGGGACCCACGGGCAGTTCCAGATGAAGAACTGGCGGGTATTGCGGTTCTGGAAACTTATAAAGACGGGGAATGTATTTACAGGAAATTGTAGCTGTTTATCCCCGATACCGGTTCAGGCAGGCGAAAATCTCCTGCTTTCTCGGCATGCACAGTCCCATGGCGGCATAGGAGGAATCGCTGATGGAGGGAAGCCCGCCCCGTTCCACCTGGCTGGATAAAAGGTCGGCAATCTGTCGGACGCTGTACCGCTCAAAAAGCTGTTTTTCGATGCAGTACCGGATCATCTGGGCCAGAGCGGCAGTCTGCTCACTGTGAATGAGCTGCTCCACAAAGCGAAGGTCCACCTGCTCTTTTCCCACCTGAATGGAATCCTTGCCGTATACCTTGGTCTTGATGCGTTCACTGCGTTCGTTCCGTTCGCCGCGCTCATTTCGTTCCCAACGCTCGTGCGGGTTTCTGCCGTGGCTTTCGCTGCGGCTCTCACTGCGGTTTCCGCCATATCGTTCATTCCTGCCCGGATTTCTCTGGGAAGCGGCATTTACCAGCAGCTTTCGGCCTTCCTTCGGAAGCTGGAAGCCGGGCGCATGTACGGTGGGGTCAGCGCCGAAACGGGTGCAGGCTTCCTTGACACGGGCTGTGATATCCATGGGCCGGTAGCAGTCCATCTGGATGATGGTGTCCGCAATGTAGAAGTATGCGCCGGAGCTTCCGGCAACCATCACCGTGGAGATACCGGCTTTTCCAAACAAGTCCCTGGCCCGCTCGATAAATGGCGTGATGGGCTCTTTGTCCCGGCTGATAATCTGCTGCATCAGCTCGTCACGGACCATAAAGTTGGTTGCGGAGGTGTCCTCATCGATGAAAAAGGCCCTGCTTTCCGACTCCAGTCCTTCGATGACGGCTGCGGTCTGGGAGGTGCTGCCGCTGGCGTCCGGGGTAGAGAAGCTGCGGGTGTCCTTTTTATTGGGCAGGTCATTGATAAACATGGAGATATCTACGTTGCTGATGCTCCGGCCGTCCTCGGCACGCAGCTTTAAGGCGGTCTCGTCGGTAATCACATACTCCCGGCCGTCTCCGGCGATGTGGTTATAGACGCCCAGCTCCAGCGCTTTTAAAAGGGTGGATTTTCCGTGGTATCCGCCGCCTACGATTAAGGTAATGCCCTCTTTGATGCCCATTCCGGAGACCGCTCCCTTATGGGGCAGGTTCAGCGTGAGCCTCTGGCTTTCCGGGGAGAGAAACGGAAC
This sequence comes from Lachnospiraceae bacterium, assembly GCA_030536455.1. Taxonomy (GTDB): domain Bacteria; phylum Bacillota; class Clostridia; order Lachnospirales; family Lachnospiraceae; genus Caccovicinus. The sequence goes on along the minus strand of JAUNPZ010000057.1, from coordinate 13,497 downwards.
GCTACCCTGCATCGGACGGCTGGACACGCCGCTTTCCCTGGCCAGGATGGAGCCGTCTGCCACGAAGGATACCAGGTGGAGACGCTTTAACTCTTCCCGGATGGCATGCTGGTCTTCTGCCAGGTCAATCACGGCCTGCACCTCTTTCGGATTCCGGTTTGGATAGAAAAATACCCCTCTCACGCATTTTGGCAGAAAATCAAAGAGAATCCGGATTAATTCCCCGGAGTTGATGGTTCTTCCGTTGGCCGGAAAGCCGACCTCAAAGCGGGCGGTAATCCCGTTTCTTCCGCACTCACAGGCGGTTCGAGAAAGAATCTCCGGGCCGGGTGCCGAGATGGCAATCAGACCGCTTTTTCCAGAACCCTTGGCTTTAAAATTGAAGCGGGCAATCTCCTGACCGAACTGCCGGACAAGATAATCCTCCAATGCCGTTTTCTTCCACGGCTGGTCGAAGAAGGAAGCCGGATAACCGGCCTTCGGATGAGGTACGGTGATGCTTACCTTGGATGGGGACGCGAAGGGGTCTCCCTGTACATGGTCGATGGATAAGATAAAGCTGCCGAAATCATAAGCGCCCTGGGCGGATTTGTATGCCGGGTAGCTTTTCCGGTCGATGGATTCTAAGAAACGGCGTAATTCTTCGGATGGTTTCATGGCGATTCTCCTTCTTTATAATAATGAAATTTTAAATCATGAAATGCAGAGTTTAAATATGCAGCAGCAGGATGGTGGAGGCAGCGATGGAGACGACCGCCCCTGCATGGGCCAGCCACCGGTTGATGATGCCGTTGGAGCGGCAGATATCCAGGCAGAGCTTCCATTTTAATGGGTAAAGAAGCTGTACGCCACGGCGGTTTAACAGGTCGATGGCGATATGGGAGAGCATGGATACCAGAAAGTATGGCGCGGCGTCCGGATAGATCAGGGAGACCACGGCAGTCACGATCAGGCATCCGGGCAGGGAATGCATAAAAGTACGGTGCGGCTGATTTTTTCCAAAGCTGCATATGGCCAAAAGCATGACGAATCCGGTAAAAAGCCGGAACAGGCTGCTTTCCCGGTCAAAGCTTTTTAAGATACCCAGATTCCAGCGGTATTCGGCAAAGCAGACCGCAGTCATGGCCAGCACGGAAAGGGCTGTAATTTTATTCAGTTCTTCGCGGGAATCGGAGCTGGAGGCATCGATATCGCTGATTACCGAGCCGATGGAGGCGGCCCCCAGGCACAGCACCCATTCCTTTAAGGTGTCAGGCTGCAGGAGGCACAGGGCCGCAGCCGTACCCACTGCAAGATGTGTTTTTCCGGTCATTGTGTTCAAGTCCTCGTTTCTGTCAAGTTTTCGTATAAACCATGTTAAAGTATACACAAGTTTCCGGAAAAGAGCAAGAACGGAAAATTTAAGATTTTATTTGAATTTCGTGTAATTTCCTCTTGATTATTTTTTCAAATGCTATATAATGAATAGTTATTAGAACAAAAATTATTAATAAGAATGCATAAAGATACATTCTTGAGGAGGAAAGCATTATGAAAAAGAATTTTTTGGTTTTAGCAGCAGCACTTACCTGTGCAGTATCCTTAGCAGCATGCGGCGGCAGCAAGAAGGAGGAGGCTGCGGCAGGCGGCACCTTAAAGCTGGTGACGAACGCAGAGTTCCCGCCATATGAGTACCATGACAGCGCAGTAACCGGTCCGGCAGGCAATGACATCGTGGGCATCGACATCGAGATTGGCGCAGCGGTTGCAGAAAAGATGGGCAAGACACTGGAAATCGAGGATATCGCATTCGATTCCATCATTCCGGAACTCCAGTCCGGCAAGGCAGATATCGGTTTAGCAGGTATGACCGTTACCGAGGACAGAAAGCAGAACGTAGACTTCTCTGAAACCTATGCAACCGCAGTACAGTCCATCATCGTAACCAAGGACAGCGACATCGCAGGACCGGATGACCTGGCAGGCAAGAAGATTGGCGTTCAGCAGGGTACCACCGGCGATATTTTTGCATCTGACGATTTCGGCGATGAGAATGTAGAGCGTTATCCAAAGGGTGTTGACGCCGTTCAGGCTCTGGTTCAGGGCAAGATTGATGCAGTGATCATCGACCATGAGCCGGCAAAGGTATTCGCAGGGGATAATGACAGTCTGGTTCTTCTGGATACCGCTTATGCAGAGGAAGAGTACGCAATCGCTGTAAAGAAGGGCAACACCGAGCTGTTAGACCAGGTGAATGCGGCGCTGAAGGAATTAAAGGATTCCGGCAAGCTGGATGAAATTGTAGCAAAATACATCACTGCTGAATAAGAATTCACAAGGAGAGTTTGATGAGTCAAGCGATTTATACCAACTTTATCAAGGATGACCGCTGGAAATATATCACGGATGGTCTGCTTGTAACATTAGAGGTTACGTTTTTTGCCGTGCTGATTGGTATTGTCATCGGCCTTTTCGTGGCCATCGTCCGTTCCACCTGCGATAAGACGGGAAAATTAAAGGTATTAAATGCAGTCTGCAAGGTATACCTGACCGTAATCCGCGGAACGCCGGTTCTGGTGCAGCTGATGATCATTTACTTTGTTATCTTCGGTTCCGTAAACATTAGTAAGGTAATTGTTGCGATTATTTCCTTCGGCATCAACTCCGGCGCGTATGTAGCGGAGATTTTCCGAAGCGGCATCATGTCCATCGACCAGGGACAGTTCGAGGCCGGCCGCAGCCTGGGCTTCAATTATGTACAGACCATGTGGTATATCATCATGCCTCAGGCATTTAAGAATGTGCTTCCGGCGCTGGGCAATGAGTTTATCTCCCTGCTAAAGGAGACCTCAGTAGGAAGCTACATCGCCCTGCAGGATCTGACCAAGGGCGGCGATATTATCCGAAGCCGAACCTATGACGCATTTACCCCGTTAATCGCGGTTGCGTTAATCTATCTGGCGCTGGTTATGTTATTTAGCTGGTTTGTCCAGTTACTGGAGAGGAGGCTGCGTCAGAGTGAGCGTTAATATGGAAAAACCTTTAATCCAGGTGGAAAATCTGGGCAAGCAGTTTGGCGACCTGAAGGTTCTGGAAGGAATCAATGTGGATATCTATAAGGGCGATGTGGTTTTCGTGGTAGGGCCTTCCGGCTCCGGAAAGAGTACCTTCCTGCGCTGCTTAAACCGTCTGGAGGAATCCACAGCCGGACATATTTATTTTGAAGGAGTGGATATCACCGATCCGAAGGTGGACATCGACAGGCACCGCCAGAAGATGGGGATGGTATTCCAGCAGTTCAACCTGTTCCCGCATATGGACATCATGCAGAACATGATTCTGGCGCCGATGAAGCTTCAGAAGAAGAGTAAGGCTGAGGCGGAGAAGGAGGCCATGGAGCTGTTAAACCGTGTCGGCCTGGCCGACCGTGCCCACGCTTATCCAAGCCAGTTATCCGGCGGTCAGAAGCAGAGAATCGCAATCGTGAGAGCCCTGGCCATGAAGCCGGATGTGATGCTGTTCGACGAGCCCACCTCCGCGCTGGACCCGGAGATGGTAGGCGAAGTATTAAGCGTTATGCGTGAACTGGCCAATGAGCATATGACTATGGTGGTGGTAACCCATGAGATGGGCTTTGCCCGCGAGGTTGCGACCCGGATTATGTTCATGGACGGCGGAAACTTTGTGGAGGAAGCTCCGCCGGAGGAATTCTTCGGAAATCCGAAGAATGAGAGACTGAAGGCATTCTTAAGCAAGGTGCTGTAGGTCCGGATTGTCGGAGAGGGACTTGGAGGTTTTCGGTTCCTTCGGCGCGGACGGAGCATGTGCATGACGCTTCAGAAGAAGCGCTTTGACGGTCTCCCTGCGGCGCTGGAAGAAGGAGAAGAGGATTCCTTCCGTCAGGCAGTCGTCCACAGCAAAATCAATCGATTCTTCGAACGTGCATCCCTTTTCTTCATAGAATGGGATGCGGGATAAAAACCAGCAGATTTCCCGGCCGTGTTCTATGCGGCCGGATTTTTTTAACCGCTGAAAGCGGCTGAGTCTGCAGAAGGCAGCAGTTTTGTAAAGAAGCTTCATGGCGGATTCCTTTCTGTGTCTGGGTGGATGATCAATGATAGTATTCTGCATTTATATATAACATATCCGGGGCGAAAAATCAACTTCTGCAGGAAAAGAAGCGGTTTTGGAGGGATTTAAAAAATTTTTTAAAAAAATATCAAAAAAACGGTCACAAAATGTCGAATTATGCGTTATACATATAATGGGCTTTTTGAGAAGCGTTGACAAGGCTTTGCATTACGGGGATGAGAATGAATCAGGAGATTATCGAGCGTTTGAGCGTGATTACGGAAGAGGAAAAAGAGATACTGGCCGGACGGCAGGAGATTGACCAGTCCATCTATACGGTAGATGCTCGGCTGATTGTGGACAGCAAGAAGATGCTGGATGCAGGAAAGCTGATTCAGATTCGTCCGCATACCCGTTTCGTTCATTTCCCGAAGCATAAGCATAATTATGTAGAGGTTATCTACATGTGCAAGGGAAAGACCGTACACCGGATTGATGAGAAGGAGATTATCTTGAAAGAGGGAGAACTCCTTTTTTTGAACCAGGACGCCGAGCAGGAAATCTTTCCGGCGGAGGAGGGGGACCTGGCGATTAACTTTATCATTCTTCCGGAATTTTTTGATGTGGCCTTTAAGATGCTGGGCGAGGAGGAGAACCTGCTCCGTGATTTTTTAGTTGGCTGCCTGTGCACGGACCACAAATATGACAATTATCTGCATTTTCATGTGGCGGATGTGCTTCCGGTGCAGAATCTGGTGGAAAATATGGTGTGGACCATCTTAAAGGACCAGCCCAATGACCGGATCCTGAACCAGACGACCATGGGCCTTTTATTCATGCAGCTGACGAATTATACAGACAAGCTGGAGACGGCGGACCGGTCCTTTGAGGAGAACCTGCTGCTTCAGGTTCTTCGTTTTATCGATGGCAATTACCGGGACGGGCAGCTCGGCCAGCTCTGCGAGGAGTCCGGCTATAACGTGTACTGGCTGTCCCGGATGATCAAGAAGCTGACCGGGCGCAACTACAAGGAGCTGGTCCAGATCAAGCGGCTGAATCAGGCTTCGTACCTGCTTTTAAATACGAGGGCGTCCATAGCGGACATCAGCATGGCGGTGGGCTATGACAACACCAGCTATTTCCACCGGATTTTCCGGGATTACTATGGAACGTCACCGAAGGAATACCGGAAGGACAATAAGAATATCGGATAAAAAGCTCTGAGAGGAAAAGTTATCTCAGGGCTTTCTTGCAATTTACAGACAACTCCTTTATAATGGAGAAGAAATTGTTCCAGTTCAGCTTTGCTGATTCAAATTGCCATCCATACGCCGTGAAACAGACGGACAGAATCCGTCACTCAGGTTCTCTCATCGGAAGCTGCTAAGCATTCATTCTGCCGTCATAACTGCCGCGGGCAACTCAGGAATGTACCGGATGCTGAATTGTAACATAACAAAAAGATGAAAAGAGACTGGAAGGAGAACGGATGAGTCAGGCGGATTGTCAGAAAGAGGAATATTTCATCGTGCGTGAGAAGATAGCCCAGGCCCAGCGGGTGTTAGTTGGAATCGGCGGTGAGTGGAAGGCTGAGGGCGGATTTTTGGATGGAAGGAATGCGGAAGTAAAGCAGGCTTATGATGCGTTATATCAATTGATAAAGGATAAGGATTATTTTATTGTGACCACGCTGACGGACGGTAGCATCTATGAGACGGAATTTTCCGGAGAGCGGATTGTGGCTCCCTGCGGCAATGTGCACTGGCGGCAGTGCTCGAAGGCCTGTACCAAGGATATCTGGGAGGAGGGGGAGGTGCCGGATGAGGTCTGTCCGCACTGCGGCGCGCCTCTGACCGGGAATACCATCAAGGCGGAGACGTATATCGAGGAGGGCTACCTTCCCCTGTGGAAGAAGTATCAGCTCTGGCTGTCCACAACCCTGAACCGGGAGCTGGCGGTATTGGAGCTGGGGGAAGGCTTTCTGACGCCGACCGTCATCCGCTGGCCATTTGAGAAGACGGTCTTCTTTAATAAGAAGGCGTGGATGTTCCGGGTGAATGAAACGCTTTATCAGACTACGCCGGAGATTAAGGAAAAATCGACGCCGGTGGCGGCGAATTCGGTGCGGTTCCTTCTGCAAAATGAGGAAGGTTAAATTTCGGAAAGCGGATTGTGACAGGAAGCGGTTTGTGATAAAATATAGTCTGTAATGAATCAGCAGGCAGCAGGAAAGAGCGGTCTGCGATAAAATGCAGGCAGAAAGAAAGAGTGGCCTGCGATAAAAACCAGGCAAAAAGGACGGGATGCTATGATAGCGATTATCGATTACGATGCAGGAAATTTAAAAAGTGTGGAGAAGGCGCTGATTTCTCTGGGAGAGCATCCGGTCATCAGCCGGGATGCCGAAACCATCTTAAACGCAGATAAAGTCATTCTTCCGGGAGTGGGTTCCTTCGGGGATGCCATGGGAAAGCTTCATCAGTATGGGCTGGTGGATGTGATTCATCAGGTGGTGGAGAAGGGAACTCCGTTTCTCGGTATCTGCCTGGGACTTCAGCTCTTGTTTGAGCGAAGCGAGGAGAGCCGGGGCGTGGAGGGACTTGGCGTTCTTCCGGGAGAGATTCTGCGGATACCGGATGCTCCGGGACTGAAAATCCCTCACATGGGGTGGAATTCCCTGGAGATTACGCCGGGAGCGAAGCTGTTTCAGGGGATTGAGAATGGGGCGTATGTATATTTTGTCCATTCCTATTATCTGAAGGCAGCTGATGAGTCCATGGTGGCGGCCTCCACGGAGTACAGCACCCGGATTCATGCCTCTGTTGAGCGGGGCAATGTCTTCGCCTGCCAGTTCCATCCGGAGAAGAGCAGCGATGTGGGACTTCATATTTTAAAGAATTTTATCGAGCTTACATAAGGAGGCGCCATGTTTACCAAACGAATCATTCCTTGTTTAGATGTGAAAAACGGCCGGGTGGTGAAGGGCGTGAACTTCGTAAACCTGCGGGATGCAGGAGACCCGGTGGAGATTGCCGCCGCCTATGATAGGGCGGGGGCCGATGAACTGGTATTTTTAGATATTACCGCTACCTCCGATGCCAGAAATACAGTGGTGGATATGGTGCGGAGAGTGGCAGAAACGGTATTTATCCCATTTACCGTAGGCGGCGGAATCCGCACAGTAGAGGACTTTCGAATGCTTCTCCGGGAGGGGGCCGATAAGATTTCCATTAACTCCTCGGCCATCAACAATCCGGAGCTGATTTCCCAGGCGGCGGACAAATTCGGCAGCCAGTGCGTGGTGGTGGCCATTGATGCCAAGCGCCGGGCGGACGGGACCGGCTGGAACATTTATAAAAACGGAGGCCGGATTGATGTGGGCATCGACGCGGTGGAGTGGGCCAGGACCGTGGACCGGCTGGGCGCGGGAGAGATTCTTCTGACCAGTATGGACTGTGACGGGACGAAGGCCGGTTATGATAATGAGCTGACGGCGGCCATCGCGGAGAATGTGTCCATCCCGGTGATTGCATCCGGCGGCGCCGGGAATATGGAGCATTTTTACGATGCGCTGACCGTGGGAAAGGCGGATGCGGCCCTGGCGGCTTCGCTGTTCCATTATAAAGAACTGGAAATCCGGGATTTGAAGCAGTATCTGGACGGACGGGGTGTTTCCGTGCGGCTGTAGAAGAACCAAAACGATGTGAAAGTCTGGACGGCCCGTATGCGGGCAGGAAAGAATGAAATCGTGAAAGAATGAAAAGAAGAAAGAACGAAAAGAAGTAAGAATGAAAGCAAGAAAGAATGAAAATACGAAAGAAGGGGAACGCGATGGCAGCGATTGCGAACGACTGGCTGGAGCCGCTGAGCGGTGAATTTTCCAAGCCGTATTACCGCCAGCTTTATCAGACGGTCAAAAAGGAATACGAAACCCGGCAGATTTTCCCTGCGCCGGACGATATCTTTAATGCATTTACTCCTCTGCATAAGGTGAAAGTAGTGATTCTGGGGCAGGACCCTTATCACGGTGACGGGCAGGCCCACGGCCTCTGCTTTTCGGTGAAACCGGATGTGGATATCCCGCCGTCTCTGGTGAATATTTATCAGGAGCTTCAGGATGATTTAGGATGCTTTGTGCCGGATAACGGTTATCTGAAAAAATGGGCGGACCAGGGGGTTCTGATGCTGAACACGGTTCTCACGGTCCGGGCGCATGCGGCGAATTCCCACCGGAATATCGGCTGGGAGGAATTTACGGATGCAGCCATCCGGGTGCTGAACGAGCAGGACCGTCCCATCGTCTTTCTGCTGTGGGGCCGGCCGGCGCAGATGAAGAAGGCGATGTTAAACAATCCGAAGCATCTGATACTGGAAGCGCCTCATCCAAGCCCGCTGTCTGCATACCGGGGATTCTTTGGATGCCGGCATTTCAGCCGGACCAATGAATTTTTAAAGGAGCATGGACTGGAACCCATTGACTGGCAGATTGAGAATGTGCGTTCCTGCGAATAACCGGGGACGAGAGAAAGGAATTGTATGAGTTTTGTAGAGACATTAAAAGTAATCGTTCAGGGCATCGTGGAGGGCTTTACCGAATGGCTCCCCATCAGCAGCACCGGACATATGATTCTGGTGGATGAGATCATCCATATGGACCAGCCCAAGGCCTACCTGGATGTGTTTTTTGTGGTGATTCAGCTGGGTGCCATTCTGGCGGTGGCCCTGCTGTATTTTGACAAGCTGAACCCATTTTCCCGCAGGAAAAAACCGGCGGCGAGACGGAATACGCTGATTCTATGGATGAAGATTATCGTGGCCTGCCTTCCGGCGGCGGTTCTGGGCATCCTGTTTAATGACTGGATGGATGAGCATCTGATGAATGCCTATGTGGTGTCGGCGATGCTGATTCTCTATGGTATTCTGTTTATCCTTCTGGAAACCCGGAACCAGAACGTGACGTTTCCGATTCAGAAGACCAGCCAGATTACCTTCCAGACGGCCCTGTACATCGGCCTGTTTCAGCTTCTGAGCCTGATTCCCGGAACCTCCCGTTCCGGCGCCACCATCTTAGGCGCGATGATTCTGGGCTGCTCCAGAAGCGCGGCGGCAGAATTCTCCTTCTTCCTGGGCGTACCGGTGATGTTCGGCGCCAGCCTGTTAAAGATTGTGAAATTCTTCCTGAACGGAAACATGTTTACCGGACCGCAGGTGTTCTACATGCTGCTTGGCATGGTCATCGCTTTCCTGGTGTCCGTATACTCCATCAAGTTCCTGATGGGATATATCCGGAACCATGACTTTAAGTTTTTTGGATATTACCGGATTGTGCTGGGCATTATCGTGATTGCATACTTTGGAATTACGGCGCTGGCGGGATGAAGATAAAAAGATAATAACGAAAGATACCCTGACGGACAGACGTGAAAAAGGACAATGTGCTTGATAGGCGGCTGGGGTCAGGGTATTTTTTTGTGAAAACAGGTTATTGACTTCTAATACTGGTTAGTTTATACTAACTTCATAAGAGAACCGAAGCGGCTGCTTCTGTCAGTCTGCTTCACGGCATATGAATTGCCATGAAAGCATCTTGAGAAAGGAGATTTTTATGGGAACATTTTTTACAGGCGCGCTTCTGCTTATCCTGGCGGCAGCGGCGCTCCGGGTTATGATTCGCAATAAAAAGAACGGCAGAGCCTTTTCCTGCGGCGGGGACTGCAGCCGGTGCGGAGGCGGATGCCGAATTAAGGTTTGAAGGAGAAAACGACGATGACATTAAAGGAATTACAGATTGGAAAAACGGCGGTAATCCGCGCGGTAGGCGGCAGCGGAGCGCTGCGCCAGCATTTTCTGGATATGGGACTGATTCAGGGAACGGAGGTGACGGTTGTGAAATACGCGCCCATGGGAGACCCCATCGAGCTGCGGATTCACGGATATGAGCTGACCATCCGTCTGGCAGACGCGCAGCAGATTGAGATTGCGGAGATGGAGAATGGAGAATATACAAAGCAGGAGGACAAGGCGCCGGCTGCTTCTGACCGGCATCCCCAGGCCCGCCGGGTCCGCATCAGCCATCCGGGTTACGGAGAGGGCGGAAAATACCACAAGAAGGAGGGGGAGAATCCGCTTCCGGAAAGCGAAACCCTGACCTTTGCGCTGGTGGGAAACCAGAACTGCGGAAAGACCACGCTGTTTAACCAGCTGACCGGCTCCAATCAGCATGTGGGAAATTTCCCAGGTGTTACCGTAGACCGGAAGGACGGCGCGATTAAGGGTTATCCCAATACCCGCATCACCGACCTTCCAGGTATTTATTCCATGTCGCCGTACAGCAGCGAGGAGATTGTGACCCGTGAATTTCTGCTGAATGAGAAGCCGAAGGGCATTATCAACATCATCGATGCGACAAATATGGAGCGGAACCTGTATCTGACCATGCAGCTGATGGAACTGGAGATTCCCATGGTCGTGGCGCTGAATATGATGGATGAGGTGCGGGAAAACGGAGGCGCGGTTCTGGTAAATGAGATGGAGGCATTTCTTGGCGTTCCGGTGATTCCCATCTCTGCGGCAAAAAATGAGGGCATCGAAGAGCTGGTGAAGCATGCGGTTCATGTGGCCAGATATCAGGAAGGCCCCGGAAAGGTGGATTTCTGCCAGGGAGACGGCTCAGAACGGGCAGAGCGGGCGGTACACCGCTGTATTCACGGCATCATGCATCTGATTGAGGACCATTCGGAACAGGCCGGGATTCCGGTGCGGTTTGCGGCAGGCAAGCTGGCGGAGAATGACCAGCTCGTGTTAGAAAAACTGGAACTGAGCGGGAATGAGAAGGAGATGTTAGAGCATATCAGCCAGCAGATGGAGGAGGAGAGCGGCATGGACCGGGCATCCGCCATGGCCAGCATGCGTTTTGCCTACATACAGAAGGTCTGCGGGAAGACGGTCATCAAGCCCCACGAAAGCAGGGAGCGCATCCGCAGCCGCCGCATGGATAAGATTCTTACGGGAAAATACACCGGAATCCCGGCCTTTGTCGGTATTATGGGTCTGGTGTTCTGGCTGACCTTCAACGTAATCGGAGCGGCTCTTCAGGGCATTCTGAAATCGGGTGTGGAGCGTCTGACGGCAGCCGCAGATGCTGCGCTGGCCGGAATGCATGTGAATGAAGCCCTTCATTCCCTGGTCATCGACGGTATCTTTAACGGTGTGGGCAGCGTGTTAAGCTTCCTCCCGATTATCGTGACCCTGTTCTTCTTCCTTTCCATGCTGGAGGACAGCGGCTATATGGCGAGAGTGGCCTTTATCATGGATAAGCTGCTTCGGAAAATCGGCCTGTCCGGCCGGAGCATCGTGCCGATGCTGATTGGCTTCGGCTGTACCGTTCCGGGTGTGATGGCAAGCCGTACCTTATCCTCCGAGCGTGACCGGAAGATGACCATTCTGCTGACACCGTTTATGAGCTGCTCGGCCAAGCTTCCGATCTATGCTTTCTTTACAGCGGCATTTTTCCCGAAGCACGGGGCGCTGGTGATGATTGGACTGTATTTCTTTGGTATTCTGATGGGAATTCTGACGGCGCTGCTGATGAACGGCACCATGTTTAAGGGAGAGCCGGTTCCGTTTGTTATGGAGCTTCCAAACTACCGGATGCCGGGGGCAAAGAATGTGGGACAGCTTCTCTGGGAGAAGGCGAAGGACTTCCTGCAGAGAGCCTTTACGGTAATCTTCGTGGCTACCATCTTAATCTGGTTCCTGCAGAGCTTCGATGTGCGTCTGAATATGGTGGCGGATTCGAAGGACAGTATGCTGGCGGCCATGGCCGGAGTGATTGCGCCGCTGTTTGCGCCTCTGGGCTTCGGGGACTGGAGGATTTCCACCGCGCTGATTTCCGGCTTTATGGCAAAGGAAAGCGTGGTGTCCACCTTGTCCGTGCTGTTCGGCTCCACGGAGGCGCTTATGTCCATCATGAGTCTGGCAGATGCGGCCGCCCTCCTGGTGTTCAGCCTGCTCTATACCCCCTGCGTGGCAGCCGTTGCTTCCATCAAGCAGGAGCTTGGGGGAAAATGGGCGGTGCTTGTTGCAGTGGGGCAGTGCGGGATTGCATGGCTGGCGGCTTTTGTGGTACATGGTTTTGCGCTGCTTCTTTAAACCAGTCCTTCTGCGATTTCGTAAATCAGTTTTTCGGAATCCTCCCATCCCAGGCATGGGTCGGTAATGGATTTTCCGTAGCAGCCCTCGCCGATTTTCTGTGCGCCTGGTTCGATGTAGCTTTCGATCATCAGACCCTTGACGAAATCACGGATTTCAGGTGCATGGCGGCGGCTGTGAAGCACTTCCTTGGAAATACGAATCTGCTCCATGTATTTTTTGCTGGAATTGGAGTGGTTGGTATCCACGATGCAGGCCGGATGCTGCAGGTTTCCTCTTTCATTATAGAGCTGGAGTAAAAGCTCCAGGTCCTCGAAATGGTAGTTTGGAATGCACTGGCCGTGCTTGTTGACCGCGCCGCGCAGGATGGTATGGGTCAGGGGATTGCCCTCAGACTTGACCTCCCAGCCACGGAAGATGAAGTCATGGCCGTGCTGGGCCGCGTAAACGGAGTTCAGCATAACGGATAAATCGCCGCTGGTGGGGTTCTTCATGCCAACCGGCACGTCGATAGCGCTGGATACCAGGCGGTGATACTGGTTTTCAACCGAACGGGCGCCTACTGCCACATAGGACATCATGTCTGATAAGTAGCGGAGGTTATCCGGGTAAAGCATCTCGTCGGCGGTGGATAAACCGGTTTCTCTTAACACACGCATGTGCATATGCCGGATGGCCAGAATGCCCTCCAGCATGTTGGGCTTCTTCTCCGGATCCGGCTGGTGGAGCATGCCCTTGTAGCCCTCGCCGGTGGTTCGCGGCTTGTTGGTGTAGACGCGGGGAATGATGATGATTTTATCGGCCACCTTTTCCTGCACCTTTGCCAGACGATTTACATAATCGCAGACGGAATCTTCATTGTCAGCGGAGCAGGGGCCGATGATTAAGATGAATTTATCGCTTTCACCGGTGAACACCTTTGCAATTTCCTCGTCACGTTCCTTCTTTATCGCAGCCAGCTCCAAAGGAAGCGGGTACTGCTCACGGATTTCTGCCGGGGTCGGCAGCTTGGTAATGAAATCAAATCCCATTTTGATACCTCCATAAACATTGACAGCAATTCGGGATTCAGCTGAAAAACCGAAACAATTCCCGAAATTGTTATTTAATTTTAAATAATGTAAGTCATTTGTAATTTGACCTGAAACTATTGAACCATTATAATATAGTTAAGCGCAAAAGACAATAGGGTGAAAGAAAAAAAACTTTAAAAGTTTAAAGCGTTTAAGCGATGACGCGCCGAACGAGGGAAAAAGGAAATCGGCGGGGTGTGTAAGGCAAGTGAAACGAATGGAG